>JBEKTN010000187.1:0-15795 GCA_049516015.1 Isosphaeraceae bacterium | reverse complement strand
TTGTCGAGTCGTTTCTTAATTCGCCGTCGAGCTTCCTGGCAGAATCTCTTCTTGCGGGCCTCACGTTTTTTTCGGAGAGTAGCGCTCACTCGAAAGCCCCCTTGTTTTGGAATAATGAGACCATGTTCTCTTCTACATTATTCCAAAAACCTGCGGGGTTTTCAAGCTTTTCTTGAGAAATCTTGCCCTCCGGGTTATATATCACGCTTGATTCAGGACTAGCTGCGTCCCTGTTTCCGTCCCCAGGGGAAACCGTGCTATGACGATCCACTTACCCAACGACCTGGAAACCTCGATCCAGGTGGCCGTGCAAAGCGGCCGGTTCGCGTCCGTCGATGACGCGATGGCCGAGGCCGCCCGCCTGCTGCTGCGCACGATCACGCAGCAGCCGAAGCCAACGCCCACGGACACCGGCGCACCCCCCGACCCGCTGCTGGGCATTTGGCGGGACGCCCCCGACGAGATAGACGAGATCGTGGCCGAGGCGATGCAACGGCGGCGCGAGGAACCCTGGCGGGCCATCCCCGGTGAATAAATCCCTGCTCGACACCGACATCCTCTCGGAAATCGGCAAGGGAATCGACCCGACCGTTGCCCGCCACGCCGCCGCCTACCTCAGCGCCTTCGGCCGCTATACCCTCTCGGCCGTCACCGTCGCGGAAGCCATCTGGGGCCTGGAGAAACGACAGAGCTTCCGCCGCCTCAACGCTTTCCGCGCCTCGCTTCCCTCGATGGAGGTGCTTCCCTTCGCGGACGCCGCCGACCTGGCTGGCCGGATCGGGGCCGGGCTGGACCGTATCGGCCAACCCATCGGCCTGGCCGATACGATGATCGCCGCGATTGCCCTGGAGCACGGGCTGGAACTGGTCACCGGCAACACGTCCGACTTTCAGCGCGTCCAGCAGTTCGGCTATCCCCTCACCCTATCCAACTGGCGGCTTCCATAATGCAGGTCAAATAACCCGCAGAGCGGTGGGGTCCAGAGCGGTGGGGTCCCAGAGCGGTGGGGTCGAGCGGTGGGGTCAGACCGAGTTTCAAGTTAACTAGAGCGGTGGGGTCAGACCGAGAGCGGTGGGGTCAGACCGAGAGCGGTGGGGTCAGACCGAGTTTCAAGTTAACTTGAAACTCGGTCTGACCCCGTGCCGTTGCATGAAACTCGGTCTGACCCCATGCCGTTGCCGAACCGGCCTTGATCCGCATCGCGAGCAGGTCAAGGTCGCCATCACTGTCCAGATCGGCCAGCCGCGCGCAGGTGGTCAGGTGCTCGCCGCCGGCTTCGGGCTGAGCGGGCGCCTGGGTGAACTTGCCCTTGCCCGCGTAGGGTTCGACCACTCCGTAAGATCCAACAGCCAACTCCTGGGGCTTGAGCTCACCAAACCGCTTCAAGATCTGAACAGCTTTGTCCCTCTGGCGCATCCGGTTGTAGAGCATGCCCAGACTGTAGAAAGCCGATACGAAGCCGGGATCGTGCTCGACGTCCTTTTCCAGCACCTGGAGCGCCTCGGGGTTGCGATTTAGCTTGCGGAGAGTCTCCGCGTACTCGAAACCAACAAACGGGTCGTCGGGGTCACTGCCGATGACCTTGCCGAAATGGTCCAGGGCCTTGTCGAAATCCCCCTTGTGCTCGTAGAGCACGCCCAGGCAGAAATGGGCCCAACGATGATCGGGTTCCAAGGCGACAACGCCCCGGAACTCGGCTTCGGCACGGTCGAGGGCGTCGGGCGCATCGGGCAGGTTCAAGAGCGCCAGTCCCAGGTTGAAACGAGCTGCCGTCCAGGCTGGAAAGGCGGCCACGACCACCTCGAACTTTTCCGCGGCCCTGGCGTACTTGTACTGCTCGAGCAGTGCGGCACCTTGGTTGAACTCGGCCAGGGCCTTGACCGTGCCGTCACTCGCGAGGGTCTGGGCTGTCGGCGCCGCCGGGGGATTTCCCGGCGGCGCGACGTCCGCCGCGGGCCTCCGGCATCCGCTCTCCAGCAGCACTCCGGTCAGGAAGAGCATCGGCAAAGTGAGAAGCAGGAACCTGCTCTGGGGCAAGGGAACCATCGGGTGCGTGCTCCGGAAGGTCGAGAGACGGGGCGGGGAGTCCATCCGGGACTTTTATCTTACAGCGAGGACGAGGCTGCTGCCGAGCTTGAGTCAGGTTGAGTAGGCAAGATTGTCGCCCCCACAGAATCGGCAAGGTACGCTCAAGGTCGCCGTGCGAACGCCATCCCTTCGATCTCGACCAGCAGTTCCGGACGGCACACGTCGGCCACGGCATAGATCGTCGGCAGGTCACCCAGTCGCGAACGGCAGATGGCCCGGGTCTTCTCGAAGTCTTCTTGCCGCTTGATGTAGATTCGCACCAGCCCCAGGTTGTCGAATGTGGTACCCAACCCCGGCAGACCATGCCGCCGCAGGTTGTCCTCGGAGATCAGGGCTTCGATGTTGTCGATCGTCTGGTGGGTCTGGGCCTCGACGTCGCCAAGGTGCAGCGATTCCGAGTCAACGATGCTGGCCGTGCCGGAGATGAAGATCGTCGCGTAGTTGCCACAAGACAGGGCCAGGGCTCGCGCAAATTTGGGGCTCTTCGGACTGTGCGAGGAGGCATAGTGGAAAGCCGGCATCTGGCGCGGGTTCTCCAGCGGCATCGCCACGATGTCTGGCCGGTCAGTCGCCAGCGCGATGCAGCTCAACATCATGCCGCGACCCTCCGTGCCAATCCCCGTGCTCGCGGGATAGGGCGAAAGCGGTTGAGGGAGGCCCGTCTGGCAGCAGTCCAGGAATTCCACGCCCTCGAAAAACGAGCTGCGGGCGCGGTTGAGCTCCTTGTAGCGCTGCGTGTCGCCTTCGTCAGCGACGATCCCGCTCAGGTAGAACCAGGTGCGGATGACGTGGTCGAAGCCCAGGTCCAGCTTCGCCAACTGCCCGCGCAGCTTCGACAGGGAACTGATCGTCTGGTTGTACACGCCGGTCATGCCGTTGCGGGGAGTGATGTTGGCGCAGTGCACCCAGGAAAGCGCATTGTGCGTGACCCGGACTAGCTGGTCGCTGAATCGCTCGATCCGGACCTCGGCCTTGCCCCGGCCCACCCCGATCGCCTCGATCGCCAGCAGCTTCCCCTGGCAAGGCGGCTGGATGACATACGAGGTCGCGGGAAGCTCGTCACCGTAGAACTCGTTGATGATCGTGCGGCAGGCCGGAATCAGCTCCGGATCGGCCACGAACACCGCCTGATGGACAATCGATCCCCGGGTACTCTCCTCGTCATGAACCGCCTGGATGGTCCGCAAGGCATCGTGGGCCTGCTCCTGGAGATCACCGCCGTTGCCCGGAATCGCGACGGCCAGTACATGGCGGACGTCGTTCAGGTCAACGACCGAGTATCCATAACCGTCTCTCGTCACTTTGCGTAACATGAGTCATTCTTAGCAATTCGATGGAACGCCGATTACCCGGACTGGACTGGCAGCCCCGTGCAAGGAGGTACACGATGCGCTCGCCACATCGCGAAAGTCGGTCCAAAGAGGAAGATTTCTTTATAGTATGTTCTGAAACCAGCGAAAACAAGGCCGGCTCGAATCGAGGATCACGGGTCTGCCCGTAACGGTCGAGCAGACTGCGAGATCTGGAGCGAGAAAGCCGGATTCTCGATCCGGAGGGCGCGGCTGCGGAGGCTTCGGCTGGCGGCCTGGCGACGACTCGATCCCAGATCGCGCAGGCTTCCATCCCCAGTTGATGCCGCGATCCGTGAAAAGCAACGCGACATCTTGACCCCGGGCCGGTGCGGGTCAAAGGATATAGCGGCTCAGGTCCTCGTCTTTGGAAAGCGCCTCGAGACGCTCACGGACAAGCTTGTCGTCAACGACGATCTTCTGATTCTGTCGGTCGGGGGCATCGAAGCTGATGTCTTCGAGAACGCGCTCGAGGATCGTGTGCAGGCGGCGAGCGCCGATGTTCTGGGTCGTGCGGTTGACCAGGAAGGCCAGGTCGGCCATGGCCTCGATCGCGTCGCTGGTGAATTCCAGCTTCACCCCTTCGGTGCCGAGCAAGGCTTCGTACTGGCGGACCAGCGAAGCCCGCGGCTCGCGGAGGATCCGGGCGAAGTCGTCGCGGGTCAGGTCGTGCATCTCGACGCGAATCGGGAACCGCCCCTGGAGCTCGGGCATGAGGTCCGAGGGCTTGGAGCGATGGAAGGCGCCGGCGGCCACGAACAGGACGTGATCGGTCTTGACCGGCCCGTACTTGGTGTTGACCGTGGTTCCCTCGACGATCGGCAGCAGATCGCGCTGCACGCCCTGGCGCGAGACGTCCGGGCCGCGCATCGACCCCTCGTCGCCGGTGATCTTGTCGAGCTCGTCGATGAAGACGATGCCCGTTTCTTCGGTCAGCTTGACGGCGGCCTGGTTGATCTTCTCGGGGTCGATGAGCGCGTCGGTCTCTTGCTGGAGGAGGATGGGCCGGGCGTCGCGCACGGTCATCCGCCGGTTCTGCGCCTGCTTGGGCATGATCTTCTCGAACATGCTCTGGAGGTCCATCTCCATCTGCTCCATGTTGGCTGCGCCCAGGATCGAGACCGGGGCCACGCCGCGCCCGGGGATCGTGACCTCGACCTCGCGGTCTTCGAGCTCGCCGGCCAGCAGCCGGTTCTTCATCTTCTCGCGCGACCGCTGGCGCCGCTCGGCGGCCTCGTCAGTCTGGTGCGAGTCGGCCTCGCTCCAGTTCGTGGGCTGGGGCGAGGGCAAGAGCAGGTCGAGCAACCGCTGCTCGACCCGCAGCCTCGCCTGTTCCTCCACGGTTTCGCGCTCGGCGGTTCGCACCAGCAGGATCGCTGCCTCGACCAGGTCGCGGATCAGGCTTTCGACGTCGCGGCCATAGTAGCCGACCTCGGTGTACTTGGTGGCCTCCGTCTTCACGAACGGTGCGCCCACGAGGATGGCCAGCCGGCGGGCGATCTCTGTCTTGCCCACCCCGGTCGGGCCGATCAGCATGATGTTCTTGGGCGTGACCTGGGCGCGAAGCTCTTCCGGCAGTTGGCGCCGCCGCCATCGATTGCGCAGGGCGATCGCCACGGCCCGCTTGGCGTCGGCCTGGCCCACGATGTCGCGGTCCAGCTCGGAGACGATCTGCCGGGGGGTCAACTCGGGCTGGTGCTGAGGCACGGCAATTCCTCCACCGTCAAATAGCTGTTCGTGTAGATGTCGATACCCCCGGCGATGGTCAGCGACTCGCGGACGATGTCCGCGGCCGAGAGCTCGGTGTGCTTGATCAGCGCCCGGGCGGACGCCAGGGCATAGCCCCCACCCGACCCGGTCGCCAGGATCCCGTCGCTGGGCTGGATCACGTCGCCAGAGCCGCTGACCAGCAGGCTGTGCCGCGAATCCACGACCAGGAGCACCGCTTCCAATCGCCGCAGCATCCGGTCGGTCCGCCACAGTTTGGCCAGCTCGGTCGCGGCGCGGGGGATGTTGTTGGGATGGTCCTTCAGCTTGCCCTCGAACCGCTCGAGCAGGGCAAACCCGTCGGCCGCCGATCCCGCGAAGCCAACCAGCACCTGCCCCTCCAGCAGCTTGCGGACCTTGACCGCGTCGGCCTTCATCACCTGGGTGCCGAGGGTCACCTGCCCGTCGCCACCCATGGCCACCTTTCCCCCCTTGCGCACCGAGAGAATTGTCGTCGCATGCCAGTCCAAGCGGGAAGCCTCCTTCAAAAGGGCCGGGCCGATTGCACGTGTGTCAATTCTAACCAGACCCCCATTCGTTGGGAAATCGCCACGCCTGGTCCACAAACCCGGGATCGCCGGCGTCTGGCGGCCGACACGGCCACGTCTGGGCCGGCACGCAGCCGCTCCAAGAGACTTGTGGTTGCCAGACCGATCGTCTCAACGCCTGATGAAAGCCTGCGCCGCCGTCTTCTGCGCCGGGATCAGCGCGCGAGCTGCGCGTCGGGGGAGGGTCGTCGGGCCGTTTGCTGGGTATGATCCATGGGGTGTTCCCCTGCCCTGAGCGCTTCTCGAGCCGCCGCGCGCTCGGGGGAGAAATCAAAGGGAAACGCGGCCAGTTGATGGATCAGCCGAATGACCCGGACGCGGCGGAACGGACGCCCGCCGCGGTCGATCGTGAACTCCGCCAGCGGGACCGCCTCCTGAAACCAGCGGCGATAGAATGACACGGGAACGAAATCGTCGTTGATGATCAACAAGATTCCGTCGTGTCCCAGCCACTGGCCGGGTTTGCTCCAGAAAGCGAATCCCCGCGGGTCGTCGATGTTGTAGCAAAGGACCGGCAGCCTGAGATGGATCGCATGAGCGACCTGGGCGCTCTGGTACCAGTTCCGGGTGAAGAGGAAGGTATTCTCGTCGTCCAGGACGCCAAGTTGCTCGAGCCGGTCGGCGACCAGATCCCAGCCGTAAAGATCGGCGGTCGGGTCGGTGCGGGCTTCGAAGAGCCCCCACCGCACAGCACCACCGCGTTGAAAGCAGCCGGTGCGGTACTCGAGAATGGTCAGTCCCAGGAGCAGCACGGGGAAAACGGCCGCGATGGAGAGCCAGCGCAGCGTCCGACCTGGCATTCGGTCAGCGTGCTTGCGCCAGGAGTCGCCCAGCACCGGGAAGAGTGAGACCAGGCCGATCAGTCCCCAGTGCGGCAGAACCGGTCGAAAGCAGGCGACGGCCATGAAAACCAGGACCGGTGCGACGGCCAGGCAAAGAGCCAGGCGTTCGTGCTGGCTCTCGAGGTGACTCCAGTTGCTCGCCTCCCGGACCATGAGCAAGAACAGCGGGATCCAGATCCAGGGGAAGAGATATCCTGCTTGCGCCAGCATGGCCGTTGCCAGGTAATCGGGCCTTGGCACTAGCCCACCGACGGCCCTGCCGCCCTGGAAGAGGAACGAGGCCCAGCCATGGCTGGCGTTCCAGACGAGCACCGGGCTGAAGACAACGAGCCCCAGGCAGAGGGCCAGGTAGGGTCCCGGTCTGGCCAGCCAGTGCCGCAGCGGCCTGTGCACGATCAAGAACAGGAGCATGCCCGCCGGCAAGAAGATCGCGTGATACTTGCTGAGCAGCGCGCTGCCCCATGCGAGACCCACCCACACCCAGGGCCAGGTCCGTCGCGGTTGCTCGAGAGCGACGCTCAGGCGGTCGATGGTCAACAGCCAGAAGAAGAGCAATGGCCCGTCCGGCAGAGCGAACGTCGATGCCGCCAGCCCGTAGTATCCCGTCAGGTTGAGCGCCAGGGCGGCGAAGAATCCCGCGCGAGGACCGTACCATCTGCCGGCGATCCGCCACATCAACCAGGTGGACGCGGCGAAGAGCACGATGAAGCCGGACCGCAGGGCCACCCCGGAAAACGCGGCGCCCGAGAGGGTCAACCCGGTTGTCTCGACCCAGGCCAGCATCGGCGGATGATCGTAATAGCTGAGGTCGGGATGAACCGCATAAAGGAAGTGGTACGCCTCATCATTGCCCAGTCCCAATGTACCGGCGGCGGCCAACCGGACCAATCCGGAGACCACGATCAGGATGGCGAGGGCACGTTTGGGGGACATCGAGCGTCCTTGCTCTGAAGCCTCTGGCCACCGAAGGTCGAACGAACGGAGTGACCCCTTTTCTTAACCCAGAACAAGCGAGCGGGCCAGAGCAATCGCCCGGCAAATCCGCAACGTCTTCCGGGCTCAATTGTCGAATCGGGGGCGAAACGACACGCCCCAACGCGCGCAGGGCGAAGCACTCTGCAAGACTCAGTATTCTTCGACCGTGCTCATCCGACCAATCGCGCTTCGAATCAAACCCCAGTCGGCTTGATCGCGGCGGCAGTTCCTGTCGTCGCGACCGCGATGGCGGGATCGACGGGCTCGCTCAGGATTGGTGGCACGCCGTCATTCTGTTTGATGGCACATTGAGGGTGGATGCCAGCCAGCGAATAGACGGGTTTGTCGCAGATCGGGCAACGCTTGCGCTGGGAGTCTGTGATAGGCGTGTGATAGTGCCTGGAATTCATCGGGGTCCCGGCAGCACATCAAGTGCGAAAATGCACCCCTGCTCGACTTTGCATAAGGCAAGCCCGCCAGGGATGGAAGATGGATCAAGGAGCCCAGTTCTGGGCTCCTTGGTTGTGCCGTCGCAACAAGCGACCGCGATCAATAGCGTCGGCCGCCGCCGCCGCCACCACCGTAGCCGCCGCCGCCACCGGAGCGACCGCCGCCGTAACCGCCGCCGCCACCGGAGCGACCGCCGCCACCACCGTAACCGCCGCCGCCACCGCTACGCGGTTCGCGGGGCTTGGCCTCGTTGACTGTCAACCGGCGCCCGTCATACTCCTGGTCGTGCAGGCCCTGGATCGCCGCCTGAGCCTCGGCTTCGGTGTCCATCTCGACAAAGCCGAACCCCTTGCTGCGACCGGTGTCACGGTCCTGGATGACCTGCGCGCTCTGCACGGTCCCGAACTGGGCGAACCATCCTTCGAGGTCGGATGAGGTCACCGAATAGGTCAAATTACCAACGTAAAGTTTCTTTCCCACTGTTCATCTCCATGTGGCAAAGAGCATCCGACCCCTTTGGAAAGCTTTCTGGGTCGATAAGAAAGGGGCACACGGTTGCGCCCAGGAGGTGGGAAAGGCGAGAGCGGGAAGCCGAAGGCGGTTCAACGAGAACCCGACGTGCTCACTCAGTCGTCAGACCAACCGAGTCTAGTGTATCAAAATCAGAGGAAAAAAAAATAGGAAATCCGAAAAACACTCACGTCATTCTGCGAGCTGTTTTGTCGCCATATCGTGAGTGAATCGGCCTCATCAGGTCTTCATGGTTCGCAGCAAAGGTCGCGCCTTACGTTCGGTATTTCGGGTGAGTCAGGACGTCGATGGGGACTGGCTGGCGACTTGCCGTTGACCCTCCTCCGGGCCCACAATGAACTCGTGGGTCGAGATCTGTAGGACGCGACCCGTGAAGCAATATCGTTCCGACTTGAAAGCTCGCTTCGAACCATGTCGCAAACTGCCGCGGACTCCAGCTCATCAACCCGCGACAACGCCCGTTCCGAAGTTTGTGAAGAGCGGGTGGAGATCGACAAGTCCGACCAGCGGGTGCGGCGGATGTTCGCGTCGATCGCGCAGCGGTACGACTTGCTGAACCACCTGCTGAGCCTGAACATCGACCGCTCCTGGCGGCGGTTCACCACCCGGAAGGTCCCTCCCCAACCCGGTGTTCCAGTGCTCGATTGCTGCACTGGCACGGCGGACCTCGCCCTGGCCTACGACCGCGCCGCGCAGGGCCTCACGCGCGTCATCGGTACCGACTTTTGCCGTGAGATGCTCTTGCTCGGCGAGGGCAAGGTCCGGAAGCAGGGAGCAACCGGCCGCGTGGTCTTGATCGAGGGCGACACCCAGCGTCTCCCTGTCCCCAGCGACACGTTCGGAGTCGTCAGCGTCGCCTTCGGCCTGCGCAATGTCCGCGACACGGTCCGCGGCATCGACGAGATGATCCGCACGGCCCGGCCGCTAGGGAAGGTCGCCATACTCGAGTTCTCGCGTCCTCGGGGACGGTTTCTGGGCAAGATTTATCTCGCTTTCTTCCGTCACGTCCTGCCGCGCCTCGGCCAGGCGATCGCCCCCAACCAGGACCAGGCTTACCACTACCTTCCCCGCACCGTCTTGAGCTTTCCCGACGGCCAGGACATGCTCAACCTGCTTGGCTCACGCGGGCTGATCGAACTGCGGATGTATCCGCTCACCTTGGGTATTGCCACTCTGTACGTGGGAACAAAGCCGAGCAAGGGTGGCGCCTCGTCCGGCAGGGAACCGAATCGATGAGCCACGACCCATCGCTGCCCGCGGCCGTCGCCCAGCCCGACCTGGTCGTTGCCATGACCGGCGCCAGCGGCGCTCCCTACGCCGTTGGCTTGCTGCGAACCCTCGGTCGCCTGGGCCGGACCATTCACCTGATCGCCAGCCCCAGCGCAGCCCAGGTGCTGCACCAGGAGACCGGCCTGGCGCTGTCGCTCAAACGATTCGATCCCCTGATCTTCGGTGACCTTGCGCCCGGCCGCCTGATCTATCACCAGCACACGGACTTCACGGCGGGCATCGCCAGCGGGTCGTTCCTCACCGGCGGGATGGTCGTCATCCCGTGCAGCATGAGTACGCTCGGGGCGATCGCCCATGGCGTGACGACCAACCTGATCACGCGCGCGGCCGACGTCCATCTCAAGGAACGGCGGAAGCTCATCCTCGTGCCGCGCGAGACCCCGCTGAGCCTGATTCACCTGGAAAACATGGTGCAAGTGAGCCGCGCCGGGGCGGTCGTGCTGCCCGCGATGCCTGGCTGGTATCACCGCCCGCGTCGACTCGACGACCTGGTCGACTTCATCGTCGGGCGGATCTGCGACCAGCTCGGTATCGTCAATTCCATGATCACACGATGGGGCAGCGAGAAGGCCGGGGCGGAAGCAGCCGTAGAGCGGCCCGGCGAACATCCGGAGGCCTGAGCCAGTGAACACGGCGATCGCACGCGAGTATCTCGATCTGGTCAAGTTTCAGCACACCCTCTTCGCCCTGCCCTTCGCGCTCCTGGGAGCCGCGCTGGCGGCCTTCAGCCCGGACGGTTGGCGGGGGCGCGCACAAGACTGGATCGGAATTCTCCTGTGCATGGCCGCGGCTCGCTCCGCCGCGATGGCCTTCAATCGGCTGGTGGACCGCGACTACGACGCTCTCAATCCGCGGACGGCGGGACGCCACCTGCCCACCGGGCGGCTCTCGGTGCGGTCGGTGGCGCTCTTCACCGGTCTCTGCGCCGTGGCGTTCATCGCCTCGACATTGCTCTTTCTGCCCAATCGCTGGCCCTTGCTGCTGTCGGTTCCGGTCCTGATCTGGCTGCTTGGTTATTCCTATACCAAGCGGTTCACCAGCCTGGCCCATTTCTGGCTGGGGGCATCACTGAGCCTGGCCCCGATCGCCGCCTGGATCGCCTTGCGGGGCGGGATCGCATGGCCGCCCGTGCTGCTGGCCCTGGCCGTGCTCTGCTGGGTCTCCGGGTTTGACATCATCTACGCTTGCCAGGATGTCGCGTTCGACAACCAAGCTGGCCTCAAGAGCGTGCCCTCCTGGCTCGGCGTGCCCGCGGCTCTGCGCCTCGCGGCGCTCTGTCACGCGTTCATGATCCTTTCCCTGGCCGGCCTGGAACTGACTTATCCGCTGGGCAAGATCTTCTTCGTCGGTATCGCCGCCGTGGCCGTGCTGCTTTTCTATGAGCACGCCCTGGTCCGCCCCGACGATCTGACCCGGGTCAACCTGGCCTTCTTCCACGTCAATGTCATCATCAGCATGGGGCTATTCCTTTTCGGGCTGGCGGACCTGGTGTTGTGAGGGTCCAATAACTCTCAAGGCCGTCATTTGTTCATCGCAGGTTGATGATTGCTTCAGTTTCGCCTAAAATCTCGGAAAAGGGTGTTCGGCGCGGGTCTCCAGACCCCGTCCACCCCGTTCCGGGGGCCCGGCCGGACCGCAGGTCTCCCGTTGGGGTTGGAGACCTTCGGTCGGCGAAGTGGCAAGGTCAGGAGACCTTGCCACAACTTGGACGGATTGAGGGTAGCCGTCAGATTCCCGTAAGTTCATGACGGTCAATGCATGAGAGGCAGGGTGAAGGCATGCCGACCGAGTTGACCCGATTTGATGCGATCCGCGAGCAGGTCGAAGCCGGCAAGCGGCTCAGCCTCGACGACGGCCTGGCCCTGGAAGCCTCCAACGATCTGTTCGCCTTGGGCGCGATGGCCAACCTGGTACGCGAGCGGTACAACGGCAATTTCGGATATTATAATGTCAATATGCACATCAATCCGACAAACGTGTGCGTGTACACTTGTGATTTCTGCGCCTTCCGCGCCGACCTGAACGAGGCCAAGGCTTACGTGCTGGATCGGGCTGCGGTGATCGATCGGGCCAGGCAGGCCAGCGAGCGGGGGGCGACGGAGCTGCACATTGTCGGCGGCCTGCATCACAAGCTGCCATTCACGTACTATGTGGACGTGGTGCGGTGGCTCAAGGAGACGGCCCCCGAGATTCACGTCAAGGCGTACACGGCGGTCGAGATCGAGTTCTTCGCGAAGATCTCCCGGCTCTCCACCGAGCAGATCCTCAGGCAGTTGATTGACGCCGGGCTGGGCAGTCTGCCGGGCGGCGGAGCCGAGATCTTCCATCCCGAGGTTCGCGCGCAGATCTGCGGCGCCAAGGCCTCGACCGAGCAGTGGCTCGACGTCCACCGCACGGCCCACCGGCTGGGGCTGCATTCGAACGCGACCATGCTCTACGGCCACATCGACAAGCCCCTGCACCGGATCGATCACTTGATCCGCCTGCGCGAGCTGCAGGACGAGACCGGCGGGTTCCAGACGTTCATCCCCCTGGCCTTTCATCCCGACAATTCCGAGATGGCTCACATACCCAAGCCATCAGGCGTGATGGACCTGAAGACGATGGCCATCAGCCGCCTGATGCTCGACAACTTCCCGCACATCAAGGCCTACTGGGTGATGCTCGGTCTCAAGACGGCCCAGGTCGCGCTCTCGTTCGGAGCCGACGATCTCGACGGAACCGTCGTACACGAGAAGATTTATCACGACGCCGGCGCCGAGACGCCGCAGGAAGCCACCGGCGCCGAGATTCGCCGCCTGATCACCGAGGCCGGCCGGGTGCCGATCGAGCGCGACACGCTGTACCACCAGGTCGTTCGCAACGGCAGCCGCTGGTCCAGCGGCGAGCACATCGACGTCCCCGTCGGGTCGGCCCACGATTGATCGCCGAAATCCGCGGAAGAAAATTCGGTGACAATGTTACTTTTGTCCGAGGCTTCAAGGATACTCGAATGCCACCGGCAATCCACCCAACCATGGGATTGGTGGGCAGTCTCGATCCAGTGCAGCGGCGCGGAGGATCGGATTGTGGGCGCGTCTGTCAAATCGAACCAGGATCCGGTCAGTCTGAATTTCCACGACCCCTCCGGTCGCTACGAATCGCTGGTACGCTTGCTTCGGCTTCGATTTGTCAAAGCCGGGCAACCGCGTCGCCAGCCAGCGGTAGCACCCATGCGCGATCACCGTCAGCGCCAGATCCAAGTCCACATTGAGGCGGACTTCGCTGGCCAGACAGTCGACATGGAAGAAATTCACGCTGATTCCCAAGGCATCTTCTACCCCGTTTCGTTTCACGTACCGGGTGATCAACTCGCGGGCGCTGACCTGGAAATTGTTGGACAAGCAGAGGGTCGGTTCGTCACGCCCCAATCCCGCCACCGCCACTTGCCGGAGTTTCTCGGGGTAACCTCGAATCTTCACGGTCTCGTCCCGATATCGAATATTCTTATGACGACGTTTTGGAATGTCGATCACAGTCCGGCGCCAAGCGCTGCCCGGCAGAGCATTCAAGCGGCGGAGGATGGCCGCTCCCCGGCGGCGGATGGTGACGAACCAGATCTTGCGCTGGGTGACCTTAGCCAGTGCGGCATAGGGGACCACCTTGGAGTCGAAGTAGAGCGATTGGGGATCATGATCGATCAGGTCGTGCCAGAACGCGACGAACCGCATCAGTTCCTGGGCTTGGTCGCCGCGGGTGATGTCGGCGTTGGAATAGCATAAGACACTGCTCTGGGGTTCGTAGGCGAAGAAGCTCAAGATGCTGGGGGCCGCTTTGCCCCGAGTGGGCAGGTAGTGGTTGTCGAGGACTTCGGGTTCGCCTCGAAAGGGGATGGCATGGAAATCCAAGCAGAATTCCTGGGCCTCGGGAAACAGCAACGGAGCCAAGGCGGCGACCCATCGGGACAACAGAGCCTGTTGGCAGGACCGCGAGGTGCGGTAGGAATAATCGGTGGCATAGCTCTTCTTGGGCAGAACATTCAAGCCGGCGAACAGGCCCAAGGCCTCGTCGAAGTCGAAATCGGTGATGTGGCTGCGTCGTTCCTTGTCGAGGAGTTTCAGGGTCAGCAGACTGAGCAGCGCTGCTGGAGGTGGGATCATGCCCGAGCCGGGATAGCCCGCTTGAGTCACCGGGTCGTCGAACCGGAGTCGGGCCAAGAGCGGGAGGAAGAGAAAGACCCCCGCCACTCGCGTTTCGAGGCACCGTTCCGGTCTCAGAACGAGTTGGTGGCAATCGGCCGTGGCTTGGGGATCGGGTTGTGCTGGAGTGTGATCTCGTGTTGTTCCTTTGGGGCGTCCGTAAGCCGGGGTGGTGAAAAAGGGGGGATCTGACCGGTTCGACACTGGGCTCGAAACTGAGCCACCAGATTGCGGAGCGTGCCATAGCGATAACCGAATTGCCCCGCGATCTCGGTCAAGGGGCGGTGGTCGAGGAAGACGGCACGAAGAGCTTCATAGCGTCGGTGTAGGGTTGGGGCGGGATGAGCGAAGAAGTCGTGGCGGCAGGAGTCATCCATGGTGGGACCTCCGCGATTGTCATGGAGTTTTTTGGCGAATCCCTCTGCCAAGGTAACGCTATTGCATGGTGACTTGGCAAGACCAGGCCAGGTCAAGGAGTTAGGAAACGTCGTAATTTCCAGGGGAAACGGCAAAAGACAGAGATCGTGGATCAGTCCGGGCCTGGGGAATTAAGGAGAGGAGGATCCGGTGAAGTCAATGAAGATTTAAGTGACGCAAGGCGGAGGGAGACGTGGAAATCACCGGAAAAAACGAGAAAGAGTCCGAGAAATTGTCACCGAATTTTCTTCCGCGGATTTCGGCGTTCAATACATGCAGCTCATTCGAAATCGGAACACCGGACGATTCGAGCTTGGCAATCGCGGTCGCGACACTCCTGGAATTCAGGTCGCGCGTGGGATCGTTGTCGAAGTGCAGCAGCAGGATCCCGGATGGCCGCCTCCCGATGCCCGAACCAGATCGTGAAGCAAGGTGAAGTCTCGAGAATTGCGTGTCAAGAGGACCCGGCCGACCCGGATCGCCTGGGTCAGATGGACGGGATCGGGCGCCCCGGAAATCCCCAAGTCAACCGGGGTTGCGACATCGTGCCCAGCCTTGCGGAGCACCATGGAGAGCTGCCGAGAGGCGGAATCATCGTCGAGGCAGATCCTCATAGCTCGACTCGAGCACCGGACGCGAGTGGCAGAGCTGCGGCCAGGCCGCGGGATTCGCTTTCAGCCCAGTCCTCCTCTCGTTCCCTTTGCAGGAGCGCCGCATTGCGAAGGCAGTAATGTATGGCCTCCCGGACAGCCTCTACCGGCACGTCGTAATCTTGGGCTACCTCATCGGGGGTCATGGGCTCCGGCCCAACGGTAGCGCGGAAGAGCGTCTCAGCTCGCAAGCTGCGGCCCTTGACAAAATGCTGCTGATAACCCGAACCCTCGCGTGGAGCCAGATGGATGTAGTCGATCGTCTCGGCCATGATGAACCTCCCACTCCATTCTAGAGGCCGCGGGGGTCGCGAGGAATACACCTTACGCGGCCATGAGTGAGACGTCGTCGAATTGCTGGAAAACCATTACCCCGGCAAGGAAGTAGGTCAGGCTTTCCAGCCTGACCTACAATGCCTTTCTTTCGTGCCGGGGTCATGGCGTCATCAACGAGGCCGGTTGCTGGGACTGCTTGGTTGGCATGACATTGGGGGCCATCCACGTTTCCCAGGTACCAGAGAGCGGGTGGCCCCGTCCGCTCCCCCCACCGATTGGCAGGAACTTGTCAACCAACCGCAAACGGAAGCTGAAGTGGCGGCGTTGCGTTGCTGCGTCAATCGCGGTCGGCCCTTCGGCGATCCTAACTGGGTCACGGACACGGCCAAGCGATTGGGGCTGGAATGGACGATTCGGCCCCGTGGAAGACCGAA
>JBEKTN010000186.1:0-15846 GCA_049516015.1 Isosphaeraceae bacterium | reverse complement strand
GATCGCCACGCTCTTGAACCGGCCCTCGAAGAACGCGCCGCGGGTCTGCTCCTCGCGGTTGGCCAGCCGTGAGAGCGGCTCCTTCAAGCACTTCATGAACCAGCTCAGGCTTTGCAACCGCTCGCGCGCAGTCGCGACCCACCTGGCGTCTTTGAGCCGCGTCTGGACCCACTCGTCCGAGACCGGGGTCACCTGTCGCGCCTTGTCGCGGGGCGGAAAGAGGCGTCCCCAGCGTCGCACGACGTCCTCATCCGACCAGCCCCGGGCCACGTCCGGATCCAGCCGCACCAGCAGGTGCAAATGATTGTCCAGGATCGCAAACCCCGCGACGGCCACCGAGAAGATTTCCGCAAGTTCCTCGAGCCGATGTTCGATCCAGCCTTTGCGGTCGTGCATCCCTTCCCCGAGCAGGAAGGCCCGCCGCACGCAGCGCGTCACACAGTGATACCAGCGGGTCACGGAAGGATCAACCAGATGGGCACGCGCAATCGTCATGGGCGGATCTCCTGGGATGATCCGCCCAATCTACCGAATCCAACCCGCTGAGTCAATACTACTTTGCATGTCCTCGAGTTTTTAAAACAAGCCTTGTCCGAAAGCCGGGTGCGGGAAATCCGCCCGCCCGGTTTGATGAGCGGGGTGTGGAACCGGAGCATGGTCGAGATGATGTGACACCCGCACACGAAAGAGCGGGCCAACAGGGAACACAAACATCGACCTAAACCACCGCGCCACACCTCGACTCTACATCGACCGTTTGTGAGGGGAAAGAGCCTATGGGACATGCACGAAAACGCTTGATGCAAGCGGCCTAGGGACTAAGGAAGCGCTATTCAGTAATGTCCCCTTTTCTCTCCCCTCCCGACCGTCGGCGCGTCACCTGGAGGCCTTCGGCCGGCGGAACGGCGGAACGGCGGAACGGCGGAACGGCGGAACGGCGGAGTCTGGAGACCCTCGCCGAACGAAACGAATTCGCAACGAAAACAGCCGGGAACAGAGGGCGGTCAAGACCAACTTTGCAGCATGCCAGAGGGAGGGTCCACCGAAGATTTCGCATCCATCAACCGGAGCCCTCCGGACCATGGCCGGCGGGCCCGCGTGTCGATGGATCGGTCAATCTTCCTTGTGCGCGTCGTGGCAGGTCTTGCAGGAGCCGCCGATCTTGCGGATCGCGGCATTGGCCGCGGCAAGGTCTTCCTTCTGGGCGGCATCGTTGAGCGTCTTGGCATTGGCGGCGAACGCCTTTGCCAGCTTCTTGAACGCGGCCGGATCACCCTTGGGCGGGTCGTTCTTGGGCAGGTCGGCGGCGAACTTGCTGTAGGTCTTGGCTTCCTTCTGGACCGTGGCCCAATCGGGCGACTGACTCTTCAGAGCCGTCTTGAGCGCGGCCAAGGTGGATTTTTTCCCCTTGTGCAAGGTATCCATGATCTTTTCGATGGTGGCCGGGGCTTCATCACTCGCGCCTCGGCTCACGACGCCGGCAACCACCAGCAGGCACATCACGCTCGCCGTGCAGATCAGGTTCCTCATCAAATTTTCCTCACTACATTCCTAAAGGGCCGGTCGGCGGATCACGACTCGAGCGTCCCATCGGAACATAGCGACGGCCGAAAAGCAACCGTTTTGGACCATCACTCTTAGGAACGCACAGGCGAAGGTATGAGAAACTGTGCCCGCAAGTTCGATGGCACCTTCAAACATGCAACGGCACTTGCGATGATCGGGCGAGTGCTCCAACTCTTCGGTTCGCATGGTCTGGTGAGGAGAGACTGCCAATGCGCCGCGCCTGGTTGATCGGGGTCGCCACGGTGATCTTGTCGTGGCAGGCCCAGGGTGATGAGCCCAAGAAGAAGTACCAGATCGTGTCGCCCAGGGACGTGGGCATCAACGCCACGGGAATCAACGGACGTGGTGACATCGTCGGTTTCGAGTGGATCGCCAGCAAGGAATTTCCCGGCGTGACCGATCAGGTGCCGTTCTTCGCCAGCGGCAAGACCATCACCTACCTGCCTCCGCCGAAAGGTTACACGGCGGCTTTCCCGGCGGCCGTCAGTGATGACGGAGTGGTTGTCGGGCATGCCGGCAAGCCCGCGCCACGGGGACAAGTCCCGTTGCGGAACCAGGCATTCGTCTGGGATGCGAAAACCGGAATGCATGGACTGGGCGTACTGGCCGACGACGTGGTCTCGTATGCCTGCGACATCTCGGCCGACTCCCGGCGGATCAGCGGCTATTCGGTCGGCACCAATCGGGTACGAGCCTGCATCTGGGACCGGGACGGCGCGGGCTGGAAGGGCGCCGCATTGCCGCACACTTCCAAACTTGGCACCAACTTCGTCGCCATCAGCGATAACGGCAAGCTGGTCGCCTCCGTGGACGGAGACAAACCTTGCCTCTGGTCACGGCTTGACGCGGGGGTATGGTCACAAGAATTCATCGCCGGTCCCAATTCCATCGCCCCGCGCGCCGTGAACAACTCGGGCATGGTGGTCGGGGTACGGCACACGCTCGACGGCCTGGTTCATGCCGTCATCTGGTCGCGCGATCAAGGCCTGAAGCAGCTCGAAGTCCCTGCCCGCTACGTCCGTTCGGAGGCCAACGCCGTCAACAATGAGGGGGTCGTGGTGGGCATGGTGGACGGGCCCGGCGGCTCCAAGGTTGGGCCCGATGCGTTCGCCTATGAAGCTGAGCGGCTCCGCCTGATCGATGAGGGGGGGCCCTTGTTCTCCTCCGCAACCGCAATCAACGATTGCGGCCAGGTGGCCGGAGTTCTCGACGACGAGGATGAGCACCAGCAGCCGGGCGAGCCGGTGAAGGCGGAGGCGAAGAAGGCCAGGTGATCGGTTTGTCGAATGCCGGGATTGAGAATCAGCCGGGTTCCTCTAGGACGCGCGCGAAGCAGCGCTCATAACGGATTCGTGGCGAAGTTTACCGGAGTCAAGGCGTCTCGAGCGGGAGCAATACCATGACACTTGTCCTGAAGAGTGCGCTGCTCGTCGCGGCTCAGACCGCGTCACCTCCCGCCCGGGACATGGCATCCCCTGCCACCAAGGAGAAACGGTCCAGGCCGTCTGCCGATGAGCCGATCGCCAAGGAATTTTCGCTCAAGCGGTCGGTGGCCCTGATCGACTCGGCCGCTTTGCAATGGACCCGGCAACACAATTGCGGCTCCTGCCACACCAATTACCCCTACCTCATGGCTCGCCCGTCGCTGCGGGAGTTTCCATCCCCCGCTCCGGGCGAGGTTCGCGCCTTCTTCGAGAACCGGGTCGCTCACTGGGATGACCCAAAAAAGGAGGCGAAACCGCGCTGGGATGCCGAGGTGATCTCCACAGCCTCGGCCCTGGCGTTCAACGACGCGGCCACCTCGGGCAAGCTGCACCCGCTCACCCGGCAGGCCCTCGACCGGATGTGGACCTTGCAGAAAAGCAACGGCGGCTGGGAGTGGCTGAAGTGTGGCTGGCCCCCTCTGGAGCATGACGATTACTACGGAGCCATCGTCGCGGCGCTCGGCGCGGGCCATGCCCCTGGCGATTATGCTCGAAGTGCCCCGGCCCAGCGCGGTCTGGAGCGGCTGCGCGCCTATTTTCGCAAGACGCCCCCGCCCGACATGCACCATCAGACCATGCTTCTCTGGGCCGCGACACGGCTCGACGGCCTCATGGACTCCGCTCAGAAAGCGGCGACCGTCCGGTCGCTGCGGGCCCTCCAGCGCGCCGACGGCGGCTGGTGCTTGCCCTCGCTGGGCCAGTGGAAGCGGCGCAACGGACAGCCCAACGACCCCGGTTCGCCCAGCGACGGCTACGCCACCGGCCTGATCGTGTTCGTGCTCCGAGAGGCTGGGGTCCCGGCCACAGCCCCAGCCATCCAGCACGGAATCGCCTGGCTCAAGTCCCATCAGCGCGCCTCGGGCCGCTGGTTCACTCGGTCACTCAATGACGACATGGACCACTACATCGCCGACGCTGGAACATGCCTTGCCGTGATGGCCCTATGCCGATGCGCCAGTGCAGGCGAGCCGACGTTGACCCACGCGACTCAGAGCACACTTGACAAAGCGTCTTCCAGGCCGGAATTCGGTAAGCCAGACGGCCCGGGATCATGAGGTCGGAGGTTCAAATCCTCTCGCCCCGATTGCAACATCGCATACTTGAAGGCAGTTGCTCTCCCAGATAGGGACATAGTTTGTGCCTGAATTTTGCTTGGAAGGCATCATCACCTACCCGTTGTGCATCAGCCCTCCTTGGCCAGATCGTATTTAGTCGTGGCCGGACGGTACTGGGTTGAATCGGACTGACGGATGGGTAAACCACCGCAAGACTGACTGGGATGCCTCTTCATCGTAATTCACCAAATGAAGGGAGTGATGTATTATGATCACTCATCAATTTCCCTGGCGGATGTCGTACTTGGGTGCCCTACTCCTCGCCGCCGGATGCGTACCCGACCACAGCGAGGCCATTAAGGCTGCGGCCAAGGAAGCGGCGGAATCCATTGAGGAGTCGACGAAAACTTTGGATGGATCTGCTGCGAGGTTTGGAGCCGATCTTAAAGTAGCGATGAAGAACATCGACCCCGCGGGAATCCAGCGCTTGCTGACCAACGTGGAACAGCTGAGGGTCACTGCTGAAGAACAAGAGACTACCATCCGGGCACTTCGGGACCAACTCTCTGAAAAGCTGCCAGTTTCTATCACCGGTGAGTACAGGCCTCGCTACTTATCTAAGGACTGGGGTGCGCCTAGCTTCGTTAAGCACATCGAAGGTACTTATCGATTCCGATTTTGGAATGTTGATGAGAAAAACAAGTTCGATAAAATCTTTACATGGGATCAAAAGAGGCAGCTTTTTGTTGCTGATGACGGACAGGTTGCTTTCTTTTTCCCAGACACTCATTTGATCGCTTTCGCCGACGGTGGCCATTGGTTTCAACCGAAGCCTGGGTAACGATAGGGTGGCGAACAAGATTCAAAAGACCCGAAACACATCGGTTAAGAGCCACCGCTGCGGATCGAATCGGCGTACTCTGGTTTTTCCGGCCAGCGTCGGTAGAATCGTGAGAGTTTCAGCGCCAGCTATCTTTTTCCTGGCCACTTCGTGACGCAGGGCTGACCCGTGGCGGCGCGTTCTCGGCACCATAAAGCACAAGGGCTTCGCTGTCATCGACATTCCCCTTCGGTGGCCAGACAGTGACGGGCACCCCGGATCATATGTGGTATTCCGCCAGCCGCCAGCCGCCAGCCGCCAGCCGCCAGGCGTGGATTCCCGCTCAAACCCTGCGGCCTGGTGAACTGCTGCTGAACGGACAAGTCTCGGTAGTCGCCGTTGAGTCCGTCAGCGAGCCGCGATACGGCTTTATCGAACTGCATAATCTGGAAGTGGAGGAGTTGCATACCTACTTCGTCGGCTCCAGCGAACATGAGTCCGCCCTCGTCCACATTGGTCAAGGCGATTACATCAAGAAGCCAGCAGTGCCAACGGAAGCAGATTACGTCAAGGGCGTCAAAGCTCCTGGCAAGTACGATGCGACAGTTGGGTCCGAGGCTGAAGCCCGCCGAATTCTCCAACAGGCTCTGCCCCACGCGCAAGAATTGCTCCCCGCGGTAGCGGGCCAACCCTACCCCAGTCCGCCGTATGGAGTGAAAGCTTGGTTCCAAGTTCAGCCCGCTGAACCCGATGTGGGTAACATGCTGCCGCACATCAAGTACGCCGACTGGACCGGAGGGAAGAAGGGATCAGGCGGCACCTGGGGACATCTGTTCTTCCCGCCGGGACAATAGTGAGGAGGACGAGCTATGTCAGTTATGTTTGAAGTCTTGTACAAGTCGCCGTCGGACTCTCGACGCGAAGCGGTCATTTCTGAACGCGTTGGCGAGCTGGGTGGCCGGCTCACGTACCGAGAGGAACCCAACGTCGTCGGAGGCGGTCCGGTCTGCCTGACTTACGAGTTCGCCGGTTTTCCTGAGGCCCAGGAGGCAGCTTCTCGCTTGCGCTCGCAAGGCGAACATGTCGAAGGACCCATGAACTACGGCGACTGAAGGGCAGGCCGAACAAGCCGTTGCGGCACACGGGGGCGGAATCACGGCTTTCCGATGCAATTTCCTTCACCACAGACCCTCCGGTTTGGGGGCTGTGCGCTCTGGCGGTTCCGGTCAGCTCACCAGGCCCGGGCTTTTTGTCGACAGCCACCAGAGCAGGCCGACGACCACCAGTGCGTGGTCGATCCGGCCTTCCCGGATCAGCCGCGGGATCTCGTCCGCGGGAACCCGCTCGATCGTCAATTCCTCGTGCTGATCGGGATCAGGTGCGGCGACCAGCCGGGCGTTCGGGATCACGATCGTGGAGATCCGAGACGTCAGCAGCGAGGGATTCGACCAGAGCGTGCCGAGCAACACAGGAGGATCGCCCGCATAGCCTGTTTCCTCGAGCAACTCGCGGGCGCCCGCCGTGCAAGGATCTTCACCCGGATCAACAAGTCCCCCCGGGATCTCCAGGCTGTCGCGGCCTGAACCGGCCCGGAACTGCCGGACCAGAAGCACCTCCCCATCCGGAGTCAAGGCCACGACATGGACCGCGTCGGCCAGGTCAAGCACATAATAATCATGCACCTTGCCCGTATGCCGCGACTCGAACCGTTCCTTCCTGAGACGAAACAGCCAGTTTTCCTCGAGCAACTGATCGTGCGTGCCTCCGGCCGTTCTGACCCACGACGGCTGGGCCGACGATTTTTCATCATCACGTTGAGCCACGAGTTATCGACTCCTGCGTACGGCAGAGATCTCGCAAGTAAAGGGACGATTCACGATTAGCCCGGGAGCAGGACCTCCTCGACAAGCATGGCGACGCCGTCTTCGTCATGGTCGCCTGTGACCAGGTCGGCAGCCGCGAGAACGGCGGCGGGAGCATGGCCCATGGCCACGCCCAAACCGGCGTTGCGGATCATCGGGACATCGTTCAGATCATCGCCGACGGCACAGATCTCGGCCGGATCGACATCCCAGAGGTTCGCCAGGTGCAGGACGGCCGTCCACTTGCTGGCATCGTGGCGAAGAATTTCGCACATCGTGCCCAGATAGCACGGACTGCGCTGGACGAACGTCTGGACACGGCCGTCCAGGCGATCGAGGACCAGTTGCTGGAATGCCAGCATCTCGTGTCGAGAGCCGATCGCGCAGAGATGGAACAAGGCGTCGCCCGCAGGGACTTTGCTCCCGCGACGGTGCTCTGTCGCCCAGCTCGGATCGACCTCGGCGTGCTCGCGGTTCTGGCCCACATAGTCATCAAAAAGCGGCCAGCCGGTGGGGAAACCTGGCACGATGAAGTCGGATTCTTGCGTGCCGCGGTCGGTGAACGCAACGGCAGGCCGTTGATCGGCGTCAAACAACTCCAGCAGCGCGGCCGCAAGTGCAGGATCGAAGTCGGCACGCCAGAGGGTTTGATCATCCCGCGGGTCCTTGACGATCGCGCCGGAATTGCAGACGATCGGTGCGTTCAGAGCAAGCTGGGCGGCGATGGGCCGGGCACGACGGTAGCGGCGTCCCGTGCAGAGCACCGGGCGAATGCCAGCCCTGGCGGCGCGGGCAATGGCCGCCGCCGTCCGGGGACGCAGGGTGCCCTCGGGATCGAGCAACGTCCCGTCCACGTCGAGGGCCAGAATGCGAAACCGACCGCGCGCCATGACCTCTTCCCGAAACTCTGCAAGCTTGATGGAAAGGGTCTGGAGCCGGGAACCTGCCCGTCCCGCCAGACCCGGGTTTTCCGTTCAGGGAGCATCATCGTACGCAAGTGTGTGATCGCGCGAAAGGGCAAGCTCTGCATCGGGGAACTTGCATTGATGTCGTCTTGGGCTCCAGGACGGGTTGAGGATAACATAGTTGCCGCGTGATGGAAGACAACCAATGGAAGCCTGGAGAAGTCGGAGCGGTACTTTGATGGGAGAGACCTTGAGAGCGACGGACATCGATGCCGCGGGCTGGGGCAAGAGCCGGCAGAGCCCTCGAGGGCAAGGCATTCGGCCGGGCCCATGCCTGGTGCTCGGAATTGCCGCGCTGGGGGTGTTGCCGGGTTGTGACTCGACCTCCTTTGTTCCTTCCAGGCCGCCAGAGCTCAGCGGTTCTTCGACTACCGCTGCCAGGCCTGCTGGCGCTGCACTGTCGCCATCGGTCCCGCCAGCGACCACCACGGCGGGGACAAGGTCCCCGGCGACGCCAACCGCCAGAGCACGGTTGGTCGAGCTCATCCTGGCTCGGCCCGCCAGTCTGGACCGGTCCTACCTGGAGCAGTTCCTGCGGCGCGAGACCGGGATCAAGAAGTGTGCATTTCGTGTCGTGAGCCCGCAAGACAACGAACCCATGAGCCCCGGGCAATTCGCCAGCGAGATCCGCACGGCAGCCAATCGCTCAACAGGCGCATTGATCGTGGAGCCAGTCGACGCGCCCGAGGTTCGAGAGGCCCTCCGCGAGGCGGAATCAAGGGGCCTGGGGGTTGTTCTGCTCGATTCGCCCTTGCCCGCACCATCACCTGGAAAGCCCTACCCGTTTGTGACCTTCGAGGGGTTTGCCGAGGCCGCCAAGCAACTCGTCGAGACGGTGGCCGACGATGCCAGGGTGTTGCACCTGCCCGCCGCCGGCACCACCTTGGTGGTCGAGAACCGAGATCAGGATTTCTATAGCCGGGACCGCCTGGAATCGATCACCAGCGCTCTCAAAGCCGCCGGCCGTGCCTATGATATCGTGTCCTTCGACGGCGAGGAGAAGGAGGCGGCCAAACTCGTCCTGGAGTATCTCAAAACCCATCCCAAGCTGACAGTCATTCTCGCCGACCACGATTTCGGCGTGGCCGGTGCATTCAGCGCCCGGGAACAGTGGAGGAAAACGAGTAAGAACATGTTCGCTATTGGAGGTTATTTCGCCTGCGACGCGCGGCTGAGCCAGCATGTGAAGGATCGCGTTCAGGGACTCGTGGATCGCAACGTCGAGGGCTATGCTCGCAAGGCGCTCCAGGTCGCGCTGGACTTGATGGACGGTAAGCCGGTCCCCGAGCGCGCCCTTGTCGATGTCCGCTTCATCCATACTCCCCCGCCCTTGACTTCGCCCCCCAGCTCGTGAGGGGCCCAGGAGAAGCAGGCCGCCGGAGGCGCCGTCCGGCAGAATCCAAGACCGCACGTACGTGCCGGCTTCGGGTTGGAACCGAAGTCCAGGCCTCAAGCCCGACCCGCCAGCGCGGAGGAGTCCCCTGCCGGGTGCGCTCCCCCCGGTGAATCTACGAGCGCCTTCCCTTCCCCCGCAGCGCGTGAATGCTGTGCGGAAACATCGCAGCCTGGTCGAGCGTGCCGGCGGGCGAGAGCGGCATGGGGAGATACTCGGTCTCCCGCTTCAGATGAGGATGATTGCGAACCTCCTCTTCCAGAGACGGCGAGACCCACAGCGTCTTCAGCTCCAGCGTGTTGGGGATCACAACCATCCGGGCCGTGGCGGAGTCAATGCGCCAGCAGGTCTCGACAGCCCTCTCGATCACTTCGCGGTCGGTCGGCAAGGTGATCGGGATCCGTGCCCGCTCGAGGAAACATGAGGTCAGGACGTTGATCCGAAACGGCTCGGGCTCGATCCGCGAGACCAGCCGTTGGGTCGTCAGGTCCGCGAAGCCAACACCCACGACGTTGCCGTGGCTCTCGTCCGAGACGTCGAGCACGGCAAGCCGCGTGATCACCGGCCTGTCGAAATCGCTCTGGGTCTCGACCATGAGCCGGCCGATCACGTTGGGGTCCATCCCGGCCCCCGAGTAGTTCTTGCCTAGCTCGCCGACGATCAGCACGTCGATCTGATCGAACGGCAGCCGGCCCATGAGACCCCGGGCTCTCTCCAGCAGCTTCGGCTCGACGTCGAAGATGGTCTGCGGCTCGATGGGCACGATCTCGGCGGGCACGTCGTCGGCATTCTCCAGGACGGCCAGTCCCAGCGCGAACCGGGTATTCTCGACCAGGAACCGGCCCACCGCCGGCAAAACCTCTTTCATTCCCCGCAGGCCCAGCTTGTGAACCTGGCTGGCCCCTTCGCGCTTGCCCAGTCCGATCACCAGCATCTTGAGCACGCCCGACTCGTGGGTCGCGCGAAAGTCGGTATGCGGCTTGACCCGGTTGATCAGCACGATGCCGTCGGCCTGGTGAGCGTTGCGATCAAAGTAGATCGGCAGGCCGACGGGGTTTGTTCCCAGGACAACAGCGTCCATCTCGGTCTTGACCGCAACGCCCATGGCCTCGGCCGTCACACCGTAACTCGCCAGCAGTGCCCGCTGGCCCTCGGCCGTCGCGCCCCCGTGCGATCCCATCGCGGCGACGACAAACGGCTTGTACCCCAGGTCCTTCAGGGTATCGACCGCCGCCCTGGCCATGCCGGCGATTCCCGCGATCCCGCGGCTGCCGATTCCCAGTGCGACGATCCCACCTGCCGGAACCCGCTCGCGAATCCGGCTGTCCAGGATCAGGCGGCGGATCCTCGCCGGTACATCGTCCACCCGCGGCTGGGGAATCAACTGCCGCACACGGGCCAGGGGAGGAAGATTCATCGGGGGCAGACCTTGGCAGGACAGACCCGCGCAGGGGCCTCGGGTGGGATAGTACCGCCTTGTCGCTGGAATCTCTACTCTAAGTCGTGGCGTCTTCCCAGGTCAATTCAAGCCCGCCGGTCACCCCCCTTGGACGATCAGCAATGCGCTTCGCATGGACCTCCGACTCCTCTCTCAGGGGTACAGGATGCCTGAGAATTTATGGCCGTCGAGGTTCAAGT
This sequence comes from Isosphaeraceae bacterium, assembly GCA_049516015.1. Lineage (GTDB taxonomy): Bacteria > Planctomycetota > Planctomycetia > Isosphaerales > Isosphaeraceae > Aquisphaera. The sequence goes on along the minus strand of JBEKTN010000186.1, from coordinate 5,063 downwards.
TCGTGATCGTCACTGTCGCGCCGGGGTGAAAAAACGATCTCATTCCGCCGGGCGTGTTCTTGCTGAGTGAGCTGTTGACGAGTGTCAGACTTCCGCCGTTGGTGGCGAAGACGCTGCCCTGAGTCGAGACAACCCCGTAAGAAACGGTGTAGAGCCCATCATACTGGAATGTGCTTTCCGAGACCGTCACGGGGGTCTGGCTCGTGCTGATCGCGGCACCCGAGGTTGCGGCGCTGGTCCCGGTAGTAACCGCATAGACGTTGTTGCCGGAAAGCGTGCTACCGGTGACGGACAGTGAGCCGCCTTCCGCGAAGATCCCGGCACCGCTGGCTTCCACCGCACCCATCGTCTGCTGCTGATAGGCGTACAACGAGTTTTCACTGACCGAACTGCTCGTGAGCGTCACATTGGTATCCAGGGCGAAGATGCCGCCACCGCAGGCCGAGGTGCTGCTGCTGCTTCGGTTGTTCGTCACGTAGCTCTTCTGAAGGGTCAGCGTGCCGCCCTGCGTGTAGATGCCGGCTCCTGACTGGGTGCTGATGTTGCTGAAGACCTTTGTGGCCTTGAGTGTCAGCGAGGCGTTCTGGGCCAGAATGCCGCCCCCCTGCGCAACCGCCCCACCGCCAGAAATCGACAAGCCTGAGAGGGTCACACTGCCGCCGTCGATTTCCAGGACCCTGTCCACGACGGAACCGACCAGGCTGGTGGTCGACTTGGTCGAATTCGGCCGGATCGTCAAATTGCCCGCGTTCTGGATCTGCAGCTCCGAGGTCATCAAGTAGACGCCCGGTTTCAGGACGATCGTGTTCGGCCCCGAAGTGTTCTTGACGGCCGCGATGTCCGCCTGCAACTGGGTCACGGTGCTCGCATAAAGTGTCGAGAGGACGATTCGCCCCTCGAGAGCCTCCATCACCGGGCGGTTCTGTCGCCGCGTTTCGTGTCTCGACTTCAACCCCACGGCGCGCCTCCTCTTTGCCTCGTGTAGCCCATCGAATCATCTCGCGCTTGCATCGACAGCCCCGCCAGCCCCGGCAGGAAGATTTCCGTTTGGCGCTTTTGCCAATTCTTCCAGATCACCTGCTTCCCGAGAACTGCAAGGCGGTAAGCAGTACGAGGCCATACGTGACAGCGTCCCCCATTGAGCGGAGATGAACGATGACATGGTCCAGCCCGCAAAGGACTTGCCTCGGAGCAGAGAATATCATCGGGCCGATTTTTGGCTAGACCATTTTCGACGTGCCCTCCCATTATCATGCACGCTCCAAGTGTGGACCTGACAGCGCACTGCCGGAACCTGGCGTATCTCGTTGTGGCCGCCAATCGCGTGGACTGGCACCTTGATGAGCGACGACGTTGGGGCAATCGCCCGTGAAGTACTTGAAATTCTCGAGCGTTCCTGACACTTTTTCGAGGTCCGAGGGACAGGTGACGGATTACGTTGCAATTGCCGGCGATCAGACCGATACTGGCATGCACCGTGAACCGGACGTCTCGCGGCCAGCCGGCTGGCGATTCGCCCGTGCGAAGGTTCACGAAAATGTCTCTCGTGGTCTCGGGACCCGCGATCGACCCGCCGAAGTCTGGCTGGACACCGTCAGTGCGCGAACCTCGCAGTCCTCGGAGCCTTCCAGGCCGTGTCCGACTTTTTCAGAACGACCGATTACTGGCTGCTCCCTGAGCTCACGACCCATCTCGGGTTCCTGCTCGCCCTGGTCTTTCTCGCGTATCTGATCCAGCAAAAGCGTTCCCCGGCCACCACGATGGCCTGGCTGTTACTGGTCCTCTTCCTGCCTTATGTGGGTGTGCCGCTCTACTTGATGCTGGGCGGCCGCAAGATGATCCGGATGGCCCGGAGAAAGCCCCAGGTCTACGACCGGACGCAGCCCCGACTCCTCAGCCAGTTCGATAGCGATACCGAGCGATTCCTGCTGTCCTACGGCGTTCCACCGGCCAGCAAGGGCAATCGCGTGGCGCTGTTGACCCGCGGCGAGGAGGCGTTCGGGCGCTTCTACCGGATCATCGAAGAGGCCACCTCGACGATCCACATCACAACGTACATTCTTGGCCGGGGTGACGTCGGCGACGCGCTGATCGCCCTGCTGGCGAGGAAGGCTTCGAGTGGAGTGTCCGTCCGCCTGCTGCTTGATTCCGTGGGCTCGTGGCGAATTGGCAGGCACTACCTGGCGCCCTTGCTCAAGGCGGGCGCTCACGTCGCTTACTTCATGCCCGTCTTGCACATTCCCTTCCGGGGCCGGGCGAACCTGCGGAATCATCGCAAAATTGTGGTCGTCGATAGCCGGATCGCACTTTCGGGAGGCATGAACCTGGCCCGGCCCTACATGGGTCCGACGCCCGACCCCAACTACTGGGTTGACTTGTCGGTCGTGGTCCAGGGACCGGCCGTGGCCGATCTCGAATCACTCTTCTTTTCGGACTGGGCATTTGCCACCGGAGAGCAACTGACGACTCCGTCCCAACCGCGGGACGGCACGCCCGACGAGGCCCCGGAACATTCGAAGGACACATTGCACGCTGGTGCCAGCATGGTCCAGGTCGTGGCCAGCGGCCCGGACGTGCCCGATGACCCGCTGTACGAGACGCTCGTCTCATTAATCTTCGCGGCCAGGGAGCGCATCTGGATCGTGACTCCCTATTTCGTGCCTGACGAAATGCTGTCGCGGGCCCTGAGCCTCGCTGCGCGACGCGGTGTGGACGTCCGGCTGATTGTCCCGGCCAGATCCAACCATCTCTCGGCCGACCTGGCACGCGAAAGCTACCTCCGTGATTTGCACGAGGCGGGAGGACAGGTATTGCTCTACCAGCCGGTCATGCTTCATGCCAAGGCCGTCATTCTTGACAACCATCTTGCGGTAATCGGCTCGGCGAACATGGACAACCGCAGCCTCTTTCTCAACTACGAAGTGGCCCTTTTCCTTTATACCCACGCGCAGGTGGACGATGTCTCCGCCTGGGCCGCGCGTCTTCAGGGTGACTGCCTTCGCGAGCTGCCCAAACCCGGCTGGATTCGCGAGCTGGCCGAGAATGTCGTCCGCCTGCTCTCACCACTGTTGTGATTGCCGTCCCGGTGAAAAGCCGTGAGGCCGGCCGGTGCGGGCGGCCCCACGAACGCGGAACCACAGACCGCTCATCGCGACGCTTGCCGTCTTCTGTCGACCGCCGCCCGCCGCAGCCGCACATTGAGGATCGGTGATGACTCCTTCAGTGCCTGAGCCGGCCGGCCGATGGAGAGCGGAAAGCGGAAAGCGGAAAGCGGGACAGGTCCGCTATTGGCAATATGGGCAAGCAGGGGAGTCACCTAACTTAGCAATATCGGACCTGTCCCGCTTCCCGCTTCCTGTCCCGCTTCCCGCTTCCGGCAAGAGCCCCCGCAACTACGCGCCTCTATCTCCTGGGCTGAGTTGGCGCGCAAGGTGTCGTTGTCGCGACAAGCGATCTGAGTTCATCGTCGGCCCAAGAGCGCGGCTTGAACTTCAGAATGTGGGTGGCCCCCAACGCCTCATCGCGGAATAGTCACTATCACTGTCTCGGGCGCACCTGAACCCCAAGAACTATGTGTGAGATTTCCCGCTCTTTGGCGGTAATGGTATTTTCAAAGAGAAGTGCTCCGGAGGGAATGTCCTCCGAAAACTTTCGGAGGGCCGTATTGTAGAAGTTGCGGAGAATAAAGGCGCCGAAGGTCAGCGGTCCCAGTGGAGAGCATACCGGAATTCTACAATTTGCGTATTGGCCAAGCGTCAAATGCGAATAGGGGTGATGAATCTCGACAAAACGTGTCTCGTCATTGTTGAAGTCAAACCGAATGGGAAATGGAACAATGTTCCTAGCAACTACGTCTGCATAAATCTCATCGCTCGTATACAGCTCAGGATCGTTTTGGAACAGCTCCAGATCGGGAGACGGAAAAAAACACAGTGAATGCTCACAAATATCGCCATTCACAAATCGATAACTAAGATAGATCAAAGCTCCATCGAGCATTTTCACATTGTAGCACCGAGCATTGTTTAATTCATTATATATATCATGGTATGGGATATTTTTCAGTGGAGCGGAAAGCGGGTGGAGCGGAAAGCGGGACAGGTCCGCTATTGGCAATATGGGCAAGCAGGGGAGTCACCTAACTTAGCAATATCGGACCTGTCCCGCTTCCGGACCCAGATCGCGTGGGCGGTCTCTGCCTTCGACTCAAACTGGTTCGCGAAGATCTCGAGCACACCGAGGTCATCTCTCACGACAATCACGCTCTGGGAACGGCCCACGCCTTCGCCCACGTCACATCCAAGACGGACCTTGCCCCAATCCGGTGCACCAGCTCGGAGCGTCTTCACAGCGGCCGCGGTGGCGTCGCTGAGAGCAAGATTCAGCCACTCTTGCGGGATCAATGTCTCGCTGGCCAGTTTGGGCCTCTGCGCCAGAACGTGCGAACGATACCACGGGCTGTTCTCGCCTGGCTCGCGGCCCACGGCTTCCAGCCGGACCTTGTCTGCAAGTCCCACTGGACTGCGGGCAAGGTGGGCGTGCGGGCTCATGGTGCTTGGGACCACGAAGTGTTTACACGAGACTTGGGGTGGTCGGTGTTCCAGTGCGTCGCGGTCCCCCTGGTCGCTCAGAAGAGCGAAATGGCCGCTCAGAAGAGCAAAATGGTCGCTCAGAAGAGCGAAATGGCCGTCAGGGCGGATCGGCTTGTCGATGGCCACAAGTCCTTGATACCCAAGCGATTAGATCGCGTCCAATGACCTTGTTCAACCCCGTTTTTAATCGCCAGACGCCTTAAGGGCGTAAAACGATCAATAACCCAGGCTGATGAGGGACCGACTCCAGCCGACGAAGCTTGCTATGTCGTTCTGCGTCAGCCCCCAGCCAGCAAGCTTGCGAACCTGTTCAGGATCGATGCTTGGGACCATGCTCTCGGCCTCGTCGCGCAGCAGCTTGGCGGTCGCGTAACAGAGCACCCGCCGGGTGGGTGGCTTGGGCCACGAACGCCATCACTGAGGGAAGGGCCCGGTTCCGCATCGGTACCCAGTGGTTCTCCAGATCCGGTT
>JBEKTN010000185.1:0-15867 GCA_049516015.1 Isosphaeraceae bacterium | reverse complement strand
AGCAAGACGCGCCGCCTGTTGCATGAATCCATGCCCGACCCAGCCGAGCCCGCCCCCCCCGAACCTGACCGCACCTAACCCCCGCTTTCCGCCGACCGCCGGCTTACGTCTGAACTGCAGCAGAGCATGCGGTTGACTTGACAGAGGGGCAATGGCGGGGTAAGTTGAAACATGCTTTATTGCTGGAAGTGTTTGGATTATCTCAAGATGAGTTGAAGGCTCCGCACACTGATTCCAGCGGCGAAGAGCGGCCCGGTTGCGCGGCATCCACCTCGCCGATCACACGATCGCACGCACTTGATCTATCCTCCGAACAGGTCGAAATCCAAGCGAACCGAGTCGGCAATGGGAGTCGCCCTCCCTGGCGGATGACGGTCGCGGACTTGGCAGGATTGCGAGGTGCCTCTCCCCGCCGTGTCCCCTGGTCGAGTCGAGGTTCGGGCATCTTAACACGAGGTTTGCCGACATGGTCAAGGTGTTCTCGCCGGGGCAGTCGCACGGGCGCTGGGCCGCGTGCCTCCCGGTTTGCCTGGCACTGGTTCTGACTTTCGCGCTGCTGGCACCGGAGCGGGTTCTGGCTCAGCCGCCAACCTCGACCAAGCCAGCAGCGTCGGCCGCGGCGAAGAAGGACACTGGCAGCGGCGGGCAAGCCACGGCCAAAGCCAAAGGTGAGGCTGATGCCGCCAAGGACGAGGGTGGTGCCGGCGAGCCACAGACCAAGGACGAGAAGAAGGCCGAGGACCAGCCTCCCGCGGAGCCCCCGCCCGATCCCTCGCAGACTCAGAAGGTTGCTCCGGTGGAGGTCTTCAAGGACTCCAATGCGGAGGCGATCCTCAATGTCAAGAACTACAGACCGATCGGCAATCGGCTTCCAATGCCAGGGGATGTCGCGGCGGTCCAGGGGATGGCTGGCAACCCCAACGCCGCCGTGGACCCGACGGTGATCCGGCGGATGGTCGACGGCATGGTCGCCCAGTTGACCGACACCAAGAACATCCAGGCCCTGATCGATCCTCCTCCCCAGATGCCCATGAGTTCGCCGACGATGCGGGCCATCGAGGAAGCGACAGCGAACCTGCTCGAGCCGCTCTATGTGGCGCGCGCGGTCAAGAACACGCGGTTTCTGACTGATTACAACCGCATTCTGCTCCGTTCGCTACAACCGTTGCTCAAACATCACCTGGTGCCGCGGGTGCAGGCCATGATCGTCCTGGGGTCGAGCGGCAATCCCGAGGCGCTGAAGCTTTTCCTCGACGAGATCAGGAACCCGCAGCAGACTCTCTGGGTGAAGCTTTGGGCCATCCGGGGCATCACCAACATCAAGCAGAATCCCTCCGCTCGCTTGAGCGCCGCCCAGGAGATCGAGGCGGCCCGCATGGTTGCCGAGCAGCTCGACTTGAAGGTCAAGGACATGCCCTGGCCCTTGCAGTTGCGCGCGCTCGAGGCGCTGAGCAGCCTTCGCCAGGGCTACGTTCCCGCCGCTCCCAAGAACGCCGAGATGGCGGCCGCGGCGATGCAAGTCCTTGCCGATCCCAAGGCCCGTACCGAGGTCCGTGCCGAGGCGGCACGTGCGCTCGGCATGATGCAGATCACCACGGCCGTGCCCGGCTACAATTTCCCCCTGGTCGCGTATGCCGCCGCCCAGCTTGCCGCCCAGGTCGGTGATCAGATTGTCGCCAGTTACTCGGCCGACAAGGGCAAAGCTCTGAACGCGGCGAAGGCGGAATACCTGACCGGACTCCTGCTCGGCCCGGTCTATCAGGCATTCGAGGGACAGGTGGGGGTTCGGGAGAGCGGACTCTTGCATGCGAACGCGGCAGCCGCGCATAGTGACATCCAGAAGATCGCCGACCAGATCAAGCCCGTGGCGAAGGCAGCGCTCGAGCTGGTCCGGGCCCCGACAGGTCAGCTCAAGGCCCGCCGGGCAGATCTTGTGGCCCGCGTGGAGGCACTCAAGGAATTCTTGGCCAAGAATGTTCCGGCCAATCGCCACCTCGTTCCAAACGACGATGGATTCCTGGAAGACGCGGGCGCCCAGGCGGGTGCGCCGGCTGAGCCCGGTACGGCCAAAGTGGCCGGGGCGCCCGGTGGAAAGTGATCATGCTTCCCGAGCGGCTGCGGCGCCGCCGATTGTGGTCCCTGAACTTCGGGACTACCAGCAGATCAACGCCGAGCTCGTCCGCCGGCTGAACCTGGGCGAGCGGCACGTCCGGCTCGAGGGCGTCGATGGACAGCGGCTTCTGGTCTCTCGGATGGCCGGGGCCTGGCAGGCGCTCATCGAGGTTGAAGGCAACGCCGGCCCCGAGCTGGCCGCCGAGCTGGATGCTCCGGGCCTGACCGTGGTCTGCCGAGGAAGCGCCGCCGATGGCGCCGGTCGCGGCCTGGCGGCCGGACGGCTCTTGATCGGGGGAGAGGCCGGCGCGGCCGTCGGCTATTTCCAGCGGGGCGGGCTGATCGTCGCGGTCGGCGACGTCGGACCGAGGGCCGGCCTGGCCCAGTGCGGCGGAGACCTTGTGCTTCTCGGCAAGGTTGGCGCCCTGGCGGGCGAGCGGCAAGCGGGCGGACGACTCGTCTTCAAGCAAGGGCGCACCGGACCCCATGCCGGTCACGGCCGTCGGGCCGGACGACTCATCGCCCTGCCTCCTGAGCAGCTCTTGGCGGCAGGCCTCGACCAGGACGATTCCCGGTTGATCGAAGCAGCCCTCGGACTGGCGAATCGCTTCTTTTCTCCTGCGTGAGGACCGTGCGGTCATGTGCCCCCGTTCGCGCGCCCGACGGCAACCCCGCTCAATTCGGCTCTCCCCTGTGTCCGTCCTGTTCCTGCTTCTGCTCGGGTTACTGGCGCCGGGTTGCAGCGAGGAGCTCGGGCCCGAACGATTCCCCACCACCCGCGTCGCCGGCATCGTCGTCGAGGGCGGGCGCCCCGTCGCGGGGGGATGGATCGAGTTCATTCCGACCGAAGGCACGGCCGGCGACATGCGGTCTGCCCGGATCGGCAGGGACGGCTCGTTCCAGGCCGATCGCGTGGCCATCGGCGAGAACGTGATCCGACTGGTCAACGCACCGATCAACATGTCCGGAGGAGCGACGCTCTTCGGACAGTTCTCCACACCCGTCCGCCGCAGGATTCCGCCAGAGCCCGATGGCCCGCTCACGATCGATCTCCTGGATGAGGCGGTGCGCTATCAGGCCATGCGCCCCCGCCCGGCCGCCCACAGCGCCAGTAGCTTCGCGTCGGGAGCCGAGCCATGAGTGCTTCCGCCCGGATCTCCGAACCGGACGCCTCCGCCTCCGCGGCCAGCGCGGGCATGAAGCTCCGTGTCGTCTATCGCGACGGTGCGGGGGAGATCCATCTCGACTGGCCGCGCGAGCGTATTGCCCAAGCGATTGCCGATCGCCAGGGGACGCTCTGGGTCGATATCGAGAACGCGGAATCCGCCTCCACCCGGGAGGCCGAGACCCTGCTGCGCGAGGACTTCGGCTTTCACGCGCTGGCCGTCGAAGACGCGATCGATGAATCACATATCCCCAAGATCGACGATTGGGGAGAGTACATCTACCTGGTCTTCCATGGAACCTCGATCGATCCCCAGACCGATGAGCTCTTGCTGCATGAGCTCGACATCTTCCGCGGCCTCAATTACGTGGTCACCTATCATACCGAACCCCTGTCGTTCCTCGACCAGGACCGCAAGTCGATCGAGCGCGACCCCCGCGACCGCCTCCAGCATGGCGCAGATCATCTCCTCATCCGATTTCTGGAGCGGGCCGTGGACCAATCGCTCGAAACCATCGAACACCTCGACGACCGGGTGGACACGATCCAGAACCAGGTGATCGCGGATCCGCGCCCCAAGACCCTCGAAACGATCTTCCGCTTGAAGCGTTCGGCCGTCCGCCTGCAAAAGATCTTCAGCCCCCAGCGCGAGGTGCTCAATCGCCTGGCACGAGACCCCTACAAGCCGATCCAGGCCGAGCACCGGGTCTACTTTCGCGATGTCTACGACCATGTCGTGCGGATCCATGACATCTCCGAGAGTTTGCGCGACCTCATCGCGGGCACGCTCGAGACCTACCTCTCGGTCATGTCGAACCGCACCAACGACATCATGAAGACGCTGACGATGGTCACCGTCATGTTCATGCCGATGTCGTTTCTGGTCGGCTTCTTCGGCATGAACTTCTTCGGCGAGACCCTGGCGTTCCAGTCGCCGCTGCCCAAACGCCTGCTCTTCTTCGGCTCGCTGCTCATCATGTGCGTATCGCCATCGCTCATGTGGGTCTATGTAAGGCGGAAGAAGTGGTTTTGAACGGGTGTTTGCGGGGTGTGTGATTTCGTGGTATGCATGTCCCATGGAAACGCCCCGCCACCCGGGCCGACTCTTCGGCCGCCTTGCCGAGGCCCTCAAAGGCATCGCCGCAAAGCTCCGGCGCGGGAAGCCACCGGCCATGATCGGCCTGCCGCCCTCGGCGCGAGGTTTGACGGGCAGGCCGGCGGACCCGGCATTGCACGCGAAGCACGCGAAGGAAGTGGCGCGCGAATGGGAAGACGTGGCGGAATACTACATCCAGGAGCGGATGCGCCAGCTCGGCATCCCCGACCACCAAATCGGCGCGCCGGATTATCAGAGGGGTGGTGTCCGGCGGGTTTTCCTGGCCGACGAAGCCATCGGGGGCAGCTACGGCACCGGGAGACGGTTGTTCGTGGACAGCGGCGTGCTCAACCCGGAACTGAACGCCGAGGTCATCGGCTCGGAGGCGTCCAAGGTCTGGGCGAAAGCCCGCTTGCGCGACCGCATCGAGGCCGTGATCGTGCATGAGCACCTGGAGGCCCAGGGCATCCCTCACGATGAGGTGGTTGAGCGGGCAGCGGACAGCGACTTGCCGATCGGCGAGAATGCGCGGCGGATTCTGCGCAGGATCGCCGAGGGGGTCAGACGCCGAGGCGGTCGCTGACGCTCGTCCCTCCGCGCCCATCCCTCTTCGGTGAAGCGGAAAGCGGCCTCCGGGCCTCTCAGGAAGCCGGAGACCGGGTACATCATCCCGGCCCGGACTAGCTCGCGGTAAGCCCCCAGGCTTTCGGGGGTGACCTCCACACCTTCGCCTGCGGCACGGCGGCGGAGGACATCTCGGGCGGCTCGGGACAATTCGACAACCGGCATGGCGATCCTCCGTGCGATCAGCCGCCTTCCCCGGCGGCGACAGCAGCATACCGAGGGATGGGGATTCACTGAAGGGCAATCGGACGGACAAGGGGCCAATTCCGGATTGATGCGCCGCGGCGCATCGCTACCGTATCCGTCTCGGCTCAGGCGAACATAAGTGCCCATTATCGGACCGCATGCCGCAGGCACGACTGTGAGACCGGTCATCCCTTGGGGAAAAGGTCCAACGCACAAATGGGGTGCCGCCCGCGTGGCTTCTCCATCCAGCTCCCTTCATCCTCGCGTTCCTTGAGCCGATGGTGAGCCGATGGGAGCCGATGAGCCGATGGTGGGCAGGGAGAAATGTGTCAGGAACCGAAAGACGACTTTCTTGCATCAACGTGACCGATAGGGGTCCCTGACACTTTATCCGCCCTGCGGCCGGGAGGTCCACGTTCAGCTCAACGCGGCGAGGACTGCGATGCCAGTGGAGCAAGCTCCTCGGCATGGCATCGGGAGCGGGCTTTTCACCCGCGTGCTCTCCAGTTCTGGGGGCCTCGGGTCGGTAGTCACCCCACTGGATGGTCACACGGAGTCGTTGGGTAGTCTCGGCCACCAGCAGGCTCAACCCGATCGAGGAAGGAAAAAACGCGCGACGGGCCGCGGGCGTCTCCGGGATCGTGTCATCGTCGCCTGCGTCAGAGTCGCCGCCTTCAAAGTCGAATTCGTCCTGCGCCGTGTCGTCGCTCTTCTGGGCTGGATCGGCTTCGAGGGGGACGAGAAACCCGGTCAGATACCAGCGCGACGGGGCCTGAGACAGGACCTCGGCTTCGAGACCCGAGCCGTTGTCGGGGCCGACGAGGTCCAGACGCAATGCTTCAACGAGCTGCCCTCGGACTTCGACGGGCTTCATCGACCCATCCCTTCTCTACTTGATTGCAGGATCTGTCGCAGGCACGATCCTCGTTGATCCGGGACGTTTACCATTGTCCAATAGATTGCATGGATAGTCGAGTATATTCTAGATGACAGAAACTGTTTGATGGCGGTCAGGAGTTTCGAGTTCATCCGCCTTGCTGGATGATCGATCTCCGGCATCGAGTGGTCACGCGGTTCCCTGAGGTGGCGCTGTGACAGAGCAAGAGTTAGAAGCGATCCTGGCACAGGGCCACGAGACGCCCGGCGTTGAGTTCAAGGGGCCGGGAAAGCGGACGAACTCCGCGTTCCTGGCGAGTGTGATTCGAGCTATGCTGGGGATGGCGAACCATCGGGACGGTGGGCATGTGATCCTCGGCGTCGATTCCGAGTCGCTTGAACCGATCGGGCTGGACGATGACATGGCGGCCTCCTGGCTGAACTACGACGCTCTTGCCCCCGCAGTAAACGAGTACGCCAGCCCGAGCGTGAGCTTCGATGTTCAAAGCCTGCCGTTTCGGGAGAACAAGATCGTCATCATCCGTGTCGAGGAGTTCGAGGAGATCCCGATCCTTTGCAGAAAGGAGTTCCAGGGGCCAGGCAAGAAGTCACCCGTGCTGCGACGGGGAGCCTGTTACGTCAGGGCCAGCCACAAGCCCGAGACTTCAGAGATTCCTTCCGAGCAGGAGATGCGCGAGCTGCTGGAACTGGCCATCGATAAAGGGGTCACGAGGTTCTTGGCCAGGGCGCAGAGGTTGGGATTGTTTTTAGCCGTACCGGGCCCTCTGACGGAGGGGGATCTGTCGCGGTTCCAGAAGCAGCTTGAGGAGATGGAATGAGCGTCACGCAAGAGCAAACCATGCTCAGCAAGATTCGCGAGAGGGGCTACTGGCGGGTCGTCATCAGGCCGACCTCTTTCGAAGAAAGGCACATTCCCGAGCTCTCGGAGCTTTTTCGCATCGTCGAGCGGAATGTGGTGCGCCTGCGCGGGTGGGATTACCCACACATCGATTACAAGTCGCAGCATGAAAGAGGGAAAGACTGGGTTGGGCAAGAGTTCCAATGGGAAGACGAGCTTGAGGTCTGGCGGTTGTACCAGAGCGGGCAGTTCGTTCACTATTTCGCCATTGCCGAAGAGTGGAGAGACGAGTCGAGTCTCCGGCCCCCAGGCCAAGGATGGGCCTCGGGCCAGCACATGTATTACATCAGCACGGTCTATAGCATCGTGGAGATCTACGAGTTCGCCGCACGGCTCGCCCTGTCACCGGCTGGCGGGGTCATGATGCACGTCGAGATCGAGCTCGGGAATCTCAAAGGCCGCCGGCTGATCCCGGAGACCATACATTACCCGTTAGGCGGTGAATACCGGATCACCTTGCCGACCTGGAATCACGTGTGGGAAGGGGCCCAGACCGAATTGATCGCAAGCCCCCGCGAACTGGCCGCCTTGGCCACTAGGGAGCTTTTCGCACGGTTCGGCCTCGATCTTGGCTTGGACATCCTGAAGAAACTCCAGGGCGGGATCGGGCGGTGAGCTCGCACTCTGAAATTGTGCCGACAGCGCCGACACAATTTGACTGTTGGGAGAATATGCCATCGAGCTGGGCGAGTTGCTCTGCCTGGTCCAGGAGGTCGGCGTGGAGGCTCATGACGCCTCCACGGCCTCGGCCGGTTCCGTGATCGGGCCGAACGAAAGATAGGGCCATCGATCGGGGTCCACCCGCCGGGCGATGGGGTCAAGAATTGCTCGCAGCCGCTGTGCGGCCCTCAAGAAGGTCTCGTCGTCCTTGGAAACGTCTTCGGTGAGAAACGCCGAGATCCAGAGGGCGGGGAGTCGAGATCGTCGTTCGCCGTCTCGTCGCTCTTCTGGGCTTCGCCGGCCTCCAGGGGCACAAGAAACCCGGTCTATACCAGCGCGAGGAGGCCTAAAGGCAGGACTTCGGATTCCAGATCAGTGCCGTTCTCGGGGCCGACCAGATCCAGACGAAGGGCATCAACAAGCTGGTTTCGAACTTCAAGCGGTTTCATTTTTCCCACTTTGCCCATTCTTAACGATTCTACTCAATAATGGAGGGGCGAGAGAACCCTGTTGCTTCTGCTAGTGTCCTATTGTCCAATAGGTTGGGTCAATGGAGAAGCCGTTTCCGCTTGGGTCCGACCGTAACGCTATAAATAATCTTGGCTAATGTCGACGCAATCCAACGCTCCCCGGTTTCCGAAATGGTTCGTCCCGGGATGTCCACCGAGCGATGCGGTGGACGCTTCTGGCACGATCTTCCGATTCGTCGCCAGCGTGCCCAGCGTTCCAGCCGAGTACTTGAGTTATCACGAGACCGGAGAGCGACCCAATGCTCCCGCTTGCCAGCGTTGCGGTTTGTCGGTCTTCCGAAAAGTGGAGGATGTGCGCCGTCTCTTGCGGCATCTCTGGAAGAACTATCCGGGGAAGAGTTACGGGCCTCATATCGTCAAGCGTGAACTATCCCCTGACGATGGAAGAATCAAAGCAACAGGAAGTCCCGGTCATCAGACCTGGTGGGCGTATGAAGGAGTCGAGCGGCATGCCTCCTTCGAATTCGTGGAAACGGTACAAAAACATTGAAGGTTAGTCAGGATGTGGGTTCCTACAGGAAAGCAAATTGAGAAGGACGCTCTCGGGGATCTTACCCCGGTCGAGGTTCTTTTTGAATTTGAGGAGCCGCTGACGTTCGTCTGCAACGACCTCGACGGACAGCCTCTGCTCGCGCACAGCCTCTGCGCGGAAGGCGTGCTGTCACGTTACCTCATATCAGTCACGGACCAGAAGGTCGTTCAGGAGCTGAAGGCGGGACGCCTTGATGTCCTGGGAGCACTACGTCAACCGAGATGCTGGATTGCGGACCTCGGCGCTGATTGGGAGGTCGTGGGTCTCTGGTTGGTTCCCTTCGATCGGGTCCCGAAGGACTACTTGCCTCGGTCGGGAGCAATGATCACCCCCGATCTGGACCCGATCTTCTGGCTTCGACTCATCGGGCCGGGCGTCGGCCCCGGTAATACCACGGCAGCGGATATACGTATGGCAGCTCAGGCTGCGGAATCGGGCCTTCGAGGTCTCGCGCGGATTGCGCTCGATGAGAAAAAGCAAGTCGGACAGGTTCGGCATACCATTCGCGATTACTCGGATCTCCCCTACCAGTACGCGCGCGCTGCAAGCTTCGAGATCGCGTTCGGCCCACCGCAAGATCGACTACCTGGGGTGGACGACGTGGTCTTTGATGAGATGGGGCGCCTTCTGAAAATCGGACTGGAGGCTCTGCGAACGAATGGGGAAGACTCCGTTCCCGTTGAGGGCTTGAATGAAGATCAGACTACGCAGTTGTTCGAGGCGATCAAAGCCCTGACTCCGCCAATGCGCGGGGGCGTAGACCGAATCGAAGTGGGAGGTGGACTTACCGACCAACTGACGACATCGAGAATCTTGACGAGGGATGATCGCCTTCGATCCGTTGACCGAATCAAAGCATCGAAGAGAATAACGGTCAAGGATGCTCCATTCCGAGTAACAGGTGTGGCGGAGGGAGCTGACAAGGGGCTTGATTTCTTCGTCCTCCGGAAGCTGGTTCCGTTGAACATCCCAGGCGTCGGTCCAGCAAATGAAATAAAGTTCTATTTCGACGATCACCTGTTCGACAAAGTGTCGGATGCCTGGATCTCGGAAGAGCGAATCACCGTCGTCGGCGAGCGAATTGGTAACGATTTCAAAGCACTCGATATTCAAGAATCAACACTCGCCCCAGCGGCGAGTGAGGGGACCGAATCAGAATAATCCCTGTTGTCCCGCGTCGGCTGACTTCTTGGCCGTCTTCCTCGGCTTTTTCGACTTCGCCTCAGCCGCGGCACCGCTCAGGCGCTCTTGCTCGGCGCGTTGGCGGTTGAGTTCGAGGAGGCGGGCGAGGACTTCGTCGCGGAAGTCATCGGGCCAGCGGTAACGCCAGGGCTTGCGCCTGCGGCGGGTTGGGAGTTCCTGGTTGCTGGTTGCTGGTTCCTGGTCCTCTTCGTCTTCGTAGTCGAGGAGGAATTCGCAGGCCGGCTTCAGGTCGGTCCAGCCGTAGGCGTCGAGGACGGCCCGGTCCATCGCGGCGTGCAGCTCGCAAAGCTTGAAGATGTCGGGCGAACGCTCGTCGGGGTCGTGGAAGCGGTTGTAGGTCTTGGTCAGGCCCTCGTTGTTGCGGATCATCAGGGAGGCGCGGAAGTCGTAGTAGGATTGGCCGGCGGATTCGAGTGTAGGGTGGGTCTCGAAGTTGGCTGGGAAGGGGAAAGTCTCGAAGCAGTCGGAGGGAGTGTATCGCATATCGTCTTTCATCGACGATGCGAAGAAGCGGGCCCAGACTTCGTGTGGGCGGGACTGGAGGAGGGTGAACAGCGAAGACATCTCATCCGCGAACACGATCGTCTGTTCCGAGTAGACCGTTCCGGCGGGAAGAAACGCAAAAGCAGCTGCCTGGCCCACGCGCGAAATCACTAGCACCCGCTTCAGGTCACGAATGGCGTCGTAGAGTTCTGGTCGCAGTCTTTCAAAGTGCCACCATTCCGCTGTTGAGTGGGAGCCTCTCGTTCCGTTGACCCTCTCCTCCACAATCCTCATCAAGTCCGGCCAGTTCCTCGCTTCCTGCTCCGTCATCTCCCCGAAGTTGATCACATATCGATGGTGGGCGTGGGTGGGCGAGTCATTGACCTCCTCTCCGCCGATGTAGGGGAAGATCTTCTCGGCGTTTCTGGGGTCCTTGGCGATCAGCCGGTGCATCTCGGTGATCGGCGAGGCGACGCCTTTGGTATCGGTGTCGTCGAAGGTGAAGCCCATGCCGAGGACGTAGCTACCCACAAAACTTTGAATTTCGTCGCATGTTGACCTCCTGCCGGGTGGGGAGTGCTGTACCCAGCTCGGCGCGCGGCATCCACGGCGGACCCCGACGATTCACCGAGGTCGTGCTCAACGAACAACCTCTGCCGGTAGCTTGGAGGTCGCATGGTGGGAGAGAATAGTGGCCAGTGACACGAGAACGGTGGCCAGAAGCCAGTGGCCAGTGAAATTGAAGAGACGAAAACGGCGGTGATAGACCTTGGAAGGTCAAAGGACCGACAAGAATCGTCAGGGCCCTTGCTGTTCCCCGAAGTTTGGATGATCATGGGTATATTGCGGAGGTGTGCATGATGAGGTTTCCTCCGGATCTCGACCAGTACGCATTCCCGCTGCGGGACCGACGCGGGTAGCTTGCGGGAGAACCAACCCGGATGACGACGCGGTGGCGGCTGAAGCCGTTTGATTCTGATCGGATCGCGTCGCTCTCAAGGGCCGCCGGGATCTCTCCCCTGACCGCCCAGTTGTTGATCAACCGAGGGATCGAAGAGCCGGATCTCGCCGTGGCCTTCCTCCAGGCCAAGCTCAGCCAGTTGAATGATCCCGAGTCGCTGCCGGGGGTCGTCGAGGCGGCCGAACGCATCGTCCGGGCCATCCGCGAAGACCGGCCCATCATCATTTACGGCGATTATGACGTGGACGGTGTCTGCGGCACCAGCGTCTTGTACGCCTGCCTGCATCTGGCCGGCGCACGCCGGGTGATCTATTACATACCGCACCGGGTCGAGGAAGGCTACGGGGTCAATGCCGACGCCTTGCGGCGGCTGGCCGAAGAGCATTCGCAGCCGCTGGTGGTCACCGTCGATTGCGGGATCTCGGCGGTGGCCGAGGCAGGGCTGGCGCGCGAGCTTGGCCTCGAACTGATCGTGACCGATCACCACACGATCGGTGCGGAACTGCCCGCGGCCGACGTGCTGGTCCATCCCCGGTTGCCCGGCAGCACGTATCCCTGCGGCGACCTCTGCGGCGCAGGGGTGGCATTCAAACTTGCCTGGCAGGTCTGCAAGAGCTTCGGCGACGGCAAGAAGGCCTCGCCCCATCTGCGCGATTATCTCGTTCGCGCGCTCGGGCTGGTCGCGATGGCGACGGTTGCCGACGTGGTTCCGCTGCAAGGAGAGAACCGGATTCTCGTTCGTCACGGCCTGGCGGGCATCGCCGCCGAGCCCACCGTGGGGCTGCGTGCGCTCATGAAGGTCGCGGGCTGCCTGGACAAGTCGCGGCTGACGACAGGCATGGTCGGCTTCGGCCTGGCGCCGCGGATCAATGCGGCCGGCCGGCTGGAACGGGCCATGAGGGCCGTGGAGATGTTGACGACCGAGGATCCCGAGCACGCCCGGGCAATCGCCGAGGAACTCGATCTCGTCAATAGCCGCCGCCAGGAGATCGAGCGCGAGATCGTCCAGGAGGCGCAGGAGATGATCCAGGCCGAGGGAGGTCTGAAAGAACGGAGGGCGATCGTCCTGGGCCGCAAGGGCTGGCACCCCGGCGTGATCGGCATCGTCGCCAGCCGGCTGGTCGATTATTACCAGCGGCCAACCGTGATCGTGGCCTTCGGCGACGAGTTTGCCCAGGGCTCGGCGCGGTCTGTGACCGGCTTCAACCTTTACGAGGCGATCCGCGATTGCTCCGAGGGCCTGATCGGTTTCGGCGGGCACGCCGCGGCGGCGGGGTTGAAGCTGACCGAGAGCCATTTTCCGACCTTCGCCCAGCGGTTCGAGGAGCGCTGCCGGACCGCCTTGACGGCCGAGCATCTCCAAAAGGTGCTGGTCATCGACGCCGAGGTGCCCTTGGGCGTGCTGTCCGTACCCGTGGTCACCGAGATCGAGAAGCTCGAGCCTCACGGCTTGGGCAATCCCCGCCCACTCTTGCTGGCCAGCCAGGTCCGGATCATGGGCGAGCCGCGTCTCGTCGGCGAGTTCAAGAACCACCTCCAGGTGCGCATGGTTCAAGGCAATTCTCAGATCAAGGCCATCGGCTGGAATATGGCCGAGAAGGCCAAGGAGCTCACCGCGAACACCTCCTGCACGATCGTGTTCCACCCCAGCATTAACGAATGGATCGGCCGCCGCGACGTGCAGCTCGAGCTCAAAGATCTGGTTGTCGAGAACGACCAGGCGGCATCCCTGGCGGCGCCCCTGAGCTCGTAGAGAGCATCGAGTTCGCGCAGACGCACCTTTCCCGACCTGCTTCGAGTGGGCTCAGGTCACCTGCTGCAATTCGCCGGTCTCGGTGCTGTCATAGCCCGGCAGCTCGCCGAGCGTTTTGCGGTAGAGCGGCGAGCGGACGATCTCCTGGAGCGCCTGGATTCTGTGGTCGCCCGCAAGGCGAGTGGAGAAGCAGAGGTCGTAGGCCTCTTCACGAACGCCGAAAAAGTCCAGTCCGGCCTCCTCGCTGACGAGGCGGAGGCAGACGCCGGCATCGGCCCAGCCGCTGCGAACGGCTTCAGCGACGCCGCGGTGGTTGGAGGCCAGACACCGGGGAGCTGTTCGCCGGCAGCCCAGCAGTTCGTCAAGGCATTGACGTGCTCCGGACCCGTCTTCGCGGCCGATCCAGCGCAGGTCTGAACGCATGGCGGCCCGGATCGAGCGGACTGCACGCTCGGGGGCCAGAGCGATACCTTCCTCCCAACGGGCGACGCGGAGCAGGCTGTATCCCGCGCCGAGCTTGCCGCGGACGACCCTGCCATTCCCCCCCGGCTCGTCGGCCCGGCTGAGGTGAACGCCGGCTGCGTGCACCAGTCCCTGCCCCAGCAACTCGAGAGCCGCCCGGCTGGGCCGTTGCAACGCCAGCAGACGGACCCCGGCCGTGGCGGCCAGCGCGGCGGCCAGCAGACCGACCGCCGGGTCGCAACAGGCCATCACCAGGGTGCGCCTCGGGTCGCCGGCGGCCTGACCACTCGGTGCTCCAGGGTGAATGACACCGTCGTGGGGAATCATCCCCATCGCCGTCGGTTCGGCCGGATAAAGCCGCTCCACGCCCTCAACCTCGGCGGCCCAATAGCGGCAGGATTCTCGCTGCGCGGGCCAGGCCCACACGGGATCATTCGGAGCCTGGCGGCGAAGGTGGAACAGGTCCTCGACCCGGCACTCGAGCGCTTCGGCCAGGGCCAGCGCGGCAGCCGCCGAGGGCACCAGACGGTCGGTCTCGATCGCGCTGATCCCGGCGCGCGACAGGCCCGCTCGCCGCGCCAGCTCGTCCTGCGACCAGCCGCGGCGAACCCGGTGCTCGCGGAGATCGTTCTCGATCCAGGGTGTCTGCGCCATGATCGTATCAGTTGTTTTCAGGATTGTATCGCCACGTGGCGTCGGTTATAACAATTGGACGGCACGATTGTGTCAAGAGACGCCAGCATTCTAGCAGAACGACGCGAGATCTCCCACTGAATTGGGTGAGCATCATGAAAACTTCACAGAACCGCCGAGCGTTCACCTTGATCGAGCTCCTGGTCGTCATCGCGATCATTTCCGTCCTGATCGCCCTGCTTTTGCCCGCGGTCCAGTCTGCCCGCGAGGCCGCGCGTCGCGCCCAGTGCGTCAACAACCTCAAGCAGATCGGACTGGCCCTGCACAACTACATCTCGGCCAACAACGTCCTGCCGCCGGGACGTATCAATTCTTACATCACGGGATTCGGCAACTGCTGGGGCACGTATGCCCAACTGCTGCCACAGCTTGAGCAGCAAGTGATCTTCAACTCCTTCAACTTCAACAACCCGCCGGACGTCGATACCGCTCCGACGGTAAACTCACCCGCGGCGAATAGCGCCGAGGCGAATAGCACGGGCTACATGACGTTCATCAACACGCTTCTCTGTCCTTCGGACTCGGCGCCGGTGCTCGTCACGGTCGCTGGAACGCTCAACGCGACTCATAACTACAACGTCAATACCGGCTCGGGCTATCCGGTTGTTCAATATCCCGCGGCGCCGCTCACGGGCTACCCTAACGGAACCTTTTTCGAGAATTCACGCACCAGCCCCTCGAGCTTCGTCGATGGCATGTCGAACACGGTCTGCGTGAGCGAGACGGTGCGGTCGATTCCCGGCTCGACGTACCTCAGCAATCCGCTGGGCGTTTTCCTCGTCACCGGAGACAACGCGACCACCGGTCCGCCACTCAATTCGGACAGCGACTATCAGTCGCTGTGCCTGAGCCTGCCGCCGACGACCACGCAATTCCAGGACACCCGCGGAGTGCGGTGGCATTACGGGGCGCCGGGACACACCATGTACAACCACCGGCGGGGGCCCAATGATCCACAGCCCGATTGCCGGGGCGGCTTGCCGCACAGCAACCGCCCCGCCGCCCTCTGGAGCTGGCTGTCGCTCAATATTGCGGCACGAAGCGCGCATGCCGGAGGGGTCAACTCCCTCTTGGCCGATGGACACGTCCAGTTCATCAAGAATTCGATCAACCTCGCAACCTGGCAGGCGCTGGCGACCGTCGCCGGTGGCGAGGTCATTTCCAACGACGCATACTGACCGGCTCCCGGGCTGGTCCCCGGCAACGCGAAACCTCACGTCGGCAAGGGTGTTTAATGACCGGAGACGAGACGAGGTCGAGTTGACGGAAACCGGGACATCCTCCCGCCGAGGGAACCCTTACCGGCACGCCGAGGATCAAGGCAATGCGAGCGACTCCGAGATTGCCCTTTTTCTTTGCTCTCTCTTTCACTCTTACCGTTGCAACGCTTGCTCCGGGCCAGACCCCCAGGGCCAGCGCTCACTAAATCGTTGCTCCGGTAGGGACTTCCAGCATGGAGTCTTCGCTCCAACCGCAACTGCGGCGTTTCATAGCCAAACTGTCGCGGCCGGGATGTTGCTTCAACAGCGACCCACCCGGCGGGTGCTCTCTTGCGCGACCGCCAAGTTGCTGCGTGACGAGGCCGAGAGCATGGTCCCGAACATCGATCCTG
>JBEKTN010000184.1:0-15905 GCA_049516015.1 Isosphaeraceae bacterium | reverse complement strand
CGAAATCAAAGACCGGGGTCTGAGACCTCCGGGTAGTAGAAGGTACGTCTCATGATCGCACATATGAGATTCTGATATTTACTATAGTCGCGTAATATATTACGCTTGTTTTAGGTCTAGAGACAACCTGCGCGATCCGCCAGAACACATCCTATTCAACCTTGGCATTGATAGCAGACTCCGATTGCTGATTCCCATTCTACCGGACCAAGCTCAGATGGTCACCGCAGTTCCGGGTCGGTCGCTTGGCGTGCAGGCATCTCCATGGGTCATGCGGCTCGAATCACCGGTTGCTTTGCCCTGGCTTGGTCAGAGAGGGATTCTGGCGGCAGCGCTATGCGGTTGACTCCGCCCGGCCCTTGAAGACCAGGTATCCGACCGGGATGAGCAGTCGAGTGAGCAGCATGTTGGTGATCAGGCCTCCGATGACGGCAATTGCCAGCGGCTGCTGCATCTGTGCACCGGGCCCGAATCCCATCGCCAGCGGCACCAGTCCGAGGATGGTGCAGAGGCTCGTCATCAGGATCGGTCGGAACCGCGTCCGCCCGGCCTGGAGCAGGGCCTCATGGAGCGGCATTCCCTGCTCACGCAACTGGCCGATGTACTCGATCAAGATGATGCCGTTCTTCACGTCCAGGCCGATGAGCAGGATGGCCCCCATGAACGACGAGACGTTCAGTGGAGTGCCCGTCACCCAGAGGGCGAAGAGCGCACTGGCCAGCGACATCGGCTGCGCCAGGAAGATCAGCAGCGGCAGCGACAGGCTGTGGAACTGGAATCCCAGGAGGAGGAAGACGAGCGCCGCCGAGACAATGAGGACCGTCAGCAGGCTTGCAAACGACTCCTGCTGCGCCCGGTAATTCCCTGCGAGCTCCCAGCGGTAGCCCCGCGGGAACTCGAGCGCCGAGAGCTCGGTCCGGAGCTCTCGGTTCACGGAACCCACATCGCGCTTGTCGAGCCTCGCGGTCACCGTGAGGACGGGTTGCTGGTTCTCCCTCCACAATTCGTTCGGGCTGCGCACGACCCGGATCGACGCGAGCTGGTCGAGCGGGACAAAGCCGATCCCCGCAGCCGCGGGCGTGCCCGGCCCTGGCGAGGTCGGAGTGGCCGTGGCCATTGCGAGACTTATGGGTAACCGGCCCAGGTTTTCCCGGTCGTACCGTATCCGGTCGGGATAGCGGACGCGGATCTTGGTCATCCGATCCTGCTCGGGGACCGTGCTGGCTACCTGGCCGTAGAGGGCGGCGTTGAGCTGGCTCTCCACGTCGAGCTCGGTGAGGCCGACGCGCGCGGTCTGAACGCTGTCGGGACGGACCACAATATCGGGATTGCCGAGGCGAACGTGAGTGTTTACATCGACGACGCCTGCGACCTTCTCGACGATTTCGCCCACTTTGGCCGCAAGTTCGCGGAGGGTCGCCGGCTCCGGCCCGAAGACCTTGACCTCGATCGGCTCCTGAACGCCCGCAAGGTCGTCGATCTGATCCATCACGAGGGGTTTGAACTCAGTCTCGAGCTCGGGGACCGATGCCTTCAACTCCTCTCGGAGCGCAGCGAAGATCTCTTCCATGGGGCGGCGCTTCCCCGGGGGTTGCAGACTCACGAGGATGTCGCCGGTGAAGCTCTCGGTAGCGAAGAAGCCCAGCTCGGCGCCGGTCCGGCGAATGTAGCCCTGGACGTCGGGCGTATCGAGCAGCACCTTCTCGACGCGGCGGAGGACCTTGTCGGTCTGGCTCAGCGACGTCCCGACCGGCATGTTGTAGTCGAGGACGAACGCCCCTTCGTCCATCTCGGGCATGAACCCGGTCTGCAGGTGCGTGGCGAGCCACCAGCCGGGGATCACCGCCAGGAGCGCGAGGAGTACGGCGAGCCTCGGGAATCGGAGTCCGACCTTGAGCATCCCCTCGTAGCTATTGGCCAGAACGTTGTAGATCGGCCCTGTCGAGGGCATCGGACGCCGCCCCAGGAAGCGAGCGGCCAGCACCGGGATGATTGTCAGGCTGACCACCATCGAGACCAGAAGCGCCACGGTGAGCGCAAGCGACAGCGACTGGAAAAACTGGCCCACGACCCCGCGCAGAAACGCCAGCGGCAGGAACACCAGGATCGTGGTCAAGGTCGAACCGATGACCGCCCCACTGATCTCCTTGCTGGCGCGGTCCACGGCCGCATCGCCCGTCTGGCCCTCGGCCAGGTGACGTGCGATGTTCTCGATCACCACCACGGTGTCGTCGATGATCAGCCCAATGGCCACTGCCAGTCCCCCCAGCGACATCAGGTTGAGGGTGTCGCCGGCAAGATGGAGGAAGACAAAGCTGATGATCAGGCTCAAGGGGATGGAAAGGGCGGCAATGAGCGTCGCTCTCAGGCTCTTGAGGAACATCAGCAGGATGAGCACGCTGAACGCGCCGCCGATGACGATGGCGTCCCGGACATTGGCAATGGCCGTCTTCACGAGCAGACCCTGATCGTAGACCGGACGGATGGAAACTCCCGGCGGGGCGGACTTCGCCGCGTCCGCGAGCACAAGGTCGAGCTCACGCGAGACCTCCAGAGCGTTGCCGCCAAGGCGGCGAAAGACGGTGAGCGCGACGGCGTTCTGGCCGTTGGCGCGAATCACCATCGTCCTGTCTTCGTGCGAGATGACGACGCGGCCCAGGTCGCGCAGGCGGATCGACTGGCCGTTCTTGCTGGCGATCACCCGGTTCTCCAGTTCCAGGGGATCGGTGGCCTGCGTGTCGGCCAGCACCTGATACTGGAGCACCTCGCGATCGAGCCGGCCGACCGCCTTGAGCCTGTGCTCTTTCCCCAGGCGGTCGGCGACGTCGGCGATGGAGAGCCCGGTCGCCACAAGGGCCTGGGGATCCACTTCCACCAGGATCTCACGAATATCCCCGCCCTGGACCGTGACGTAGGAGACATCCGCTAGCCGGCTGATCCGCGGCCTGAGGTCGTAAAAGGCATAGTCATGCAGCGAGGCGGGGTCGCGGCCGCCGGTGACAACGAACGAGATGATCGGGAAGACGGAAGGCGTCTGGCGTTCGGTGATCGAGGTCGTGCCGGGCGGCAACTGGGACCCGACTTCGGCCATGCGGGCGCGAATGTCGTTGAGTGCCTGGATCATATCGGTGCCGGGCGCAAAATCGATCGACAGCTCGGAGGCGCCGCGGACCGTCTTGGAGCGCACCCGGATCACCCCCAGGACGATGCTTACCGCCTCCTCGATCGGCCGTGTCACGGCCACTTCGACGTCCTTGACGGCGAGGCCCGGCGACTGGACGATGACCACGATCCGGGGGAATGCCACTTCCGGATAGATGCCGCTGGGCATCCGGAACATCGAATACAGGCCGAAGGCCGAGAGCAGCACGGTCGTCAGGACGATGAGACCGAAATAAGGCTTGGCGAAGGCGACAAGGTTCATCCCGCGCCCTGCCTGGCGGTCTTCGATTTCCGGCTCTGCTGTGATGCTCATTCCTCATGCTCCGAGCCGGCCTTGGTCTTGTCGGGTTTCACCGCCGTCCCTTCGGCCTTGCCCGCTTTCTCTTCGGCCTTTTCCGCCGTCCCTTCGGCCTTGCTCTCTTTCGCTTCGGCTTTGCCCGTTGCCGTTTCAGTCTTCACCGCCGTCCCTTCGGGTAGGTTATAGCCCCCCTCGACGATCACCGGCTCTCCTTCCTTGAGGTCCGTTTTCGAGATGGCCACCCAGCCCCCCTGAGCGGTTCCCAGCTCGGGGTGGAGCGCCACCGTCTTGCCGTCCCGGACGAGGGTCAAGACTGGACCTTCGCCCTGGTCGAGGATCGCGGCTGAGGGCACTTCGAGCACTCCGGAATGCTTATCCACGGTGATCGTCACGCCCATGGTCTGCCCCAGGGTGAGCCGCCCGGCCGGGTTCTCAACCAGGATGAGTACCGGCAGGTTGCCGGTCTGGACGTCGGCAAGGCGGCCGACGAAGTCGACCTTCCCTTCCAATCCGGCGTCTCCGCTCGCCGCCTCGCCGGACGACTCCGGACGCGACTCGACGATCCTGACCTGAGCCATCTGCCCGACGTGAACCGCCTGAGCCGAGCGCGCGGGAAGGTAGACGGAGACGAGGATCTGCCGGGTATCGACCACCTCACCGATCGGGGTGCCGATCGCGATTGTCTGGCCGGGATGACAGGTGAGGCTATCGAGCACGCCATCGATCGGCGCGCGAATCGTGTGGAAGTCGAGATGAGCCTTGGAGAACGCGACCGCTCCGTCGGCCACGGTGATCTTGGCCTCGGCCTCGGCCACCGCCTCCGGCCGCGGCCCGATCAGCATGGCGTGAAGCTGGGCTTCCGCGGTCTGCAACAGGATCTGCGCCGAGGTCACCGCCAGTTCCGCCTCGAAGACCTGCTGCTCGGAAACCTCGTGCTGCGCCCGCAGGGGCCGGAGCCGTTCCAGAGCGGCCTGCGCTCGCTCAAGAGCCACCTTTGCCTGCTCGACCGCGAGTTCGTTCGACCTTCGCTCCTCGGGCCGGGGCAGTGACTTGAGGAGCGCCAGCGAGGCTTTGAGGCCGTCGCGCGTGGCCGTCTTCTCGGCGAGGTCGGCGAGGGCAACCGACTGGTCGAGCTCGACGATCGGTTGGCCCTTCTTGACCGTCTCTCCTTGCTTGACGACCAGCTCGTGGACATGTCCCTCGACAGCAGGCGTCAGCATCGCGAGCTTGGCGGGAATTGCTGCGCTGCGTCCCAGGCCTTCGACAGTTTGGATGATCGTGCCGCGCCTGGCTGCCTCGACCCGGACCGTCACGTGGGCTTCTTCCTTTCCGGAATGCTCGTCCTTGGCTTCCGCCGTCTGGCTCTCCTTGTGGCAGCCGGCAAGCCCGACGCAAAGCAAGCCCACGATCATCCACCATCGACCGGTCATGCCTATGCTTCCTCGCTCCCAGTCCTCGATCGAAAAGAGTCGACGCACAGTGTCACCTGATAACATATCCGGCGGAAAAGGAGGACAGTATGGGCAGGCAAGTTAAATTCTTTCTTAGAAAAGCGCCGGACGTATTGATGGGCAGGCAAAATGGTTAAACCGTATCGGCCGTCCGGCTGGGTACCATCCACTGGCCCGCAAATCCCGCATTCGAGGAAGAGATCGAAGTCGAAAGCAGCCGATCAGTAAGGAGGGTCTGGACTGACGATGCCTTGCTGCCGGCCGAGCAGGCGAGCGACCAGGACGGTCGGCTGCCCCCGGCATCGGGATACCAAGCAGGATGCGAACCTCATGCGACCTTGTCCCGCTCTCTCGATCGTCGCTCAGTTCTTGAGCATGATTGCAGGGACGCTGGCGGTTGCCGGTGAGCCTCCAGCCGCTCCATCGGTCGCAGCGGTCGGAACTCAGGCCGTTGACCGTTCCGTACGCCGGGTCCAGGCGGAGTCTGCGGAAACTGGGATGCCTTCGGGGGCGAGTGTCCTGGCGTGCAGTCCGCTGTGGGACGTACCTTCTGATGCCATTTCCGTGATCGGGGGACCGTCGATCAGCTTGCAGATGGCTCTGTACGTAACGTTGACCAGCAATCCCGACCTCAACTTGCTCCGGCTCGGCAACCCCACAACCCCGTCGGCCGAGTCCGTGGAGGTCGCTCGCCATTTCCCGACCACACTCAACCCGACCTTGTGGATCGACTACCGCCCGATGATTCTCATCCCCTTTCAACCCTTCGGCGGCCCCGGCGGAGCCGCTCGACAAGGGCCCTATTATCATTGGGGGCAACAGTACATCTACCTGTCTCTCCGTCAACCGATCGAGCTGGGACATCAGACCACGCACCGCTATCACATCGCCCAGGCGGCCTACGATCAGCAGCGCTGGACCGTCGTCCAGGCGGAGCTCCGGGCGCTCGTCCAGACCTATCGCTTCTTTCAAACGGCCGTCTACCGGCGCGAGAAGTTCAAGGTCGCCAGGGAGCTCGCCGAGTTCAACGAGAAGATCCTCACATCGCTGCAGAACCGCGTCGAAGCCAACCTGGTCCCACCGGCTGACGTCATCCTTGCCCGGGTCGAGAGCCGAGCGTCGCGACAGCTAGCAAAGGCCGCTCAACAAGGCTGCATCATTGCTCTGGCCGACCTGCGGAACCAGATCGGGGTTGGGGATTCGACCGGGGCGGCCGAGCCTATCGATGAGTTCGCATTGCCCCCATGCATTCCACCCGTCACCGAACAGGAGCTCATAGAGATCGCCCTGCAAAACCGTCCCGACATTCATGCGGCCCGATCGGCAGTGGCCGGAACCAAGGCCGCCGAGAACCTGGCCCGGGCCGATCGCATCCCCAGCCCGATCGTCGGTCCCCAGTACGAGATCGATGAGGCCGGCTTGCAATACGTCGGGTTCGTCTACGTCACGGCCATTCCTGTGTGGAACAATGGGGGCCCGCTGCAACGCCAGCGCGAGGCCGACCATCGCCGCGCGTGTCAGGCCTTGCAGCAGGCCCAGCAACGGGTGGTTGCCCAGGTCAGGTCAGGCGCCGTCCGGTGGAACGGGGCGGTCGGTCTGGTCAATCAAACTCGAGGACTGTCCTCGGGTCTGGCACACGTCGCGGCAGACCTGGAAGATCTCTTCCAGCAGGGACAGGCCGACCTGACCAGACTCTTGCAGGCCCAGCAACGCGTGATCCAGTTGAAGAACACGGAGCTCGACGCCCTCTGGGCAGCCAGTCAGGCCCAGGCGGACTTGCTCCTGGCCGTCGGGGCTCCGACTCTCATTCAAGGCATTCTCAACCAGCCCTCGAACACCGCGGTCTCCGCTCCCGCTCCCTCACCCCCGCCAGTCACGTTGCCC
This sequence comes from Isosphaeraceae bacterium, assembly GCA_049516015.1. Taxonomy (GTDB): domain Bacteria; phylum Planctomycetota; class Planctomycetia; order Isosphaerales; family Isosphaeraceae; genus Aquisphaera. The sequence goes on along the minus strand of JBEKTN010000184.1, from coordinate 9,110 downwards.
TCTCCCTTCACCTCGGCAGTCGAGACCGCTCCGAGGAACTGAGAGGGTGAAACTTCACCCCTGCAATCCCACCGACTACGGCGGTGGTGCCTGGGCCGACCCTTATTCCTACGCCCACCTTTGCGGGTCGACCGCCGGCGGCATCCGTTGTCAGGGCGGCATCTGCATGATAAACTGCATCAGCAACAACGAGCTCTATTCCTTCCACCCCGGCGGGGTTAATGCGCTCTTCACAGACGGGTCGGTGCATTTCCTCAAGGAGAGCATGGACCCGCGCATCGTGGTCAGCATGATCACGCGGGCGGGGGGTGAAATCGTTAGCGCCGACCAATATTGATGACACGTTGTATCGGGAGTGAGGCCATGACGTCGCCGCGGTCAGCCCCTCCAGAAGCTATCGGCTGCTCCGCGACGCCGAGGTAATGATCATGATCCGCCGAGTGATCTTCGTTCTGGCGATCTGGCCAACTCTCACCGCCATCGCGGCGGGTGAGGAGCCGCGGACCGCCACCCGCAACGTCGTCCTGGTTACGTCCGATGGTCTGCGCTGGCAGGACGTCTTCCGCGGGGCCGATCCGGCACTGCTGAACCAGCCCGACGGGGGCGTCGCCGACGTCGAGGCCATCCGCCGCGAGTACTGGCGCGAGACGCCGGAGGCCCGGCGCGAGGCGCTGATGCCATTCCTCTGGACGGTCGTCGCCCGCCGCGGGCAGCTCTACGGCAACGCCGACAAGGCGAGCCCGGCGAAAGTCGCCAACGGCATAAATTTATCCTATCCCGGCTACAATGAGATGTTCACCGGCTCTCCGGACCCGCGGATCGTCAGCAACGACGAGCGGCCCAACCCCAACGTGACGGTCTTCGAGTGGCTGAATCGCAGGCCGGGTTATCGCGGCAAGGTGAGCGCGGTCGGGTCGTGGGACGGCTACCCGTTCATCTTGAACGCGGAGCGGAGCGGCCTGTTCATCAACGCGGGCTTGGTGCCGTTCGACAGCCCCACGCCCACCGAATGCCAGGTCCTCCTGAATCGGCTGATGGCCCAGTCGACGCAAACATGGGAAGGCCACCGGGAAGACGCCTTCACCTTCCAGATTGCCCTGGAGCATCTCCGGCGCGATGCCCCGCGGGTGCTCTACCTCGGCCTGAACGACACCGATGAGCACGCGCACGACGGCCGGTACGACCGCTATCTGCGGGCGGCCCACGTTGCCGACGCGAATCTCCGGCGACTCTGGGAGGAGTTGCAATCACGCCCGCAATACCGCGGCACGACCACGCTGATCATCACGACCGACCACGGCCGGGGCGATGCCCCGGTCGAATGGAAGAGCCATGGGGCCAAGGTCAAGGGCTCGGAGGCCATCTGGATCGGCGTCATCGGACCCGACACGCCGGCCCTCGGCGAGCGCATCAGCACGGCGCTCGTCACCGAGGGCCAGGTGGCCGCGACGATCGCGGCCCTGCTCGGCGAGGACTACGTAGCCGAGACGCCCGCGGCCGCGCGGCCGATCGCCGAGGCGATTCACCCAAGGTCGTCCGGGCAGTGAAAAGCTCCGTATAGGTTTGAAAACGAAGAGTTGCCCGGTCACTCCATGGCGCTGGTGCTGGTCCTTCTTTCTGACGCTCCACCCGTCGGGCAGTTTCTTCTTGCGGGCCACATGTTGCTGGGCCGCCTCGACGATCATCTCGCAGTCCAGATTGCAGAGCCGCTTCACCAGCGGGTCGAGCTGGTAGAAGAACTGCAAGCTCCTTGCGGCGGCAGACCAAGCCCGCCACGGCCAACATCTTGAGGTGCTGGAGACGTTGGCCTGAGTGCGGCCCGCCTTCGGGATTTGGTGCGGCCACGTCTTGACTTGATAACTACACGGGAATATAGTTGCTAATGAAACCTAGAATATTGTAGCAAGGCGACCGGCGAAGGGTAATCCAAACAATGCGGCTGAAGTCGCTCCGCAAGCATAAGAAGAACGGCTTCGCCTTGTACAAACGCTGATAGGGGTCGATTGTGGTGCCCAGCCTGAGAAATCGTAAGGAGGATGAAATGAGCGTCGCGACGATCACGCCAAGGGAACTTGAGGCCATGCGACTGCGGGGAAGTCCGGTCGAGTTGCTCGACGTGCGAACCCCTGTGGAATACCGAGAGATCCATGCCGAGCCCGCCCGGCTGGTGTCGCTCGACAGGCTTGACCCGAGGGAGGTCATGGAGGCTCGCCACGGTACGAAGGACGATCCGCTCTACCTGATCTGCCGCTCGGGCAGTCGTGGCCGGCAGGCGTGTGAGCAGTTCCTGGCCGCCGGTTATCACAACGTCGTCAATGTCGAAGGCGGAACCCTGGAGTGGGAACGCGCGGGACTAGCCGTGGTTCGAGGCAAGAAGACGGTCTCGCTGGAACGCCAGGTAAGGATCGCCGCCGGATCGCTCGTCGTCCTGGGCACGGGACTTGGGGCGTTCGTTCATCCAGGCTTTCTCGCTCTGTCGGCGTTCGTCGGGGCGGGCCTCGTTTTCGCCGGGATCACGGACACATGTGGGATGGGGATGCTCATGGCCCGAATGCCCTGGAACCGTGTCCAGGATTCCGGCACCTGTTCCCTCGCACGGGAGGTTTGATCATGAAATTGCTCATCGTGGGAGGCGTCGCGGGCGGGGCATCGGCGGCCGCCCGCGCCCGCCGCCTGGCCGAGGACGCCTCCATCGTCCTGTTCGAGCGTGGGCCGGACGTGTCGTTCGCCAACTGCGGCCTGCCCTACTACGTCGGCGGGGAGATCGCCGAGCGAAAGAAATTGCTCGTTGTGACCCCGGAACTCCTCCGGTCCCGTTTCCGGCTTGACGTGCGGGTCCGCTCATCAGTCGATGCCATCGATCGCGCTGCGAAGCAGGTCCGTGTCCGCGACCTCGCTGCGGGACGGGAGTACGAGGAAGCCTACGACAAGCTCATTCTCGCTCCGGGGGCGGCTCCATTGCGGCCGCCAATCCCCGGTATCGACCTTCCCGGCGTCTTCACGCTGCGCAACCTCCAAGACGTGGACCACATCAAGGATCGGGTGGACCATGGGGTCAAGCGGGCGGTCGTGGTGGGGGCGGGGTTCATCGGACTCGAGCTGGTCGAGAACTTCGTGCGTCGAGGCATCGCGGTCACGGTGGTCGAATTGCAGGACCAGGTGCTGCCGCCTTTCGATAAGGAGATGACGACCCCCCTCGCGGACCACCTGGCGACCCAAGGCGTCTCGCTGCTGCTCGGTCAATCCGCCGAGGCATTCGAGCAGGGACCGGATGACCTGACGATCGTGTTGAAGTCGGGGATTCGCCTATCGGCCCAACTGGTCGTCCTGGGAGTTGGGGTGCGTCCTGAAAACAAGCTGGCACTCGATGCGGGCTTGCAAGTCGGGGCCCGTGGGGGCATCCGGGTCAATGAACACCTTCAAACCACCGACCCGGACATTTATGCGGTTGGAGACGCCATCGAAGTCAAGGACTTCGTGAACGGCGAACCGACTCAAGTGCCACTGGCCGGACCTGCGAATCGCCAGGGCCGCATCGCTGCTGATCACATCTTCGGGCGGGCTGCTCGCTACCGAGGAACCCAGGGGACGGCCATTGTTCGTGTGTTCGACCTGACGGCGGCGATGACCGGGGCTTCCGAAAAGGTCCTGCGTCGAGCAAGTCGGCCGTATCGCAAGGTCTACGTTCATCCGACGAATCACGCCGGGTATTACCCTGGTGCCGAGGCGATGACCATTAAACTTCTCTTCGACCCGGAGACGGGCCGAGTGCTGGGCGCGCAGGTCGTGGGTGGGGCCGGAGTGGACAAGCGGATCGACGTGCTCGCCATGGCGATCCAGGCGGGCATGACGGTGTTCAACCTGGAAGAATCGGAGCTGGCTTATTCACCCCAGTACGGCTCGGCCAAAGATCCAATCAACATGGCAGGGTTCGTGGCTGCCGGTTTGTTGCGGGGGGATCACCCCCAAGTTGATCTGGAAGTCGTCTTGAACGATGCGTCCGACCAACCTCCGTTCCTGGTCGATGTGCGAACGCACCAGGAATTCTCCAGAGGCCACATTCCCGATGCCGTGAACATCCCTTTGGATGAGCTACGATCCCGTCTCGAAGAGCTTCCCAAGGGCAAGAAGATCGCCGCCTATTGCCAGGTCGGCCAGCGGGGCTACCTGGCGACCCGCATCCTGCTTCAGGCAGGTTTCCCGGCGGTGAACATCGGCGGCGGTTACAAAACATATCAACTCTTTTGCACATGATTCAATAGGCGTCCGCCGAAATCACCTCACTTCCGGCGACGGTTCCCAGTCCCCGCCAGACCATGCCGTCGATGCTGCTCTTGATGAACTTGACCGAGCCGTCGCCCAGGAGGGCGTCGACGCCGCCGGGATGGTAGCTGCGGGAATTGATCGCCGCGAAGGTGGGACCGCCGAGTTCCTCATTGAGCCCGTTCAAGTCGAGGTCCATGCCCAGATACATCGACCGGCCCATGATCTGCTTGTTCGGCGGCCAAGCCGTGGTGAAGCCGGCGGCGTGGGCGTTGCCGTCGGACCACTCGGTGTGAAACTCGAACTGGTTCTGGGTGATGCAAGTGCCATTGTCATATTCAGGCGCGGCCGTGTAGGGGTCCGCGTAGGGGCTGGGAATGTTGTTCGGGTTATTGACCGAGGGGAGGGGAATGGTTCGGCAGTTCGAGGCGGGCTGGTAGGCCTTGACCTCGGCAGCCAGCAAGGTCTGGCTGGTGCCGTCGGTGAACTCGGCCACCCGGCGGCTGCGGTTCATTCCAAAAGCATTGCGGTTTTGTGGGCCGTTGAACCCACCCCAGACGAACCAATCCCCCTGGTTGACCCCGTAGCTCGTCACCCCGGCCAGCCCGTAATCGTGCGTCGAGACCTGGGTCTGGACCTCGCTCGGGCAGAGCAGGAAACTCACGTTCTGGCTGATCGACGTGGAGTTTTCGGGGTTCTCTTTCCAGAGGGCGAAATTCATTGCATTGAACAGGTTGCCTTGTTCGGAATAAGGCATGATCCGCGCCAGGGCGCTCCAGCCGTTGATCCAGGTGATCGTGTTGCCAAACCCCGCGGCGCACATCGACGGCGGCATGCTTCCGATCGACGACTCGTAGTTAAAGAATGCCAGGCCGATCTGCTTGAGATTGTTTGTGCACTGGATTCGGCGGGCGGCTTCGCGTGCCGATTGGACCGCCGGGAGAAGCAGGGCAATCAGAACGGCGATGATCGCGATGACGACCAAGAGCTCGATGAGCGTGAAACCGCTATGTCTCGCGGACTTCGACATGCAACCCTCGCTTGCTTACGATGTGATGAAGTCTCTCCGCCCGGGCTGGGACCGGCAGCGGCGCGTTGGGCGACGACGATCCCGCGTGCGACCCCGGTGAGCGACGGAGTTCACATTGTCATCCCCGAATTGCGCGCAGAACGGACCCGAATAGAGTCTACGACGGATGTCGGATGAATTTCAACCCTGTCGTCGAAAAATGTAAGAGACAGTGTTCCGAAGCAGGTTATTAACATTCGCCGTGTCCGGATCTAGAGTACCGAATCATACCCGATAGGCGTCCAGCTAAGCGCTGGACAGGAAGCCGGTGAGATTCCGGCGCGGGACCGCCGCTGTAAGCGAGAAGGTCACCGGACAGGAATGCCACTGCGAGCGAGGGCTCGTGGGAAGGCGTCCGGGACCGATCGACTCGCAAGCCAGAATACGGCCTCTCGGGTACGCCAGGTGATGCTTCGGCCTCAAGCATCCGGGTAGGTCGGCCGTCGCGCGTTCCGCGCAGCCGACCGCGCCTTTCCGCGAGGCCGATTCGTCCAGGCCCCGGAAAGGACCCTCCCGTGCCCTGCCAGCTTGAGAACCGCCGCGCCTTCACCCTCATCGAGCTGTTGGTCGTCATCGCGATCATCGCCGTGTTGATCGCGCTGCTCTTGCCGGCGGTCCAGGCGGCCCGCGAGGCGGCCCGGCGCATCCAGTGCGTGAACAACCTCAAGCAGATCGGCATTGCCCTCCACGGCTACCACGACGCCTACAACACCTTCCCTTCTGGCGGCTGGATCGCCCTCCCCGGCCAGCCCGCCACGCAGAACATGAACACCGGCTGGTCGGCTTCCGTCCTGCCCTGGCTGGAGCAGCGCGCTCTCTTCGACGAATTGAATCTGAGCGTCGTGTAAGACCACCCGGCCAACTCGACGGCCGCCTACACCGTGCTCCAGGTCTACCTCTGCCCCTCGGAGCCGCGACGTTCGTACTGGAACCAGTATCCCGGGCCGCCTCCTGATCCGTACCCGTCGGCCGACGCCGACTACGGCGGCATGTACGGACCCCGCGAGCTGGTGCCCGGCTTCACCAACAACCCGCCCGCCGGCATGATGATTTTCAATCAGTGCATCCGCTTAGCCCAGATCACCGACGGCGCCAGCCAAACCATAGCCGTCGGCGAGGACCCCGAGGCGATCAACGCCATGTGGATCAGCGGGCACAACATCTTCGACCAGTCGGCCGCGATCAATGCCCGTCCTCCCACCGAGTACGGCGAAGAGCTGACCAGCCAGCACCCTGGAGGAGCCAATACGGTGTTTGCCGATGGCTCGGTCCACTTCCTCAAGAACTCCACCAACCTTGCCGCACTCGCCGCGCTTTGCACCCGCGCACTTGGCGAAGTGCTTTCGTCCGACAGCTATTGACCGTTCAAACCTCATTCCACCAGGAGATCGCGATGATAAGCCTCCGTTTTTTTGCACCAGCCCTGGCACTCTCGCTTGCCCTCAACTTGGTCCCGCCGCTCGCACGCGCCGGTGATATTGTGGTCAACTTCAACGACCTGAGCTACCCTAATCCGCCATACGACCCCGCTCAAGGCCCCCCGCCGGGTACCGGCAGCTATGACAACGGTTGGAACCTCAACGGCGGCTTCACGTCGAACGGGGTCTTCTTCAGCAACTCCTACGATACGACCTACAATTCCTGGAGCGGATGGGCGTATTCTGATGTCAATGACCCCACCACTACCATACCGTACCCACACACTACTGACTACCTGCATCAGTACGCCGCCATCACCGGCACGGCACCGGGTGGCTCGGGGAATTATGGCATTGAGTACGGCACAGGCGGTGTCATCAATCTGCCCTCCGGCGCGTCGCCCGTCTCGTTCGAGGTCACGAACACAACCTACAGTTACCTGGCGATGACCCTTGGCGATAGCTTCTCGACGAAGTTCACCACCGGCAGCTATTTCGAGTTGAAGATCTTCGGATTTAAGGGCTTGAACGGCACCGGCTCGGAGGTCGGCGAGGTTGACTTCTACCTGGCGAACTACACGTCGGCGAGCTCACTTCCGGTCGACGTCTGGACCCGCGTCGACCTGAGCAAACTCGCCGGTGCCCAGAGCCTTACCTTCGATTATGCCTCGTCCGACGTCGGCCAATTCGGCATCAACACACCGGAATACTTCGCCATGGACAACCTGAGACTGAGCACCACCTCAGTCCCGGAACCTTCGAGTGTGATTCTCGCCCTGGCCGGGCTAGGAATCGTGGGCCTGTTCGTCTCGCGTCGCCATCGGGGACCGGCCCCAGCCCGCTGATCCGATAGCGTCGCTTCCGATTGGTGTCAGTCCTGGTTTCGTTAAAAACAGAACCGACACCAATTGTTCCGCCACTTTCGTGGAGGCCAGGCGTGGTTTGCGACTCCGCCTCGCGGAAAGCACGGCGTTGAAACGAGGTCCAACATGAGCTCACTACTTCAGGTTGGTCTTTCACCCGGGTGCGTGACCGGGGTGGGTAGCCTTCCCTTCATCGATCCCGACGAGGCGGTCGCGTTCGTGGCCGAGCACTGCCCGCAACTACCGTTCTGGCCGCAACTTCCCTGCCGTACCGTCGGTGAGGGCGTGATAGCGCAAGGGATGGGGACACTCATCGAGTATCTTGAACCATCTGCACGGCCCTATTGCTGGGCCGTGCGGCGAGGGGCCGAGTCGGCGTTCACAGCCGCGCTTGACTGCTGTGATGCTGGGCTCAGTCCGGAAACTGCGGCCGGGTTCTTTGCCCTGGAGCGTGCGATTCGATCGGGTCGGTTTTCCTCGGCAAGGGCCGTAAAGGCACAACTGGAAGGTCCTGCGACCCTGGCCCACTGCCTCTTTTTGAACGGGGAATCGGTGTCGCGAATTCCCGGTTGGTTGGATCGCCTTGCCAGATTCCTCGAACGCCAGGTCGCCTGGCAGGTCAGAAAGCTCGGTGCCCTTGATCTGCCGGTAGTGTTGGTGCTGGATGAGCCGGCCTTGGCTCCCGATGGCGGCATGAGCCCCGCAGCCCCCGCGGTTACCTCGGCTTTGCGACGAGTCCTCCAGGCCGCCCGCGAGGAAGGGGCCGCAGTCGGCATCCATTGCTGCGCACCGTTGCCCCTGGCCGTGCTGGCAGAATTGGAGCTCGACTTTCTTTCGTTTGACGCCAACCTCCTGATCGCTGGCGACGGGTTCTTCGACCTCGGTCGTGGCGTCCTCGGTCGAGGAGGCTACTTAGCCTTCGGACTCGCACCCACTGGTCCGTCGTCTGCAACCGTCGAATCGATGCGGTCACGCTGGCTGGCCCTGGCGTCCTCACTCAGTGATCCGTCGGCCGTCGCCGTGCAGTCGCTCGTCACCGCGACATGCGGACTCGGTCTTTCGACCTCGGTCCAAACCTTCACCTCATTTACCCTGGCCCGGCTAACAGGCGACTCCATTAACTCGTTTGTGGCCGCAAGGGCATCCTTGGGACTTACTAGACACCAAGGAGCAAAAGGGATCGCTACTATGACAAGTGGGAAGCGGCGAAAGCCGCGGAGCCCTTGAAGTTCCCCGACTCGCCTTCAGACCGGGACATTGCATGTTGGCACGAGCCCGGCACGGGAAGGATCGGAACATACAAGGCGACTAGGGTGAGCGACGGAGTTGACATTGTCATCCTCGAATCACGCGGAGAACTGAGCCGCACACAGCTCTAGCGCGTTTTACCGTTGAGTTGCAGACGCGGCGGGACGTCCTCTCCTTCTCCCGCGGGGAGCGGGGGGAACCCCGCTTGCGGGGTCGGGCCGGAACGGCCGGATGAGGGGAATTTGCGGG
>JBEKTN010000183.1:0-15960 GCA_049516015.1 Isosphaeraceae bacterium | reverse complement strand
GTGGAGCGGAACGCCCTGCGTGCAAACCTCGTGGAGCGAGCGGAATCGTGGCGTTGGTCGAGTTTGCGCCGTGTGGAGCGCGAAGACCCGGCGTTTCCCATCCTCTCGACGTGGCCTTTGCCCCGCCCCACCGATTGGCTGCAAATTGTCAACCAACCGCAAGCGAAAGCCGAAGTGGCGGCGTTGCGTTGCTGCGTCAATCGGGGTCGGCCCTTCGGCGATCCTAACTGGGTCACGGACACGGTCAAGCGATTGGGGCTGGAATCGACGATTCGGCCCCGTGGAAGACCGAAGAAACAATCATAGGCTTGTCACTGTTACCTGCATTATCTGGATTCTCCAGATTTGGTGGCTGTCACCTTCACCCACCTCACCTTTCCACCTTCACCTTTCTCCACCTTTCTGGCCCAGGTGAAATCAACTCGCTCCGACGGTAAGAAAGGGATGGCTGACCTCAAGGTTCAGCTAAAAGCCCAAGACGTGCGTTTCATGATCCGTTGCCCCATCCCCACGTATCTCATCGGCATCGACGAAAAGGCTGAGGTGGCCTACATCGTATCAGTCCACGGGAATTTGACGGGTGGTATTTCCTCGATCCCAACGAGGTTCCCTCTCGACCGCGGTAATCTGAGAGTCTTTCGTGACGAGGGCCTGGCCTACTGGAGGACGTTGTCCCCCAGTTCAAAAATGAAGACGTCCGCATTCGTTCTCTGAGGCGTGACCGATGGCACAAAAAACCACCCAGCAGCAGCGATTCATCGCCGAGCGCGTTCGCGCCTTGGCCGTGGTCTACCTGACACGGCGTGACGACCTGATCATCACGGAAGAGACGGCCGACTTCGGCGTCGACCTGTGGGTTACGCTGAATCTGGAGGACAAGGAAGGACACCGAAAATTCGGCGTCGAGCTCAGGGGCGGACGGACGGCGGCGACCGCCGATCACGCCAACAAGGTCCTCTACCCCAGCATGCAAAAGATGTTGCGGCACGGGCCCTTCCCATTCCCCGTCGTGCTCTTCTTCTTTACGATGGTGAACAACGAGGGCTGGTACACCTGGGCAGTGGAGCCGGTCGTCTCATCCGGGGGTAACTTTGAGCTCGTCCAGCACGGCGAGGCTTCCTGTCGCCCGCTTAACACCTAGGCGATAGACGAGATCGTCGAAGCCGTCGATCTCTGGTACGACGCGTTCTTCGCCAAGGCTACCCGTGAGACCCCGGCGAGGAAGCGAAACAGATCTTCCTCCGAATAGCCATCTCACTCCAGCCTCGAATCCCACTCCCTCAGTCGTCGAAAGGACGCCGGTGATATTCATGTCTCAGGCGGCCAGCTTCAGCTTGTTCCTCTCAGCCAACAAGACCGCGAACAGCGGCAATAAAGGCAAGATTTCCTCTCAAGGGCGACATCTCCCTGTCACGACCCGCGCGTAAAGTGCGTTATACGGCTCAGTGCGAGATTTCCTTCTCGATCCTCTCGTCGCCAAGCAGCAGGCCGAGCCGTTTGGCGACGGCCCGCGCCCAGACATCGCAGCCCAGAGGCGAGAAGTGGCCGTCGCCGAGTGAACCGTTGAAGAGCGGGTTGGGAGAGGTCGGCTTTCCTTCGCGCCGGAGCTGTGTGGTAAGCCGCAGCAGCTCGGTGGCGAAGTCCTCGAACGGGTCCAGGTAGGACTGGCCCGTGGATTCCAGGATGTTCGAGATCATGCCCGGATAGAATCCAGCCTTGCGCTGGCCCTCGAGTTGGTTGACCCAGGGAGCGGGAACTATCAGGCAGATGAGCCCCCTCATTCGACAGAACTGGGTAATCTGGCCCAGCCAGTACTTGCCCTCTTCCCAGTCGCCCTTTCCTTCAAGAACCTCGAAGAGATCGCCAAAGTCATTGGCGAAGAGACTGAGCACGACGAACCGCGGACGGAACCGGTCAGCGTATTCTCGGAGCGTGTAGTATTCCTGCTCGGGCGAGTAGCCGAGGTGGCCGGCATTGAGGACCTCGACGCGGGCTTTCAGGTTGCGGGAGAGATGACGCTTCAGGTATTCGCTGGGCGTCTGGTCGTCACCCACGAAAAGTCCCTGCATGTAGGAATCACCCAGGACGATGCCCCGCAAGGGCGCTTCGGTGTCAGGCTCTGGGCCGCGCAGGCCCCAGGAATTGGTCGTCTGCACCGAGGTCGAGACTAACAGGGCGCCCGTACCCTCGACGATCTCGTCGAGCCGAGGCCCGAGGGGCACGGGAAAATAAGCCAGGATGCCGCCCTTGAGCCTGAGGTTGCGAACCCAGATGGACCGCATACTTGGCCGGAAACGATAGGATCGTCCCGTGTCGTCGGGCATAAAGACGGTGGAGGGCAGGTACAGGGTACGATCGAAATTACCCCAGCGCAAGAGCGCATGATCGGGGTCGAGACCGGCGTAGTCCAGCAGCCTGCGCATGGCCGGATCGTACTCGGCGTAGGTCGATCGTAGCTTCCCGCGGGTTTGCCCGATGTCGTGGAGCCGCCTGCGCCTCCAGTCGGCGTCGATCTCATCGCGACCGGGAGGGATGCCGATTCCCTGGAGTACGGCCCAGCGCGAGCGTGTTGCCAGCCAGCCAACCAGGTATCGTCCCGACGACGACGAAGCCAGGGTTACGACGACTATGAGAAACGTACCTAGCAGGATCGCGGCCTTGAACCGTCTTGCCAGCCGCTGGGATCGCTCCAGGAAGCCGAAGCACCTTTGGGCTGGCCTGGCATGGCGGGTCTCGCCAGCCAGCCAGCCTGGCAGCCTGAGAAAGTCGTTGCAGCGTGACGCGGTTCGCCGGTGGATGGATTTCAGGGCCATACGGCATCCCAGGTCACGAGGGTTTGTCGGGTTGAGCTTTCTCGAGCAAGAGCGCCAGGCGCTGGCCCACCTCCGCGGCCCACAATTCCGAGCCGATTGCCGAGAAGTGGCCATCGGCGATCACGCCGTTGAACAGCGGGCTCGTCGTGGGGCGGTTCCCTGCGCGCGTTCCCTCGAGCACGCGCGCGAGGTGCTCGTTGACGAAGCTCTCGATCGGGTCGAGAAATTCGATGCCGGCAGATTCCAGGATGTTCGAGACCTTTCCGGGGTAGTTGCCGGCGAACCGCCGGGCGTTGATCTGGCTTTCCAGCGGAGCCGGGATGGTGAGGGCCACAATGCCCCGGCCGCGGCAATACTGAGTGATCTGACCCAGCCAGTACTTGCCTTCCGGCCAGTCGCCCCCCTTGCCGGCGGCGACCTCGAAGACGCCGCCAAAGTCGTTGGCGAAGAGACTGAGCACGACGAACCGCGGATGGAACCGCTCGGCGTACTCGAGCAACGTGTAGTATTCCTGCTCGGGTGAATATCCGAGATGGCCGGTATTGAGGACCGAGACCCTGGTCTTCAGTTGCTTTTGAAGATATCGGCGCAGGCTTTCCGGCGGCGTCTGGTCGTCGCCGATGAAGAGCCCTTGCATGAACGAGTCTCCTAGCACGATGCCGCGGAGTGGAGCCGAGGGATCGGGCTCGGGCCCGCGCAGGCCCCACGAATTGGTCGTCTGGACGGACCCTTCGACCCGCACGGCTGCCGTACCCCGCATCGCCTCGCCCAGGTCCGGACCGTCGGGAACCAGGAAGAACGTCAGCGGAATGCGCTGGATCGTCAGGTTTCTCAGCCAGACCGAACGCGTGTTGGGACGCAGCCGGTAGGATCGCCCGGTGTCATCGGGCAGGAATACCGTTGAGGGCAGAAGGAGGGTCTGCGAGAAATTGCCCCACCGCAGAATCCCCGTTTCCGGGTCGTTGCCGGCATACTTCATCAACCGTTGCAGCGGAGGATCAATCTCGGCAAAGACCTTCGGAAACTCCCGGAGCGAATCGACGATTCCCTGCTGCCGATACCTGGCCCACTCGGCGTCGATCTCGGACCGGTCGGGCGGAACGCCGACAGCCTGCCAGGCAAGCCGGCGCGACCTGTCGGCCAGGCTCACCACCAGGTAGCGACCGCGGGGTGCCGCGGCGATCAGAGCGGCGACGACCACGAGGGTTGTGGCGACGATGGCCAGCTTGAACCAGCGCTCGCGGCGGCGGGATCTTTCCACAAAGGAGAAGGTTCCCTGGCGAAAGGGGACGACACGTTTCAGCCGGCAGCGCCGCGACATCAAGGCCTCGAAGGGGGAATGCCATCCCGAACCAGCAGTCTCATTGTCCGTGACCTTGGCTTGCCGATCAACACGGGGTTTTCTGGTCCGGCTCACCTGGCGATAGAATAGACTCGGATTGTGCAGCCGGATCCTGACGAAGCAAGGGAGTCGCCATGACGGAAGATCTATTTCGCCGCCTCGGTCTGGCCGAGGTCAACAGCGGTGCGTGTGATGCCTCGTGGATCGAGGATACCGGTGGCAGAGAGCTGGCCTCGATCAACCCGGCGGCCGGTGAGCCGCTGGGCCGGGTCGTGATGGCGACGGCAAAGTCTTACGATCGGGTCGTCGATAGGGCCATCGACACATTCGCGACCTGGCGCACGGTTCCCCCTCCGGTTCGGGGTGAGCTGGTTCGTCGCATCGGGCTGGCCCTGCGCGAGCGCAAGGCCGACCTGGGCTTGCTGATCACGCTGGAGACCGGCAAGATCCGTTCGGAGGGCGAGGGCGAGGTTCAGGAGATGATCGACATGTGCGACTTCTCCGTGGGCCTGTCGCGCCAGCTTCACGGTTTGACGATCGCCAGCGAGCGGCCCAGGCACCGGATGATCGAGCAGTGGCATTCCCTGGGTCCGATCGGCATCATCACCGCCTTCAACTTCCCGGCCGCGGTCTGGGCATGGAACGCGATGATCGCGGCGGTCTGCGGCGACACCATGATCTGGAAGCCCTCACCTCTAGCGCCATTGACGGCCATCGCCATCCAGCGGATTGTCCGCCGGGTGGCCGCGGAGGGAGGCTACCCGGGCGTGTTCAACCTGTGCGCAGGCGACGCCGAGGAGACTGGCGAGCGGATGGCCAGGGACGACCGGCTGCCTCTGATCTCGGCGACCGGAAGCTGCCGGATGGGCCGTCGGGTTGCCGAGGTGGTAGGCAAGCGGCTGGGTCGGACACTCCTGGAGCTGGGTGGTAACAACGCCATCATCATCACTCCCAGCGCGGACATCGAGATGGCTGTACGCGGCACCGTGTTCGCGGCCGTGGGCACGGCCGGCCAGCGGTGCACGACAGCCCGGCGATTGATCGTGCACGAATCGCTCCACGATGTCTTTCTCGAACGGCTGATCGCGGCTTACCGCAGCCTGCCGATCGGTGATCCCTGGAAGAACGGCGTGCTCGTGGGTCCACTGATCCATGAAGCGGCCGTCGATCAGATGCTGGCCGCGCTCGAGGCGGCAAAGGCCCAGGGAGGCGAGGTCGTCTGCGGCGGGCGCCGGCTCGATCGTCCCGGCTATTTCGTCGAACCAGCAATCGCGACGGCCCGTCCGGGAATGCCGATCGCGGCCCAGGAAACGTTCGCGCCGATCCTGTACGTGATGAAGTACGTGGAGCTCGACGAGGCGATCGCCATTCAGAACAGCGTGGAGCAAGGCCTCTCGTCAGCCGTCTTCACCCGCGACCTGCGTGAGGCCGAGCAGTTCCTGTCGCCCGAGGGGTCAGACTGCGGGATCGCCAACGTGAACATCGGCACCTCGGGCGCGGAAATTGGCGGAGCCTTCGGTGGCGAGAAGGCCACCGGAGGAGGCCGCGAGGCGGGCTCGGACGCCTGGAAAACCTACATGCGCAGGCAGACCTGCACCATCAATTACGGCTCGGCGATTCCACTCGCGCAGGGCGTGCAGTTCGACGTTGGTTCGTGATCACGTGAAGAGGCCGGCACGCGGCCCTTGCTCCCTGACTGACAAGAATCTCCGGTCCGCGTCCGGCCGAGCCGGCAGGGCTTTCACGATCCGGGTCAGATCGGCGACCCGGCCAAGGTCGATGGCCGACCGGCGATTGCCATCGACGCATGCCGCGCCCCGAACGGCGACGATGTCCGGAGCAATCTGGCCGAGAGTTGCGATCGATCGGCAATCGAGCCCGCCGGCCATCGCCACCAGCTTGCCGGCTTGTCGGACTCGCACGGCCCGCGAAACCCAACGCTCATCGAGCTCGATCGGCCGAGTCTTGTCCCAGGTGTCCACCAGTACGCCGACGATGCGATCGGTCCTGATCGCCTGCTCCAGAATGGACTCTGGATCAGGCGCTCGAGCGCTTTGCCAGTCGGCATAGATCACGGCAATCCACGCCGGGCCGTTGTTGTCGTCAAGCCGAGACCGCACTGCTCGCCATGCCTCTTGCCAGTTCACGTCGGTTCCGGCAAGGCCCAGCTTGCAAAACGAAATGCCGGTCCACGCCTGCGAGGGGGGGACTGGACAATGAGGGGCCAGCCAGTCCGGAAGCTCCCCGAGGGCCACGCTGATCGGGGCTGCCGTCGAAACCACCGTGTGGACGTCCCGCCAGACTGACCACGGTGCCTGCCCGAGCGATCCGTGGTCGGGTTCCTTGACATCGATGATCGACGCACCACCAGCGAGCGCCGTTCGAGCTTCATCGGCCGATCGGACGCTCACGAGCAACTGTGCCATGTTGATCGGTCTCAGGCAGCCGGATGGCTTTCGACCGGCTCGAGCGACGCCCCACGCGCCGGCAGCAGGCGATGGGCTCGCTCGAGGATCGCTTCCAATCCAAACAGGACGGCGGTGCCCGCCAGGTCGGCCAGGATCGTCTGGTGGATGAACGGAATCCCGGCGACGTAGCAGGAGAGCAATCCGGCGAGGTTGCGGGGATAGTTCATCTCGGGGACCAGCCAGGCTCCAAAGTTGCTGGTCAGGAAGAAGAGAGCCGAGGCTGACAGCGAGAGCACCGGCAAGAGCCACGGGCCAACCTTGGGACGCCTTGCCAGCGGGCCCATCAGGGTTGTCAGTGCGAAGCTGGCGTAAATGATCCACCGAGAGAGGTCAAGAAGGGGCGGCCGATCGCGTAGTCGATCACCAGGTCGGAAAGCCCCATGGCCGTGACGGGGACAGCCCAGGCCCAGCGACGGGGGAGGCTGGCTCCAGCATACAACGACAGCGCGCCTATCGGGACGAGATTCCAGGGGTGGGGAACCAGGCGGTAAATCGCTCCGATCGCGATCAGGAAGATAGCCTTTCGCATTTCAGCTACCTCGTTGAAGTCTGCTTTGACTATTCGTCACGTAGTCTATCGGTTCATCGTCTCTGGATCAACATGGTGACCGCAAGGTTCGGCTGCGGCCAGGACCTCGCAGTGCCGGATCCGATCCAGCCGAAACGATTTCTCCAGAGAGTCCAGATGGCAGTATGCCACCACGTACGCCACGCCCCCTTTTTGCTGGAAGCGGCGCGGGGTGATCGAGCGAGGGGAAATCCCGCGCGTTCCGCCGTCGTATGTGATCCGGACTGACCGGCCCGAGGCGATTGCTTGATCGAGCATATTCCAGCCGTGCGGAGGCGGAGAGGCTTCCTGGGGGTCATGGATGGGGTAAGAAACAAGCAGCTCGCCGGGCGTGGCGGGTCCGTGCAGCCCGATCCAGAGATCCTTGACACAAAAGGCGTCCGCCAGGGCTCGATGCGTCGGCCCGGATTGCAGACCGAGAGCGGTCACCAGGCAGTCGAGACGATGGCTGCGCAGTTCGGGACGGCGAAGTCGAGCCAGCGACAGCGTATCGAAGACGCTATGGTCAGGATGCGAGTAACCCGCCCGCCGCAATTCGCTTCCCAGAAACCCTGCGTCGAAGCTGGCGTTATGCGCGACCAGACCCGTGCTCCGCGCATCCCCGAGGAAGGCAAGGAAGCGCGGCAGCACCTCCCGCGCCGGTGGGGCATTCGCGAGATCTGCGTCCGCAATGCCGTGAATGGCCTGGGCAGCCGGCGACATCGGCCGGCCGGGATTGACCAGTTGCTCGAACTGGCCGGTCACCTGTCCCGACCGGCGGAATCGGACGGCACCGATCTCCACCACCCTGTCCCGCTGGGCTACCAGTCCAGTCGTCTCGAGGTCAAACGCGACGTACTCGAAGTCCGTGTCGCACGGTGCAACAAGTTCCCTGTCGCGGTTGTAGCGATTCATGGACGACCCTTCTTCAGAACAACACTCGCTCTGCCGGGAACCGCTTGGTTTCGTTTTTCCGCGGCTTCCGCCTCCGATCGCGTGTCCGTTCCTCTTGCCTGAGTTTAGGTGGGCGGCCGGTTCTCAAGCAACCCACCGCCTGGCCCATCTTCTCGGTAACTCTTTCCGGATCGGACAGTCTTGCATGATCGCGCTGGACGGTACTCCCTTCTGGTGCGTCATCTTCGGACTTCTCGCCCGGCGAAAATGACCGCCGCCGGCCGGATTGTCGGGTATGCTCGAGTGCATTATCGAGGGTTCGTTGCGGGATAAGGGCAGGGACCGCTGATTCCCGTGGGAAAGGATGGTTCACGATGCGCCGATATCTCTGGGTGAAGGTCGTAGGAGTCCTGCTCGTTGCCGTCGCGATCGCGGGGTGTCAGGCGACGAATTCGCGCCGGGCCGCCCCCGAGCCCGGACTTTCCGGAACAACCGATCCCAACGGGACGGTCGCTGCAGCACCAACTCCCAAGACGGTCAGTTACGTGGACCGCCATCCCCTCCTGTCGAAGCCTCGAGACTACTGGGAATCATCCGGCGACAACAAGATTGTGAAGACAGCCGCGGCGACATTCGTGGGCGTTCCGGTCGGAGTTTACAGCGAACTCAAGCAAATCGTCGTTGGCGCTCCGCCGGAAACGCGCTGAGCCGTCTTGATGCGAGCTCCGACCGAACCGAAAAGACGAGCGCGGCCGCCGCTGAGCAAATCGCTCGGAGACGGCCTGCTCTGGTCTCGTGGACGGGCTCAGCGGTCGGGGATGACCTTGAGCGAGTTGAATGACTTGCCTTCAAGAGATTCGAGGAAGGCCCCGCCGCCAGTCGAGACGTGACTGACCTTGTCGGCGAGGCCGAATTTCTCGACGGCTTCGGCAGACTCTCCCCCACCGACGGCGGTCACACCATGAGAGTCGGCCAGGGCCTGCGCAATCGCCTTGGTTCCCGTGGCGAACGCCGCGACCTCGAACTTGCCCATCGGCCCGTTCCAGATGACCGTTCCAGCATCCTTGATGATGCTGGAATAGAGCTCGATGGTCTTGGGACCGATATCCATGCCGAACCAGCCGTCGGGGATGGTAGGCCCTTCGACCACCTTGGTCTCCGCGCCCGCCTCGGGCTTTGAGGCGACGAGATGATCGACCGGCAAGACGAGCTTCGATCCGGCGAGTTGCAGGACATGACGGGCCACGTCCAGCTTGTCGGCCTCAACCTTGCTCTGGCCCACCGAGTGGCCCTGGGCCTTGAGAAACGTGTAGGTCATGGCGCCGCCGATCAAGAGCTTGTCAACTTTCTTGAGCAGGCTCTCGATGACCAGGATCTTGTCGGAAACCTTGGCTCCGCCCATGACGGCCACATAGGGACTCTTGGGGTGGCTCAGGAGCGTGTCGAGGATTTGCAATTCCTTCTCGACCAGAAAGCCAATGGCCCGTCTGTCGGCGGGGAATTGCTCGGGCACCGCAACCATGGAAGCCTCGTCCCGGTGGCAAGTACCGAAGGCGTCATTGACATAGGCGTCCGCCAGGGCGGCCATCTGCTTGGCGAACGCGGGGTCGCCCTTCTTCTCACCCTTGTTGAAACGCACGTTCTCGAGAACCACGATTTCGCCCGGGGCAAGGTCAGCGCAAGCTGCCTGAGCCTGCGGCCCGACGGTGTCGTCGGTCTTCTTGACCGCACGGCCAATCAACTCTCCCAGGCGGGCGGCCACCGCGTTCAGGCGGAAAGGGGCGTCGGCGGCCGGGTCGCCGGAAGGACGACCCAGATGGCTGACCAGGATCAGGCTGCCGCCCCGGTTCAGGACATCATTGAGGGTTGGCAGCGCTGCGCGGATGCGACGATCGTCGGCGACGTCGCCCGACTCGGTCTGCGGGACATTGAAATCGACGCGGACGAGGACTTTCTTACCCCGAACATCCAGGTCGCGAACCGTTCGTTTTGGCATCGATGTACCCCTGAATCATGGCGCAAAAGCCTGGAGCGACCGACTCCGTGGGTCTGGCCGCTCCGGGCCGGAATTGCGTATCCACTTGATGTGAGGACGGCTCAGAGAGCGCCCAGCTTGGCGATCAGCTCGGCGGTACGCACCGAGTAGCCCCACTCGTTGTCGTACCAACCAATGACCTTGACGAGATTGCCCTCGATCACCAGGGTCTGCTCGGGCACGAAGATGCAGGAATGGGAGTTGCCGATGACGTCGCCTGAGACGATCGGGTCGGTGTTGTATTCCAGGATGCCCTTGAGCGGGCCCTCGGAGGCCGTCTTGAAGGCCCCGTTGACCTCTTCTTTGGTCACGTTCTTCTTCAAGACTACGGTGAGATCCGTCAGCGACCCGTCGGGCACGGGAACCCGAACGGCGAATCCGGTCAACTTGCCGTTCAGCTCGGGGATGACCTCGCCGACCGCCTTGGCGGCACCCGTCTTGGTGGGGATCATGTTGATCGCCGCCGCGCGGGAACGGTACATGTCCTCGTGGATCTGGTCGGCAACACGCTGATCATTCGTGTAGGCATGGATCGTTGTCATCAGACCCTTCTCGATGCCGAACGTTTCATGGAGGATCTTCGCCATTGGCGCCAGGCAGTTGGTGGTGCAGGACGCGTTGGACACGATCTTCATGCTGGACTTCAGCAGATGATCGTTGACGCCCCGGACGATGGTCGCATCGAGCTTGTCCTTGGCCGGAGCGCTCAGAATCACCCGATCAGCACCCGCGTGGAGGTGCTTCTGCAATTTCTCGCGGCTGGTGAAGAAGCCCGTCGACTCGAGCGCGACCTGGCATCCCAGGTTCTTCCAGGGAAGGTTGGCCGGGTCTCTCTCGGTGAGGACGGGAATCGACTTGCCGTTGACCACCAGGGCCTTTTCGCCGGCCTGGACTGTTCCCTCAAATATTCCATGGACGCTGTCGTATTTGAGCAGCATCGCAAGGTTCTTGGGGTCTGCAAGGTCATTGATGGCCACCACCTCGTAATCCGAGGGGTGCTGAGCCAACACGCGAAACACGAGACGACCGATCCGACCAAAGCCGTTGATCCCAACACGAACTGCCATGACTGGACTCCTGGTTCACTTGGCGCATAAACGAGAAAAGTTGTGCCTGATCCGTCAATGCTTGCTTGATCATTTCCGGCGGAGCGATCCTGTCGGCGTCGCAGCGCCTTCGATCGGCCTTCGATCGTCACGGATCGAGGCCCGGAACATGCACATCGAGATCGTCTCTTCGCTGTTCCGCATCCTCGGATCAATCTAGCAGATCAGACCGACTTTTTCGTCGATTCGCAAGGGTTTGGGCCCGTGCTGGCACGACACCTGAGCCCGAGTGCCGCACTCAAGCTCTTGTGCTGTTGCAGCAATGCACGCGCTGTGTGTCGTGCCATAAGTCATTAGCAGGTAGTTGCTTACGATTTCATCAAACAGTCGGCATGCAACAATCAGAGGCAATGAAAAGCAATCAGAAACGGTATCGCTACGGTAGTGGAATTTCTCAGAAAATTCTTACTGCTGTCGACGCGGTGATGCAAACCCGGAATCGGACCGCGCAGCAATACGGCCGAGGGTCCCAGGCGGATCTCCTCGGCCGTTGGGTGATTGTCGATCGGGGGTTCAGGCCAGCGAAATGAAATGCCCTGAATCCATACTAGCACCCGTCTGCGTCGGGGGGTTTGTTGCCGTCCTCCGGCTCAAGCCAGTCAGGACCTAGGACTCGAGCCACGGCTTCTCTTGTTTTCTCCGCGACTGTGATGAGGCGTCGGCCGGGTACTCGGCCGGAGACTCTTATTATTGCAGCAGGGTCTACTGCTGCTATCCAAGAGCACATGACAGCGCAGCGTTTCCATAACCGTGTCTTGGGCTTTCCGCGCTCCACGATTCTGCGGAATTCTCGGATCGGCCGGCAAATAGTCGTCATGCAGCATAGGGCCGGGTTCCGGCCTGCAAGAAAATCTCCCTTTGTGGAGGCCCAGCCAGGAACTGGCGGCGGTTCCTGGTTCTGGACCAATCGCGCTGGCTGTCAGGGTCCCAGCGGCGCCGCGAGAACCGGTTCAGGGCTTGACGGGCTCCTCGCGGGCCGTGCGAACCCACTGCGTTGGCCGTCCCTTGAACATCGCCGGCAGCTTCCAGACTGCGTAAACGGGCAGGTAAAGCAAGGTCAACAAATAGTTCCACGCGAGTTGGAAGACGAGGAACGGGCAGATCGCGTGAACCATCAAGGCCAGACTCATGAGGAAACTGGAGCCGATCAAGAGCGCAGTGAGCCCCGCCGAGTGTTGAGTTGCGAGCAATACCAGGAGGTTGGCCGCGACAACGCAGAGGTAATAGACGAGGATCAGAACCATGGGAGGCATGGTCAGTTCGAGAACGGAGGCGAACTTCTCGGTCAGGTTCAGATGCGTGGATCGAAGCAGGGGCGACAGAACCCGTCGGCCGACGTCGCGGCGACCGAACTCCCAGCGCCGCCGTTGCGAGGCAGCCGCCTTGCCACCCTGCCCCAGCATGACCCCCAGAACCCGAACGTCGGGCAGGAAAGCGATTTTCCCTCCGGCGATCCGCACGTTCCAGGAGTATTCCATGTCCTCAACTAGCCCAAAGCTCCTCCACGGGACTCGCTGCAAGCTGCGGGTGGAGAAGCACATACCGTTTCCCTTGAAGCCCGCGCTCAGCCCCAGGACGGATTGACCCAGGGGAGTGACGCCGTTGAACAGGCTGAACGCATAGGCCATCAGCCGGGTCCGCCACGAGGTAGCCGGGTTGGCGACGGTATAGAAGCATTGAATCCAGTCCTGACCGGCTTCGATCGAGCCGGCAAAAGCCAGGAGTAGATCGGTGCTGACCGTCGTGTCAGCGTCGATCACGATGATTGCATCGAGCTGGGCGAACTGCCCCGATTCCTGGAGGCGGTCGATCAGGAACTTGATCGCGTGCCCCTTGCTCTTCTTGTCCGGATCCTGCCGTTCGACGACCGTCGCCCCCTGCTGGCGGGCGATCGATGCGGTACCGTCCGAGCAATTGTCGGCGATCACCAACACCTCGAAAAGGCTCTCGGGATAGTCGAGCGAGAGGCAGCTTCGGACCGTCGCGGCGATCCCCGATTCCTCGTCATGTGCGGGAATCACGACCAGAAATCGCGTCCTCGGAGCGTCCGGCTTGCGCGCGACCCGGCGGAAGTAAAGCGCGGCCAGGGCTGTCACCAGGATCAGACCGAGATACGGCAAGAGCAGCAAGTTGATACCGACCACG
This sequence comes from Isosphaeraceae bacterium, assembly GCA_049516015.1. Taxonomy (GTDB): domain Bacteria; phylum Planctomycetota; class Planctomycetia; order Isosphaerales; family Isosphaeraceae; genus Aquisphaera. The sequence continues at coordinate 2,610 of JBEKTN010000183.1, read as the reverse complement.
ATCGCCGCGAGCCAGAACGGTAAGACCATGAAAGTCCAATCCTGCAGAGCGAGAAATTACCACCAGGCGATGCTCCGCCGCAAAGTCACCACCGGCGAACCTGGACTGGCGTGTGGCAGGTTGATCAGGGTCGCGCGCGTCGCCGGAAAACCAGGGGATGACCAAACCTTGATCGTCGCCGCGATGGAGCGCACGACGGTTCGCCAGATCACTGCTAGTGTATCAATCCGCCAAGAGCCGGAACACACGAGGGATCAAAAGCAGCAGGCTGTTTCATTTTCCGTGCGAGGGCGAGGTTACCGCCGAGCCAATCGGCATCTGGGTACAAAGTACCGACGATCGAGCGTTCTGCAAGGTCGAGGCTCTCTCGAAGCGCTTCCTCGAAAAAGGTCCGGCCATGGACCGGCCGGTCCACAGACCCACGCGCTCAGGTAGGCAGGCCGTATTCCTGCAGCACTCTTCTCAAATGGTCGATGATCTGCTGCTCGGAGCAGTTCGCCCGGGCGAACGCGAGCCCCGCGGCGCCGAGCTGGTCGGCCCGCTGGGGATCGTTCCAGAGATCGCGAATCCGCTGGGCCAGAGCGTCAGCGTCGCCCACCGGAACGAGCAGGCTGTTGACGCCGTCCTGCACGTAGTCGGAGACCCCCAGCGAATTGGTGATCACCATCGCCTTCTTCAGGTACATCGCTGCCACCATCGTGACATGGCCGCACGGTACGTCCGCGCCGGCGAGGGGGAGCACCATGAACCGGGAAAATGCCAGGATGTTATTAGCCTTGCCGCCTGGAATGAGGTAGTGAAGCCGGACATTGGGCGGCACCCTCAAGCCAGCGGCGTTCTCGGGACGGAGGACCGCGACCAGCGGGATCTCGGGCAGGCGCTCCATGGCGGCGAACAAGGTCCGATAATCGCGGCCGTTCCCGCCCAGCGTGCAAATGTAATCGCGTGGCTCGACGGCTGTGTCCGGAGGATCGACCAAGGGGTACCCCACGCCCCAGAGCACCACTTCGATCCGCCGAGGGTCGATTCTAAAATATTCCGCGTAGAGCGACCGCTCCAGTGTCGAGTAAACGATGAACCGGTCGACTCGCGTGAAGGCAGAGGCCATTAGGCGGCGTTGCGGTCCTTGCGGCAATGTTGTGAAATTGAAGCCCCAGGCCACGTGCGGGACCCGCAATCTGTGAATCCGCGCGACAACCGCGACCCGTGACGTGACCCGCCCGTCATGAGAGATCACCAGAGCCGCATCCCGGCGCCGGGCGAACTGGACCGATTCCCAGCACGACCGCCACGAAGCCAAGGCGGGCCGCGTAATCTTTCGCTCGAGCCAGTTCCGCGGGTCGCCACCGTAAAACTCCCAGCGGATCTGGTCGAAAATCGGGGCGAACCATTTCCACGAGGGAGCGATGCCGAGCATCGTGCAGACGATCAACGGCTGGCCTGCTTTGGCCCGGGAAGGATTGGCTGGTTGTTCATTGTGCAAGTTGCTCATGCGACGGGGTGTCCGGACACCTCGGTGTCGAATTCACAGGCGAAATTGCTGGATAAACGACAGGATGCGGGACACTGATCTTGATCGCGGCGGGAACGGGAACGAGTCCGGCAGCTCATCACGGGGATGATACCACGATTTCGGGGGCGGTCCAGTGGCGCGACCGCCTGGGCGGCTACCGGCACTGGGAACGTTCCGACTCGCCCGAGCCGGTCAGGTCCTGAGGTTCCCTCACCCGGGATACCTTCCTGACGCCAGAGAATACTCCGCCAGCCAGCGATCATCCTCTGGGGTCGCTCCCAACCAGTGGTCGATCATCTCATCCCAGAGAACCGGGCACTGGAACTGGTGCCAGGCGTCCTTGGTGGCGATCACCTGGAATAGCTCGTCTTCGTAGTCGTGCCTGGGGAGGGAAAAAGGAACACCACTGAATAGCGACTCCTTAGCCCCTAAGCCGCTTGCATCAAGCGTTTACGTACGTGTCCCCGTGGCTCGCGGCCCTCACAAACGGTCGATATTAGTGATGTCCCTTTTTCCCTCCCCGGCGATTCTCACCGCGAAAGCGAAGGCGGCCGGAAGCGGCCATGTCCCAGAGCAGCCGCTCGCACTCGATCTTGCTGCGGGTGTAATGATCCAGGACCCAGACATTCTGTCCCAGCGGAGCCGTCTCGTCGATCGGGGTTGTTTGATCCGGCGGATGACCGTAGGCGCTTGTCGAGCTGATGTGCACGAACCGCTCGACCCCGGCGCGTGCGGCCGCCTCGGCAAGCGTGCGCGTGGCCTCGAGCCCCCCCACCTGAAACTCCTTCCAGCTTCCCCAGTCGCCGACCTTCGCCGCGCAGTGGAAGACCAGGGAGACATCGCGGACCGCCCGATCGCAGATCGTCGGATCGGTGAGATCACCGCGCTCGATCTCCACGCCCAGTCCCTTGAGGAACCCCGTGTCGCCCGACTGGCGGACCAGGGCCCTGACCAGGTACCCCTGGGCAATCAGCTTCTCGGCAAGATGGCTGCCCAGCAGCCCGGTCGCCCCCGTCACGAGGACACCGCGGTCTGACCTTACGGAACTCATTTCTGCAATCTTCCCGGCGAGTGACCTGGTCCGGATGTTTCCCACG
>JBEKTN010000182.1:0-15972 GCA_049516015.1 Isosphaeraceae bacterium | reverse complement strand
CAGGATGCCACGAGAGGGGCGAAGCGAGAAAACGCAGGGAACCGCAGAAGTTCAGCCCGCGGCGCGCCTAGCGGCGTCCTAGGCACTGGTGCCGCCCCGCCGGCTTACGTCTGAATTGCAGTACTAGGCGTTTGCACGGTAACCTGGGTCGCTCGACAAGCAGTGACAGCCGGGAAGAAGCCTGGGATTGTGCGGGCGAAGACCTCTTGCCTGCTATTCATTCAAGGCTGATGCTTTTGCATGCTCACATGCAAGTGTGTGTAATCAGCTTATGCTTTCCGAGAGGTGGGGGTTCGAGGCTCAAACCCTGCCAGACCTTGTTTCTTCGGGCGGCGATTTTTCGGAACTCGGACTTTCCGAGAAGTTCTTCAGCCCTCCTCGGAAAGTCGAAAGGTCGGACATAAACAAAAAGCCAACGACGGTGGTCGGCTACCCGCCCCCCAGGGGGAACCGATTTTTTATAAATCAACCTGGAATTGTTTCATTATCAATTCTGCAACCGACCGACTCTTCTCCCGCGCTCCGCAAAGCCAAAAGGACATGGATGAGGAGTCGTTGCTGGCGACCTGTGCTTACATCGATTTGAACCCCGTTGCCGCCGGCATCGCCGAGGTTCCCGAGGCCAGCGCACATACCTCGATCAAGCAACGGGGCGAGCATGTCAAGGAAGAGGGACGAACCGAGGACCTGAACGCCGCCCAAGCAGGCAGCGTCCCGGGCTCGACTGCGGCGGCGGGCCTGGAGGAGGGGCTGTGGCTCTGTCCGGTCGAGGATCGAAGACGGCTGGATTCGGCACGCGAAGGGATGATCGAAGGATTCTCGCTGGGCAATTACGTGCTCCTGGTGGAGTACACCGGGCGGTTGTTCGGCGCGGGCAAGGCCGAGATCTCCGGTGAGCTAGCCGGGGTCTTCGAGCGGCTGGGAAGTAACGCCGAGAACTGGCAGGCGCGGTTGCGGAAGCTGGCCGCGGGCTGGTTGCTGAGCCGTTTCTTCGCCGCCAGCCGAGCCCGGTTGCGGGAAGTCGCCGAGCGTCTGGGTGTGCACCACCTGGCGAACCTGGGCGGCTGCGCGGCGCGGTGACGCCGCCCGAAGGCTGAGTACCAAGCTCGTCTTCAGTTCACTCTTCTGGAGACGCTCAATAGATTCCGGCGATCGTGTCGTAAACTATGTATGTCGGGATCGTGCCGACCATCTTTGGCAATTCGGTGTGAGAAGCAAGCCCGCGTGTCACCCACGCCGAACGGCGGTGCGCGGGTGTATGCTCATTGACTCGAGGAAACCTGGCCGCCCGACATGCGGTTCGCGCAAGGCTTGTCGATTAGTCGGATAAGAACGGCTGGCAAAAGCTTGACGGTCCGCAGCGCGGCCAGGTTCACCCGGGGTCGATCTGGCAGGACGCGGTTGGGGCCCGACCGTGGTCACAAGAGCGAACGTGGCCTCTCTTTTTCCTTGGGTGGCGGATAGCGGCTGGCCCCTGCCGCTCTCAAAGCCGACTGGATGGCAAACGCATGCCAAGCGGACCCAATTCCGGGTCGCCGAACTCGGAGTCGGGTATGGCGGATGGCAGGTGGCGAGTGCCACATGATGATTGGCCTGTGCGAGCTGAACTTGGGTGGCTGCCATGAAGGTGAACGCAGCGAGCCGATGCCAGCGCTGACACTGGGTCAGGGCGTGGAACAGAATTCCCAGCGTGTCATAAGGAATTCGACGAACGACAAGATTGGAATCTTGTCCCACGAGGGGAACGTCCGCGGGAGACCGACCGGGACAGGGCGATGGTGGCGGGCAGAGCCATCCTGACGACGTGGCCACGCCACAAAAAGCGCCGAACAAAGCCAATTTGGAATCGGAGCAAAGCAAGTAATCGCATGCACTTAAGTCAGAAGCGTCCGGGACGGAGTGGCGAAAACAAAGCCAATCCCAGGTCGCTCTAAGACGGGACATTGAACGGCTGGCCATGCCCTAAGCTAGTGTCCCGTCAACCTTCGATTGAAGGGTCAACAGGACCGACGGCAGACTGGCCACGGCAAGTCTCCAAAGAAGAGAAAGATTAAGAGGAAGATTACGATTAGGAAGAGAATTAAGAGCACGATGAAGATTAAGAGTCGGACCTCATGCACTCGCCCGAGGAATGCTGGAAGGCCTGCTCTACCTCGTGTTCCTGCTCCTGCTCTTGCTCTTAGTCCTCTTCCTGATCTTACTCTTCATCTTTCTCTTTCTCTTTCTCTTATGCGTGAGCCGCTTGCTAACCCGCCAAGCGAAGATTGCAGACCACCAGGGCCTCGTGGCCGGGGCCCCGACCTGGGTCTGGTCCTCCTGCCTCAGCCTACTCCCCAATGACCTTGACCAGCACCCGCTTGGCTCTTCTCCCATCAAACTCGCCGTAGAAGATCTGTTCCCATGGCCCGAAGTCGAGCTTGCCCTTGGTGATGGCCACGACGACCTCCCGGCCCATGACCTGCCGCTTCATGTGGGCGTCGGCGTTATCCTCGCCCGTCCGGTTGTGCCTGTACCGTTGCGGTGAGGCGTCAAACGGGGCCAGCTCCTCCAGCCACTTCTTGTAGTCCTCGTGCAGGCCCGATTCGTCGTCATTAATGAATACAGATGCGGTGATATGCATCGCGTTGACGAGGACCAGGCCTTCCTGGACCCCGCTCTTGCGAACGATCTCGTGGATCTTCGGAGTGATGTTGAGGAAGTCCATCCGGGCCGGGATGTTGAAGGTCAGGTATTCGGTGTGCGACTTCATGATGACGTGTCTCCCTCGAGATCGAAAAAGAGGCACGGAGACGACCTCCATTTCGTTCACTGGCGGACGCTCGAAAGCGACGCCAGCCTTTTCTCCTGAAGCCGCGCGCGACTCAGGGGAAAAGATCCGTGCTCCAGTACTTGAGCCCGCTGTCGCAGGCGAGAAATGCGATTGTGGCCCCGGCCTCCCGCTCGGCAAGCAGTCTCCAGGCCGCGGCAAGATGAGCACCCGTTGAGAAACCGGCGAAGATGCCCTCCTCGGCCGCAAGGTGGCGGGCCGCGGCGATCGCTTGCTCGTCGGTCACCGATATAGCCTGTGGCCAGAGTCTTGTCGAACAGCTCGAGATCGGTTCGCGCATAACCGGCTCCCTGGATGCGGTGCCGCGGGTTGCTCACGCAGCCTCCGCCCAGCACCGCGGCGCCGGCCGGTTCGACGGCGTACGTTCGGACTGTGGGGTTGAGGCGTCGCAAAAACCGGGCCACCCCGGTGAACGAGCCGCAGGTTCCGACCATGTCCACGAAGACGTCGATCTGTCCCTGGGATTGTGCCCAGATCTCCGGCCCCGTGTGCCGCTCATGGGCCAGAATGTTGCCTTCGCGCCGGAACTGATCGACGCGGAAGGCGCCGCGCCGCGACACGATCTCCGCGGCTTTTGCCTCGACAAGCGCCAGGTCCTCGCCAGAGACCTGGCCGTCCACAGCTCCCTCGGCCTGTTCAACGACAATGACCTCCGCCCCGAACTCCTCCATCTGGCGAACCCGCTCGACAGAATTGCCGCGCGAGATCAACGCGACGAAGGGATGCCCCATGGCGCGGCAGACGACCGCCAGACCCGTGCCGGTGTTGCCGTTGGTCAGCTCGACGACGGTCTGCCCGGGGCGCAGCTCTCCCGAGGCACTGGCTTCCCGGATGATCTCCAGGGCGATCCTGTCTTTCTTGCTTCCACCGGGGCTGAAATACTCCAGCTTCACGAGCAGCCGGCCCGACAGCCCACGGCTCTCGACGCTTCGAGTCAGCTCGACGAGCGGAGTGCGGCCGATCACATCGAGAATGGAGCGAGCCAGGGGAGGATGGCGTGTGTTCATGAGTTGCAGTTCCTCTCGCACTTCGACCCGTTGTTCGCCTCAGGTGAGTTCTCGGCAGGGCGAGGCTCCGTCCGAGGCCGACGAAGAGTCCGAGGTGTTCTTGACGATCGCCCCGAGGACCTCTCATGACACGGACTCCTCGAGCACAACGTCGAAGCGTGTCATCCGCCTGCGATTCGTTTCGCGTCAGTAATGATCGCCTCGGATCACGTCGACCGTATCAGCACAGACAGTAATCGGGACTTCGGCACGGAGCTGCTTACTGATGCAGCTTAACATGCTCTCGAATTTCTCGGCAGCCACGAGCATCTCAATGCGCACGAAGGAGCCTCTCGGGCCGGAGCCTTCGCTCACCGCGGTGCGGCCTGCTCCACGGCAATCCGTGATCGTGTAGCCCGAGGCGCCAAGCCGCACCAGTTGGCCGATGATCTCTTCGGCCTTCTGGGTTTCGGTGACGATGGTGAGCCGTCGAATCCTGACCAGCCCACGACGGCGCGCTGAAAACAAGTGTTCCGACAGCTTGCGGTGCGACTCCAGCCCGGTCAGCTCCAGGCTCAGCCCCTCGTGCTCGAAGTCCTCCTGCAGCTCATGGAGCTTCTCCATCACGCTGTGGTCGACGAGCCTGGTCTCCGAAAGGTCGATGACCAGATTGTTCCGCTGGATCAGGCCGATGTGCTCGATCTGACGCTTGAACGGGATCCAGTTGCTGAAGATAGCCGAGCCCCCGGCCCGGATGACGCACGTCCCATCGTCGCGAGGCTCGATGTCGAGAAACGGTTTGAACAGCGACCGGAGCGGCACCCCGTAGATCAGGTGAATGGCCAGCTCCACAGCGATCCCGATGGCCACGCCGATGAGCAAGTCGGTGGCGAGCACGCCGACCAGCGTCGCCAGGAAGATCAACAACTGCTCCTTGCCGATCCGAGTCACGCTGATGAACTCACGGGGAGAGGCCAGCCGGAACCCGGTATAGACGAGCATCGCGCTGAGCGCGGCGAGGGGGATGCGGTGGATCAGGCCTGGCACCAGGGCCACGAACCCGAGCAAGAACAGGCCGTGGAAGAGGTTGGCGAACCGGGTCCGGGCCCCGTTATCGACGTTGGCCTTGCTCCGGACGATCTCGGAGATCATCGGCAGGCCGCCGAGACTCGCCGAGACGGTGTTTCCGAGGCCGACAGCCAGCAAATCGCGATTCATGTTCGTCTTGCGTTTCCAGGGGTCGATCAGGTCGATGGCCTTGGCGCTCAGGAGCGACTCGAGGCTGCCGATCAGGGCGAAGAAGACCACCCACTTCCAGCCGGAGGGCGTGGCCAAGGCCGTGAAGTCCGGGAACGCGATCGCGGCGAACAGGTTGTTCGGAACTGTGACCAGGAACTTCTCCCCCAGGGGATACTTGTGAGCAACGAAGGAATACGTGTGCTCGTGGGCCAGGTTGAAGAAGATCCCAAGTGGGACGGCAACCAGGATGACCAGCATCGGGGAGGGGATCATCCGGACATACCGATTGCGCACCAGGGGCAGGAGGAAGAGGATCAACAGGCTCACCACGCCGATGACGGCGATTTCCGGGTTCAGCCGGGTCAGCGACCGGGGGATCTCGGCCAGCAGTGCGAGCGGATCACCCTTCACGTCGGTGACGCCGAGCGTGATGTGAACCTGCTTCGCCATGATGATGACGCCGATGGCCGCGAGCATTCCGTGCACGACGGTGATGGGGAAGAACTCGCCCAGGATTCCAGAGCGGGTCAAGCCGAAGATGATCTGGAGCACGCCCGCCGCGACACCGACCCCCAGCACCAGCCGGTAGGCGCGCTCCGGCCCGTAGACCGCGCCGAACTCGGTGATCGCGCCCAGGGCGATCACGATCAAGCCGGCCGCGGGCCCCTTGATCGTCAGCTCGGAGTTGCTGATCCAGGGCGTGAGCAGGCCGCCGATGATGGCGGAGAACACCCCCGCGATGGCCGGATAGCCACTGGCCAGCGCGATGCCGAGGCAGAGTGGCAGAGCGATCAGGAAGACCAGGAACCCGGCAAGAACGTCGTGGCGCGCGTAGCGACCGAGATTGAGCAGGGTGCCACGCGGAACCTCGGAGGTGATCTGTTCCATTGTCGCGAACTTCCTCGGTTGAGAATGAGACGAGGGAATCAAGAGCGGGCTGCGCTGAGTGCGGGATCGGGCTGCGCCGTCACCGGAACCGTCCGCGGCTCGTTCCGCTCGAGCCGGCCGAGCAGGCGCAGGAAGCCGTCGAGGATCGTCAGGGGATGGGGGGGGTTCCCCGGGATGTACAGGTCGACGGGCAGCAAGCCCTCGACACCGTTGTGGACCTCGGGATGGTCGCGGAAGATCCCGCCGGAGATGGCGTCGGCGCCGACGGCGATCACCAGCTTGGGAGCGGGGGTGGCCTCGTAGGCGGTGAGCAGCGCGAGCCTCATGTTTTCGGTGACCGGCCCGGTGACCACGATGCCGTCGGCGTGGCGGGGAGAAGCGACGAACTGGATACCGAAGCGCCCGATGTCAAAGACGATGGTGCCCAGGACGTTCAGGTCGGCCTCGGACGAGTTATCGCCGCCGGCGCTGACCTGGCGGAGCTTGAGCGACAGGCCGAAAAGGCGAAGCATCTTCTGTTCCAGGGGCTGCGCCAGCTTGAGTTCCTGCCCGGTCCGAAGGACCAGGTCAGCCCGGGTCGTCGTGGCCAGGCGATAGTCCTGGGTGAAGCGGATCGCGCCTTCGGGGCACGCATCGACGCAGTCGGTGCAGAAGAGGCACCGGCCCAGGTCCAACCGGAGGCCCTGGTCGTCGCGAGCGATGGCGTCGGTAGGGCAAGCAAGAGCGCAGGCGTGGCAGCCGTCCGGGCACTTCGATTCGTCGAGCACGGGCAAGCCGCGGAAGCGATCGGGGAGCGGGGGCGGCTTGGCCGCCGGATAGGCGATCGTGCGGTGTCCCTGGCGGACGCGCTCGCGAATGATACTGAGCATGAACGGTCCCTCGGCTTAGAGGTCGTGCCCGCAGTAGGAGAGGTTGAAGCTCTTGTTGCACACCGGGAAGTCCGAGATCTGCTGGTCTCGCAGCGCCATCGCCAGCCCCATCCAGTTGTGAAACGAGGGGTCGACGATCTTGTACCGGGAGAACTGGCCGTGGCCATCGGTCAGGGCCACATGGCAGATTTCGCCGCGCCAGCCTTCCGCGAGCGAAACCACCAGATGGTCGGGTTTCAAAGGTCCGACGTCCGCGCGAATGGGCCCGTCGGGGAAGGCCTGGAGCTGGTCGATGATGAACGCCACCGACCGTTGGATTTCCAGCCAGCGCACGTAGGCGCGGCCGAAGACATCGCCGGTCGTCCAGGACGAAACCGGCAGCAGAGTGAACTGGAAGATGCCGGTGGGGAAATCGCGGCGGACATCACAATCCACTCCGCAGGCGCGAGCCGCGGGGCCGACCATTCCCAAGGCCAGGCAAGTGTCCTGCGAGACCGCTCCGGTACCCTCGAACCGGGCCTGGACCGACGCGGAGTTCCAGAGCAGGTTGGCGGCATTGGCGACGTCGCGGACCGCGGCTTCGATGCGTTCCAGGCACTGCTTGATCCGGCCGGCGTCCATGTCGAACCCGACCCCGCCCGGCCGGACCATGCCACGGCCGAAGCGGCTGCCACACAGGAGAGCGGTCAGGTTGAGGAAATCGCCCCGGAGGCGCCCACAGTAGGAGGCGGTCGGCAAGAACCCGACGTCACCGGCCAGTGCTCCCAGGTCGCCGGTATGATTGGCCAGGCGTTCGAGCTCGAGGGCGACGCCGCGCAGCACCTGGGCACGGAGCGACGGTTCGACCCCGGCCAGCGCCTCGACGGCCTGGCAGTACGCGGTCGCGTGGCCCACCGAGGTGTCGCCCGCCACTTGCTCCATCATGTGGATCGTGCGCTTGTCCGGCCCGCCGGCCAGCGTTCGCTCGGCTCCTCGATGCTGATAGCCCAGCGAGATCTCCAGGTGGAAGACCTGCTCGCCGTGGCACTGGAAGCGGAAATGTCCCGGTTCGATGACGCCGGCGTGAATGGGACCGACCGCGACTTCGTGGATTTCCTCCCCTTCAACCCGGTAAAAATCGGTGACGCCGATGACGGGATGTTCGCCCGGCTTCCTGTCCCATGCATCGTGGCCGGGGCGGTACGAGCTGTGAAAGCGAACCGGCTTGAACCAGGGATGCCCGTCGGGCCGGACCCCGTACTGCTCGGCGAGTTCCCGCTCGAAGAGGTGGACCGGCGGGCAGTCCGGGGTCAGCGATGGGAAACGGTCCGAGTCCAAGGTCGTCTTGCCGACACGCACGAGCGCGCGGCTGCTGTCGGCGAGGACGGCGTAGAGGTCGACGTTTCCGGTCGAGTCGGCAACGTCCCCGAAGAGGGCGGCGACTCTCTGACCGCCGGCCACGGCGTCCACGATCGACCCGCGAAAGTCGGCAAATGGCATTTGCGGAACCTGTCCCCGTGGGATCGCTTGCCCCGCGTGCAAAGCCGCGAACCCCTGGCTGTTCATCGCTTCACCTCCAAGAAAGCGGCGGCCTCGCGCAGGAGCGATTCCAGAGGAGGCGGGATGTAGACGCCCAGAAGCAGCACGAGCGCCAGGGATACCAGGATGGGAGCGCTGGTCAAGAAGCCGTCTCGAAACCCCGGCTGCGCGGCTGCTTCTGGGGGATCGCCTTGAACGACCGGAATGATGGTGGATCCCATGCCGATAAACACAATAGCCAGGAGCAGCAGAAACAGAGCGCCCGCAAGGAATTGATCCCTGCCTAGAGCAGCGTTCACGATGGTAAATTCGCTCAGAAACGGCCCAAAAGGGGGCGAGCCGGTAATCGCGAAAAAGCCGGCCAAGAAAAGTGTTCCCGTAATCGGTAATCGGCGGATCGCACCGCTTACATCCTCGGTCGATCTGCTTCCATAAGCACTCTGGATATTGCCAGCGGAGAGGAAAAGCGCGACCTTGGTCAGCCCGTTGTTGAGTACGTGCAACAAAGCTCCAAAAACGGCCAGCCCGCCGATGCCGATGCCGAAAACCAGGATGCCCATGTGCTCGACACTCGAGTAAGCCAGCAGTCGTTTCAAATCGCGCTGGCCGGTCATGAAAATGGCACCAATGGCCATGGAGAACAGCCCGAGCACAACCATGATCTCCCGGCTGAAGGCCCCTTCACCGGCGGCATTGCATATGTGGAATACGCGAAGGATCGCCAGAAAGGCGCACGGTAAAAGCGCTCCGGAAAGCATCGCGGACACCGGTGCGGGTGCTTCCCCATGCGCATCCGGCAGCCAGGTGTGCATCGGGGCCAGCCCCATCTTGGTGCCGAAGCCGACCAGAACCAAGACAAAGGCCGCCCGCAACCAGGGGTGGGAAAGCTCGGGAGCATGCTGGACCAGATCATCCAAAAGGAGTGTCGGTTCGAGGCTGGTGTGCAAGGTGGCATAGGCCAGGAAAAACAACCCAAACAAAGCCATGGCAATCCCTACCGAGCAGATGAGAAGATACTTCCAGGTCGCTTCCAGCGACCGGGGCGTGTGATAGAAATAGATGTTTGGCGCCATTGCCAGCGTCGTCGCTTCCATCCCCACCCACATCAGACCAAGATGATGGGACAGAATCACCAGCGTCATCATCGATAACGAGAGCAGAAAACAAACGCAGAAGATTCGATTGGGCCTTTCATGCCCCAGGTTCAAATAACGGGCTGTGTAAATTGAACAAATGAAAAACAGCACGCTCACAAACCCAAGGAAGATCTTGCCGAGCGGGTCGAGGACCAGCCAGCCGCCCAGGGCGCGTACGGGCGGACCTTGCAAGGCAAACACGACCAAGATCGAGTGCCCCAGGGAGGCAACTGGCATCAGCCAAGGTCGCCAACGATTCGCGGGGACGGCGAACACCAGTGCCGCCGCCACCAGGGGAACGAGTATTAACGCAAGTGTCATGTTACCCCTTCAACTCCGTCAGATGCTCCGTGCTGGTTGAGGCGAACTCCCGGCTGATGTGGTGGATGATGATGGCCATCACGAACACGCCGGTGAACAGGTCCAGCAGGATGCCGACCTCGACGAGGAACGGAGTCGCTTCGAGCAACAGGAGGCCGAACATGAAAATCCCGTTCTCCAGGAGCAGGTAGCCCAGCACCTGCATGATCGCCCGCTTGCGCGTCGTCAGCATGAGGAAGCCGGTCCAAACCGTCGCGAGGGAGGCCGGCACCAGCAGCAAGTGCTTGTGCTGTTCGGCCAGAGGGAGCGTATCCGAGAACACCATTGCCAGGCCGGTGCCGACCGCCCCGAGCGAGAGGGAACCCATGAAGCTACCGACGCCCGGCTTGACCTCATCCTGGATGTTCGCCTCGCGCAAGGCGTGAACGAGGTACCTCGGAATCACGAATCCCTTCAAGCCGACGGTCACAGCGACCAGCAAGATGACGCGAGTGCCGATCGCAGGATGAACGAACAGGGCGAGGATCCCCAGCAGCACCCCCTGGAGCGCAACCGCGTTGATGACCCCGCGAATCCGGCTCACCCCCAGGGCGACGAAGTTGAGCGTCAGGGCCACGATCAACAAGGGATCAAGAAGCGGGACCATCGGTTCACCTCACCAGCAGGATGATGCCAAAGCCCGACAACAAGCAGGCGGCGACGAGGAGGACCGGAACGTGCGTCATACGCAGGCGTGCCATGATCGATTCCACGACCCCGATCGCCACCGCGACGACGAGCATCCCTCCGACGAAGATGGGCCAGTCCAGCCACGGAGAGCCTCCCGTCCGAGGGAAGGCCAGGCGGACCACCAGCGCACCGAAGACGAACAGCTTCAGCGCCGCGCCATAGAGAATCATGCCGAAGGCAGGGCCGCCGTGGTCCAGGACCATGACCTCGTGGATCATGGTTAGCTCCAGGTGGGTGTTCGGATCATCAAAAGGGATGCGTGAGTTCTCCGCCAGCAGGATGATGAACCAACTGAGCAAGACCAAGACGAGCGATTCCCCGTCGGCGGTCCAGTGCGACGCGAGCGAGCTGCCGAGCATGTCCGCCAATTGAAGCGACCCGGAAAGTTTGGCGAGGACGAGCATTCCCAGGAAGAACGCCGGTTCCGCGAGGCAGGCGAAAGTGACTTCGCGCGCCGCGCCCATTCCCTCGAAGGGGGAGCCGGTGTCCAGGGCCGCCGAAGCGGTGAAAAACCGGCCCAGGCCGAGCAGGTACGCCAGAAGAACGAAGTCGCCGGTGAACGAGAGCGGCGCGGTGGCGCCGGCCAGGGGGATCATCAGCACCGCGATCACCGCCGTCACCAGCCCGACCACTGGCCCGGCCCGGAACACCCAGGTCGTCGTCGTGCTGAAGACCGAGCCTTTCTGAAAGAGCTTGATGAGATCGTAGTAAGGCTGCAACACGGGCGGCCCGACCCGGCCGGCGAACAGGGCCTTGGTCTTGGCGATCAAGCCCAGGAGCAAAGGTGGCAAGCCGAGCGCCAGGAGGATATGGACCGCGTCATGAAAGATCGTTTCCATCACGTCCCTCCTAACGCCAGAGCAGCAGGGCAATCAGGGCGAGGAAGATGTACAGCAAGTAGATCTGGATGTTTCCCTGCTGCAATACCCGGCACCAGGAGAAGAGCCATGCCGTGAAACGGAACGTCGGCAGCACGACGACGTCGAGCACCACGTCGGGCACCTCGCTGTGGAAAGAGGTCGCTGGTGGGAACAGGGGCAAATCCTTGGGCTGGTGCGTCCGGGGACGGAGCACCCAGCGGAACATCCCGACCAGCATCTGCGCAAAGGACGATGAAGTGTACTGCATCCGGGGGGTGGGCGCCACGTAGCCGCAACCCCAGGTGACGCCTTCCTCAACAGCACGTCGATCGAGCCGCGTCCACAGGACGGCGCCCCCGAGCAGCAGTGCCACGATCAAGAGCAGGCCCATGACCGTGATCCACACCAGAGGCGCCAGCGTGGCGAGGCGAGGGCCCACAACTTCCAGGTTGGGTGCCCAGGCCGAGACTGCTTGCTGGAGAATGGGAGCGATCAGGAGCGGGGCCAACCCGATCAGGAAGCAACAAGCGACCAGCACGCCCATCGGTGCGAGCATGCTCGGCGGAGACTCATGGGCGTGCCGGGCGTGTTCCGACCGGGCCGTCCCGAGGAAGACCGCCCCGTACACCTTCACGAAGCACGCCACGGCCAGAGCGCCGATCAGGGCCAGTGCCGGGGCGGCAAAGGATGAGCCGGCGAACGAACGCCGCTCCCCATTCATGAGGGTGCCGAACAGGCCGAGGTAGATGAGGAACTCGCTGACGAAGCCGTTCAGCGGCGGCAGGCCACAGATCGCGACCGCCCCGACCAGGAAACAGAGGGAAGTCCGCGGCATCACCTTGGCCAGACCGCCGAGACGGTCGATCTCGCGGGTGTGGGCAGCGTGGATGACTGAGCCCGCACACAAGAACAGCAGGGCCTTGAACAGCGCGTGGTTCCAGACGTGCAACAAGGCGCCGCCCAGGCCGAGGATGATCCAATCCGCGCGGTCCAGCGAGCGGCCGATCAAGGCCAGGCCGAGGCCCATGACGATGATGCCGATATTCTCGATGCTGTGATAGGCCAAGAGGCGCTTCAGGTCGTGCTGGCCGATGGCAAAGGCGACCCCCAGGACACCTGAGGCCACGCCCAGTCCCAAGAGGAGGATGCCCCATTCCCGTGGGGGGTGGGGAAGGAATGATGTGATCCGCACCAGACCGTAAATGCCCATCTTGATGAGGACGCCCGACATCATCGCCGACACGTGGCTGGGCGCCATCGCATGCGCGCTGGGCAGCCAGATGTGCAGCGGCATGATGCCCGCCTTGAGTCCGAAACCCACCAAGGCGAGCACGAAGATCGCAGTCGCCGCGCCCGGCCGCAAAGTTTCCGGTTTCAAAGGGCCAAGCGTGAAGGAACCGTTGGCGGCATGAAGCACCGCGAAAAGGGCAAAAAGGCACAGGGTCGCCACGTGTGTCGCCACCAGGTAGATCCACCCGGTTTCGCGGACCTCCTTTTCGTTGTCTTCCGTGGTGACCAGGAAGAAGGCCGAGAGCGCCATGATCTCCCAGCCGAACAGGAACAAGATGCTGTTTTGGGCAATCACCAGCAGTGCCATGCCGGCGGTCATCGTGCCGTAGAACAACCGCAGTTTCCGACCATTCTGGGGATGCTCCGTCTGCTTCCAATAGCCCAAGCCGTAGATGTTGCCCAGCAGCGAGATCAGGAAGACCGGCACGAGGAAGATGGCCGACAGGCCGTCGATGGCCACACGGAACTCAGCCCCAGGCAGGGACCACTGCAACACGACCGGGTGGCTTTCTCCGGTCGCCCAGAACCAGACGACGCCCCCCAGGCCAAGTGCTGCCCCGAGCACGGCAAGAAACGTGGTCACCCACTGTCCGCTGATCGAGGTCCGCCCCAGAAGCAGGCCGGGGACCCCGCTGGACGCGGCAATAATGATTCCCAGGAGCACCAGCGATTCGCTCATGACGTAGCCCACCAGCCGCGTAGGGACACCCAGTCCAAGGCCAGTACGACCATGAACATGATATAGACCAGGTAGATCTGGACCTGTCCCTGCTGGAGGATTCGGAGCCGAGAAAATCGCTCCGCCCAGCGCCGAAAGAACGGGTCGTACACTTTCACGGTGAACGGGTCAGGGCACGCCGCCCCGAAGTCGCTCTGGGAAGGAAACACGCCCCGGGGGGCCTGCCGGTTCGTTCGGGGCCGGAGGAAGCGCGGCAGCAAGTGCTCGGCGATCATCTCCGCGAACGACCGCCCCGTGTACTGGATGCGCACCGTCGGCTTGACGTATCCGCAACCCCAGGTCGGGCCTTCCGCCGGCGCGGTCACGCGCAGCAGGACCGAGAACCCGAGCGCCACTGCCCCCAGGGCGATCAGCGTCAAGGCGTTGATGTTGCCAACGATTTGGAGCGGGGCTTCCGAGACGACCATGACCATGCCGGCCACGAACATGTTGTAGAAGAACCAGGAACAACCGAGCGATTTCCTGCCGCGGTAAGCGAGGAGATAGTTGCCGCCAGAAACGGCCGCCAGGGCGGACAGGCCCAGAACCGGCAGCAGGAAGAAGGCACTGAGAGCATCCAATCCGACGTAGAAAGCCCCGTGGGGTGCATCCCAGGCCAAACGCGCCGACTCGGGAGGGCCTCCGCCCAGGACGCGAAGGGTCGGAATGAGCGCCAGCACGCACCACACGGCGGCGCCGCCCGCACCGAACACGGTTGTCATGACGGCATGAGAGCTGCTCGTCTGACCGGAACCCGTCGACTGATCGCGATCGGCCCTGCCGTCCATGGACTGGTTCACCTTCCCGTTTCGGTGGCCGGCGCGGCAAGAGCCGCCTCGACACGACGCGCTTCCTCCATGATCTCCTCGCACTCACCCCGGCGCGTCACGACGGCCTTGAACTTCTCATCGTGCAGGGCGTAAGACAGCCGCGAGAGGGTCTGCAAATGGGTCCGTATGGTGGGGCAGATGAGCGAAAAGAGCACCTGCACGGGTTTGCCGTCGAGCGCTCCGAACTCGACTGGCCGCTCCAGGAAGCCAAGAGTGACCATCGGGCGGGCTACGTGAAGCACGATCGGGTTGCGAACGTGCGGCACCGCGATGCCATCGCCGATCGCCGTGGTTGCCGAAGCCTCCCGGGCCAGGAACAGCCGCAACAGCAACTCGCGGTCGACGCCGTCCGGAACCGGCAGTACCTGCACGAGGGCCCGCAAGGCAACTTCCTTACTGGTGCCCTGGAGCCCGTAGTAGATCCCGCCAACTTCCATCGCCTCCACCAGGCTCGGGCTCGACTCGTCTTCCGCCTCCAGGTGGTCGAACACCTCCACGGAAACCTTGACCCCGTTGGCCGTGGCCCACTCCAGCAAGTCGACCCTGTGAAAGCGGTGGCGGCCGCCCACGTTCTGAGAGGGCAAGCCCCGATGCTTGATCCAACGGGTCGCCGTGGACTCCGACACGTTGAGAAACTTGCTCACGTCCCGCAAGGTCAATTCCATGGCTCTGTCCTTCTCCCTCTTGGCTCACTGGCCTCAAGCGGCATCAGGCGTCGTCACGGTCCAGGCTGTGTCTCACCAGTTCCAGGCCTGTGCCGGAACTCGTCACCCACCTCGCAAGCCTGTTGATCGTGCTTGCGAACCAGGCCATTTCGTTGCGGCTCTCGGCATTCCAACCATGAGCGACGCAAGCCCGCGAGAGTGAGGGCGTCCGGTACTCATCAGCAAGGCTGTCAAGAATCTGAATGACCGTGAAAGAGAGCGGTACGAGTCGGAGCACCGCTGCTGATCTCGATCTTCCAGAGGTGAAACGGCGACGTCTCAAAACAACACGGCTTCCCCGTGGGATTCGCGCCGCTCGGCTCGCGACAGGATTCTCTCACGCGGCCTGACAATCCCTGCGAGGCCGACGCGAGTTCTCGTTCAACCCGCGCTGGAGCCAGACAGCGCACCAAGACACGAGGAAGCGCGGCCGAGCGGAAGGTGGATGCCCGAATTCAACACCGAAGCCGTGATGAGGCTCGCTGGGGGAGAGAACCAACTTCCCGTCGGGAGGGTATGGACAGGAGGCCGTCGAGTGGCGTCCGGTGGGGATCAAGATACATCAACAAGGCAATGCCACCGACCCTTGCCTCGGGAGAATCGTCATCCTCCTCATCGGACCTGAGCGGCTCGAGAAGATCATCCAGGGTCGAGAGACGGGGGAAAGCGGGACAGGTCCGCTATTGGCAATATGGGCTAGCAGAAAGCTCGCCCGACTTAGCAATATCGGACCTGTCCCGCTTTCCGCTCCCTGTCCCGCTTTCCGCTCCAGAAGAGCGAAATGGCCGCTCAGAAGAGCGAAATGGCCGTCAGGGCGGATCGGGTTGCCGATGGCCACAAGTCTTTCATACCCAAGGGATTAGATTGCGTCCCATGACCTTGTTTAACCCCGTTTCTAATCGCCAGACGCCTTAAGGGCAATACCGTTGAAATAAGCGCAAGTCACGGCCTCCTGTAACCTTGGGTTTACTGAGGACCCAGGTTGCAAGGAGGCAATGACTCGCATGCCACAGGGACAGTGCACGCTGCCGCCCGATGAGGCGGGGCGGATCTTGGA
>JBEKTN010000181.1:0-16001 GCA_049516015.1 Isosphaeraceae bacterium | reverse complement strand
AACGCGACAAGATCCTCCCCAAGTATGAAATCCTCATCCAACCTCAATCGATCTAACGGACCTCGGATCACGGAGAACCAAGATCGCGAATCAAGATGAAATTATTATCGGGGATTTCCCTGACACGGCCCAGGCCTACGATTTGATCCGGACCTGGAACCGCCGGGCCGAACCCGATTCGCAAGGTGCCCTGGCGTACTACTTCTTCAAGAAAGCGCTTGGCGGCGACACGGCCAGGAAGACCGAGCCGCCCGCCAGCTTGACCGACGGGCAGCTTCTCGAGGCCTTGCAAAAAGGCGCGGCGCTGCTCAAGGGGCGCTTTGGCGA
This sequence comes from Isosphaeraceae bacterium, assembly GCA_049516015.1. GTDB lineage: Bacteria > Planctomycetota > Planctomycetia > Isosphaerales > Isosphaeraceae > Aquisphaera. Next base: position 15,674 of record JBEKTN010000181.1, on the reverse strand, counting down.
CGTGGCGGTCCCCTACGGCCGTTATTTCCGCGTCGGCCGCCGCGGTGGCGACCGCACCTGGCCGGTGGGCGGCGGCAGCCTTCAGGACGTGGGCATGGCCACACCCCGCGCAATCAGCTTCGCCCCTTCGCGCGATGGCAAGCAGCAGGTCGGCCACACGGGCCAGTCATCGACCCAGATCGTCATCATGACGGATCCTCCCGAGTCTTACGCCGTCATTCCCCTTGGCGAGAGCGACCACAAGGAGAGCGACCACTGGGACGACCAGGCCGAGAAGCTCTTCAGCCAGGGCAAGGCCGTTCGCACCCACTTTCTGCGACCCGACGAGCTGATGAAGCACGTCACGTCGAAGAAGGTGCTGAATCCGCCGCGGCCGTGAAGAATCAAGGCAGTGCGTCCTCGCGTACTCGACGCACCATCGGTTCCCACAACCGATTCTGTTCACGATCGCAAGAGATGATCCAGTCCGGGTGGTATTTCGATGAGCGGGGAAAACGGTCGGACAGAAGGCGATCATCATTGGCCATCAGTCGGCCACTCCTCGTCGAACACGCATCGACCAAAAAACGCACACGACCGGCCAACCGCGAAGCATGGGCATTTGAGGGTTGAGCCTTGAGCGCTGAAGCTTGATCCGATGAACGATGAAGGTTGAAACGGCACCGGCATCGTGAACAAGAAAAAACCACCGTGTGGTAGCGGTCGGCGCGGGGGGTACCCGCGAGCGCCCTCTTGCATTCTCAGCCGACCGGTCGCGTGCACGGTCACCTCGCCAGGTCGAGAATCCAGGTGGGGATCTCGATCCGGGTCGAGGCGTTGAACTCGTTGATCTTGTCCTGGATCGCGTCGATCTGCGCCTCCAGCTCGCGAATGATTCCCAGGGCTTCGGGCTTGAGGATCACCGCGCTGTAACGGAACTCGACACCGTTGTAGCCTGGCTCGGTCCCGTTCTTGGTGTCCAGGCCGCTGAGCATCTGGATCACGCTCTTCAGCTCACCGAGTTGCAGGATGTCTTCGTAGATTGGCAGGTTGGCTCGCTGGATGGCCGCCTTGACCACGATCAGGCCGTCCTGGAACTTGCGGTAACGATTGTACTCGGCCCGAACGTCCACTGTCGCCTTGCCGTAATCATCCCGCTGCCCGGCGAGCACACTGTTGTAGGTCTCGATATTCGACCGTGCCTGAGCCAGACGCCCGGCCAGACGGTTCTTGACCGAGAGCGCCTTGGCCAATGTCAGCAACTCGGGGTTCGCCATCACTTCGGTCCTCCACTGTCTGGAGATGGATGCGCTCAGCTTATCCTCCCAGCCGAGGCACCTCCACGGGGAAGACATCCGAATCGTTTGGCAGGTTCGCAGACCACAAGAAGGGAGGCGGTTTTCTCCTGTCACTTCACAGAAAAAACATCCAGGGACGTCCCGAAGCTGGTAAAAAAAGCAAGACCTGAAGGGAACGGATCGGCAAGACGCCGTGCAACCTTGGCGAGATTCACTTCTTGAACAAGCCCGGTGCAGAGCCGTGGCATGGAAAGGAACGATCATGATGGTACGACGCGGTTTCGTGCTGATGTCCGCACTGGTTCTGGCGGTGATTACGCCGGCTGGTGCTCAGGATCCTCTGTCCGGCTACGAGAAGGTGCGCAAGCTCGCGATCGGCGGCGAAGGGGGGTGGGACTTTCTTGAGGTTGACCTTGCTTCCCAAAGACTTTTCGTCACGCGAGGCACGCACGTGGTTGTCCTGGATCTCGAAAGCGAGAAGGTGGTCGGGGAGATTTCCGACACGCCTGGCGTGCACGGCATCGCATTCGTTGCCGATCTGAACCGAGGATTCACCAGCAACGGCGGTGACTCGAGCGTGACGGCGTTTGACACGAAGACTCTCAAGACGCTGGGCAAGGTCAAGGCCGAAGGACGACCCGACATCATTCACTTCGAGCCGGTCAGCCGCCGGGTCTTCACCTTCAACCACGGCAGCAACAACACCACGGCGATTGACCCCGACGAGTTGAAGGCTGTCGGCACGCTGGCGCTGGGGGGCGTTCCCGAACTGGCTGTCTCCGATGAGAAGGGGCATATCTTCGTCAACATGGAGAACACTAGCGAGATCGTCGAGTTTGATGCCCGGACTTTGCAGATCCTCAATCGCTATCCGCTAGCCCCTGGTGAAGAACCGACCGGCCTGGCATTCGACCGCGAGCACCGCCGGCTCTTCAGCACGTGCGCCAACCGGAAGTTGGTCGTCATGGATGCCGACAGTGGAAAGGTCGTCCAGACCGTCGAGATCGGGCCGGGGCCCGACGGATGCATCTTCGACGCCAAACGGAACCTGATCTTCAGCTCCAACGGCGGCGACGGCACGCTTTCCGTGATCCGCGAAGCAGCGTCCGGCAAGTTCGAGGTCGCCAGGACCATCAAGACCCAGGTGAGTGCCAAGACGATCGCGCTGGACCCCAGGACGCATCGCCTCTACCTCTCGGCCGCTACTGCCGACACGGCTCCCGCCGCCGGGCCGGCGACCAAAGGCTCCCGCCGCAGGTACGTGCCCGGCTCGTTCGTCGTGCTGGTGGTCGGCGAGTGAGCTTGGACCGGGCGAGGCGCCCGCCGAGCCAGGATGACCGAATGGCTCGCCAGATTCCTCGCCCTGCCAGGAGCGCTGCGCTCCCTTTCAAGCGGGGGGCGAAAAAGGTGCCCGGAACACATTTCGGGCACATTGATGCCGGAAAGCCGTTTTTCGATTCCTGACACATTTGTTTCCCCGGCCTGGAGATGACACTTCGTCCCCACGGGCGGCGCAAGAAGCAACGCGACAGTTTCTGACTTTCGGGGAAACTACTGCCTAATAAGTTTTGTCAGTGGCTTTTGGTCGAGCGGCTCAGGCGGCTCGTGCCAGACGCCAGCGATACAGCGCCAGGGCGATACCGCCCAGCCCCAGCAGCCAGCCGGTGCCCGGTCCGGGAACCACCCCAATCATGTCACACCGTCGTGGTCAGATACGTGTCCGTGTTCGTCGTCGTCTGATAAATGTCCACGAGCGAGAAGACCATTGTCTCAATGTTCTCAACGCCGGGAACTCTAGTGAAGGATGATGGGTTCCCGTTTGTCAAGGGACCAAAATCGTTACGAGGTTAGAAGTACGGAAATCGGAGGAAATCGATGACTAAATCCTGAAACATGCTCGCAGGAAAAACCCCGAGCAGGTCATGCAAAATGCTTTTCTTACGCATTCCGTAAACATGGGCCACCCTCTCATAGGTGACTTCCAGGTCCGCATACCCAGGGCGGAGCCTTTGGCCAGGCACCTTCGCCTGCTGGGTGCAACGAGCAGGTTGGCAACGCAGAATGGCCGTGCTAAGATAGTATGCAAAGGAGATTGTGTAGCATGACCATACATTTACCTAGAGACGTGAAACGTTCGATCGAGGCTGCGGTAAATAGTGGGCATTTCGCCTCTGCGGATGACGCGATCGCTGCAGCTTGGCGGGCATTCGAGCAGCTGGACCGAGGGCAGAGCCAACAAAAAGCAGATCAATCTGAGTCCGCCACTGTCAAACCCGTACCGGTCTGGAAACGGGTGTTGGACAATATGCGGGCAGTTCCCGACGAGGTATTTGAACGTATCCCCGCTGACAGCTCCGAGCAGCTTGACCATTACCTGTACGGCACTCCGAAGCGGCCAACCCGATGAGGCGTATCTTCGCCGATGCCCTCTATTGGGTGGCGCTCGCGCACCGCAAAGACCAATGGCACGCAAGAGCCATCCAGGTCAGCCAGCAGATCGGGGCCGTTACACTGGTCACGACCGACGAGGTCTTGACCGAGTTCCTCAATCATTTCAGTGCCTACGGCGATCAGATGCGGATTCAGGCAGCCAGCACAGTGCGTGGGTTCCTGAGTGATCCGGCTATGATCGTTGTTCCCCAATCCCGCCAGAGATTTCTTTCCGGCCTGGCGCTCTACGAAGCCCGCCGCGACAAGGATTACGGCCTCACCGATTGCATTTCAATGGTGACGATGCAGCAGGAAGGCATCACCGAGGTCCTGACGCACGATGACCACTTTGCCCAGGAAGGTTTTATCAAGCTGCTTTGATAACGTGCATGGCCGGGAATGTTGAGCGGCTACCTGCCTGGTGTGGTTGATCGCCGTCAACGCCCGCCCTGTCCACAGGAGCCTTTGGGCCTTTGGCCAGGCACCTTCGCCTGAGCTAAATGGGGACTCTGGGGTAAGGGAATTCCCTTGCCAGCGAGAAACCTCTGTCCCAAATGCGGATGTGTAGCCAGGACTTGCCCTCCCAGGCTCCCTTGGTGCCTATTTACAGCATTTGCACCAGTCGTTGGTGCATGGCCCAGCCGGTCTTGGTTCCGGCTCCATGAATGAGTCAGTCTCCGAAGGCTTGAGCCATGGCACGTGGAAGTTGCCTGCGACTCAAAAAAAGAGGGGAAGAAGCAAGCTGCTTCTTCCCCTCTTCGGGTTCAAGGGACGGATGGTCAGGGTCGTCGAGTTCAGGAACCGGCCGAGCCGGGACTGGTCTCCGCCGCGCCGCCAACGCCGGCGAGGGCAGGCCCCTGGGCCTCTTGCTTGGTGGTGGCCTGGAACTTGAGCCGTCGCGAATCGCCCTCGCCCTCGCCTTCGACCTCGACGACGATGATGTTCTTGCCGCTGAAGGAGCCCCGCAGGATCTCCTCGCTGAGCGGGTTTTCGATCATGTTCTCGATGGCCCGGCGGAGCGGGCGAGCGCCATAGTCGGGGTTGTAGCCCTTGGCGATCAAGTAGTCCTTGGCTTCGTCGGTGAGCATGAGCTCCAGTCCGCGGTCGGCCATCCGGCCCCGGATCTTCGACAGCTCGATATCGACGATCTGCTTGAGATCCTGCTTGTTCAGCGAGTGGAAAACGATCACGTCGTCGAGCCGGTTCAGGAACTCGGGCCGGAAATACTTCTCGATCGCGACCTTGAGCCGTTCCTTCATCTGCTCGTAGCTGCCCGCCTCATCGCGGCCGCGGTCGAACCCGAAGATATTCGAGCTCGAGGTGACCTCGGCCCCGGCGTTGGTGGTCATGATGATGATCGTATTCTTGAAATCGACGTTGCGGCCGAAGCTGTCGGTCAGCCGGCCCTCTTCCATGATCTGGAGGAGCATGTTGTAGACGTCGGGGTGGGCCTTCTCGATCTCGTCCAGGAGGACAACCGCGTAGGGCCGGCGGCGGATCTTCTCGGTGAGCTGACCCCCTTCCTCATAGCCGACGTAACCCGGAGGCGCCCCGATCAGCCGCGAAACGTTGTGTTTCTCCATGTACTCGGACATGTCGATCTGAAGCAGAGCGTCGGCATCGCCGAACATGAACTCGGCGAGGGCCTTGGCGAGCAGGGTTTTGCCAACGCCGGTGGGTCCGGCGAAGATGAAGCTGCCGATCGGCCGCTTGGGATCCTTGAGCCCGGCCCGGCTGCGCCGCACCGCCTCGCTGATCCGCCTGATGGCCTCTGACTGCGAGATGACTCTCTTCTGGATGTCGTCTTCCATCTTCAACAGCCGGGCCGTTTCCTCTGTCTCGAGACGGGTCAGCGGGATCCCGGTCATCTTGCTGACGACCTCGGCGATCACTTCCTCGTCGACCGTGCCGTCCACTTCCTTCGACCGTTCGCGCCACTCGCGGGTGATCGTTTCCTTTTTCTTCTTGAGCTTGTCGGCCTGGTCCCGCAGGGCGGCGGCCCGCTCGAAGTCCTGGTTGGCGACGGCCTCTTCCTTGTCTTGGTTCAGGCGTTCGATCTGCTCGTCGAGCTCCTTGAGGTCGGGAGGCCGGGTCATGGCCTTGAGACGGACGCGAGCGCCCGACTCGTCGACCACGTCGATGGCCTTGTCCGGCAAGCAGCGGCCGGTGATGTAGCGGTCGGAGAGCTCGACGGCGGCCTCGAGCGCGTCGTCGGTGATCTGAACGCGATGATGGGCTTCGTAGCGGTCGCGCAGGCCGCGGAGAATCTCGAGGGCCTCGGCCTTGCTGGGGGGCTCGACGACGATGGTCTGGAACCGCCGCTCCAAGGCCCCGTCCTTCTCGATATACTTGCGGTACTCGTCGAGCGTGGTCGCCCCGATGCACTGGACCTCACCGCGGGCGAGGGCCGGCTTGAGGACGTTGGACGCGTCGATCGCGCCCTCCGCGCCGCCGGCGCCTACCAGGGTGTGCAGCTCGTCAATGAAGAGGATGGTGTTCTTGGCGCGCCGGACCTCGTTCATCACGGCCTTGATCCGCTCTTCGAACTGGCCGCGGTACTTGGTGCCCGCGACCATCATGGCGAGATCCAGCACCACGATCCTGCGATCCCGGAGCAACTCGGGAACGTTGCCATCGACAATCATCTGGGCGAGCCCCTCGACGATCGCCGTCTTGCCGACCCCGGCTTCACCGAGCAGTACGGGGTTGTTCTTGGTGCGGCGGGAAAGCACCTGGATCACGCGCTCGATTTCATTTTGGCGGCCAATGACCGGGTCTAGCTTTCCTTGCCGTGCCAGGTCGGTCAGGTCGCGTCCGAATGAGTCCAGGGCCGGAGTCTTGGACTTGTTGCCTTTTGACGTGGCACCGCGTTCGCTTTCGCCGCCAGCGTCCATCCCGTGACCGAGCAAGTTGAGCACCTCCTCGCGCACTTCTTCGAGCTTCAGGTTGAGGTTCATCAAGACCTGGGCGGCCACCCCTTCCTGCTCGCGCAAGAGGCCAAGCAAGAGGTGTTCGGTCCCCACGTAATTGTGGTTCAGATTGCGGGCTTCCTCGATGGCATACTCGATGACCTTCTTGGCTCGAGGGGTCTGGGGCAATTTGCCCATCGTGACCATTTCCGGGCCGGCCTGAACAATCTTCTCGACCTCATTGCGGATCTTGCGAAGGTCGACGTCCAGGTTCCGCAGGACGTTGGCGGCGACGCCACTTCCTTCCTTGATCAGGCCGAGCAAGACATGTTCGGTTCCGACGTACTCGTGGTTGAAGCGCTGGGCCTCTTGATTGGCCAGCTGCATCACCTTGCGAGCGCGATCGGTGAAGCGTTCATACATTCGTCAACTCCGATCCGACGATCCTACCCTCACGGTAATCCGCCGATCCAGCGAGTTGCCCTAAAAACCACTGAAGTCATTATATGCGCTGGAAACGGCAAAGGTGCACGAAGGCAAAGCGAGGGGCGGTCAATTTCAAGCCCCTCTCGGTCGCATCTGGTCCGGGAATCACCCTGCTACAAGAAGACCGATTTTCCGGCGGCCCTGCAAGCCCCCTGATCTTATGAGATCATCATTCGCCGCGAAATCGCAAAGACAAGAGCGCGTGCAGAAAAGCGTCAGGGGAGGCATTCGCCGGACGATACCCGCAACATTTCCGAGCCGCAGGACCCGGCGTCCATTCTTTGATAGCATCAATCCATGGGTCTGGGCCAAAATCACCAGGCCGATCCGCTCGCCGTTGCTGCCTCACTCTCCACCCAATCGCTTCAGCGCCTGCTCGATTTCCCAGCGCCATTTGGCCCCGCCCTCCAGCTCCAAACATTGGCGAAACGCGCGCCGGGCAAGAGCTGGCTGGTGCAAGCGGACATGAAGGGTGCCAAGTTGCAGAAGTGCGTCGGCGTCGGTCTCGTCGATCGCCAGGATCCGCTCGATTCGCTTCCGCGAGTCATTCCAGCGGCCTTGAAGATAGGCCTCCGTGGCGTCTCGAAACAGCCGCTCGATTTCCTGGCGGAATCGCTGCGGGTGACACAGCCAGACCCACCAGAGCGTGTAGGTGAAGCTGGCCACCCAGGTCAAGATCGCCAGGGTCGCGAAAACGCCGCTCCATCCCGGGGCGAAAGCTTCGATCCAGATCCAGCGGGCAACGATCGCCAGGTCAAGCGCGGCCGCGAAAAGAATCGCCAGTATCAGTCCCAGAACCTCCTGACCCGTCCAGACCTGCGCCAGGCCAGGCCAGATGGTAAGCACGGCAATCCATGTACGTCTGGGCACGCCCTGGCTCCTTCTTGCCTCTTCCTTTGCGGCTCACCAAGTTCAGCCGTGTTATTGTAGTCAGCGCTCCGAGCCAGATCAAGCTGCGCAACGGCCCTACCTAGTGAACGCTAGTCTACAAATTTCTGGGTTGACATGCCGACTGCCCATCGAGTCGCGGTGGTCTTCGGCCAGCGCTCAACGCATTAGCTTGTCTCGGAATTGACGACCCAGGACTCTGAGGCGGTCCCGGTCTTCCGGCCCGATGATCTGCTCCAGCGGCGAGCGTCCATCGGCCGTGGTTGCGGCGGCGGTGATTGCGACGCGGTCCACATTCCCCCTCAACCTGAGCGCAGTCAGGGAGTTCAGGTCCAGATCCAGGCCGCCAATGAACTTCCGTGCCTGTTCGGGAATCCGGTCAACCACCCCGTCGAGCTTCACCTGGTAGTCCAGGCGGCCGTCAAAGTCAGTCCAACCGGACATCGCAACCGGAATCCGGCCGGCTGCCAGGTTGAGATGATCGGTCCTGATTCGCCCGTCCTGAACCACGAAATCGGACCGAATCGAGGCTAGGTTGTCCGTCGCCGACAGCTCTGCCAGTTTCGCGAACTCGGTCATCAGTGGCGTTCCGTTGAGTTCGATCGGATCGAGCACGAGGCTGCCATTGCCCACCAACGACTTGCACAGCACGTCGCGTGATTCACCCCGACCCCGGAGGTAGACATCCATTGCCATCCGTCCCTGAATCTCCCCCGCGGCACCGGCCAGCACGGGCACCAGATAACGGAGCACGCTCATACCCTTGTCAAGCACAACGTCAGACGTTCGGAACTGCCCCTCGAAGTTGGGCTGGCCTCCAGATTGATCGAGATGTGCCGTGAACTGGAACGGCCCCTGGTTCAAGCGGCCGGAGAGAGTCACGACAAACGCACCTTCTCCTTCCCAGATCCCCTCCCCTTCCACCTCATCGAATGTAAGCTGGGTATGACTCGGTTCGTCGATCAGCAGAATTCGAGTCTGCTGAATTTTCGTCTTCAGCTTGCTGGGGCCGCAGCGGTGCGGCTCATTGCTCGACGTCGCCGCGCCGTCTCCATCGAAAATGACCAGGTCAGCAAGCTCGAGAGAACCATCCTGGCGACGGAGAACTCGCAGGGTGGCCTCGTCGGCCTGAAGGTTCGTCGGCTCGAACTTGCCCCAGAGCAGTTGCCACGGACTGACGTCGATCCGGATCCGTTTCGCTTCCAGCCAGGGGTCGCCGACAGACCGCGGTGCGCCGATCTTGAGGCCGGTCAGCTCAATTCCTCCATCCAGACAGACATCGAGGTCGTCGAGTTGGACAGAGCGCCCACTGGACCGTTCCAGCTTCGCAATGACATGGGAACGGGCCCAGTTCGTCGGGGCGACCAGGACGATCAGAATCCACAGCAGTGGGGGCGCGAGCAGAACCCCAAGCGGGATCATCAATCCCAGCCAGCAAAACCGGCGATGTTTCATGGGAATCCCTCCCAGGTCTCGCGGATCACGCGACACTTCCAGGGCCGTCATGGCCAACGCCGAGAGCGAGAGGCGGGCGCAAGGCACATCTTCCCCCCATTTCTCGCGTCCGAACCATACTCCGAGACCACGAATTGGGCAAGCACAGTCTTTCGCTCCCACGATCGAGCAGCCCGGTAAGCGCACTCGCTCCCGGAACCGCCGCTCTTGCGAAGCAGCGGTTGACGAGTGTGGAATGGGTCTAAGCCGGCCTGACTCTCCCTGCACGATCCCGTTCACCGAACTGTCGGAACCAAGAACTTTTCACCGCGAGGACCTGGCCATGCGACATACCGAGTCAAGAAATCAAGCTGGATCGCGCTGGGGGTTCTTCCCTCCTCACACACCAACCCGGTCTTCGTGGTCGTGGGCGACAAGCCGGTCCCGCGCTTCCCGGAAATCGGCCGAATGGTGCCTGAAGAGCGTTGATCAGTGCTGGTCGCACAAGGAGCGTGCCATTCGCCCGTCCGAGCAGGAGGAGGCCAGAAAGGCCTACGACCTGGCGCGGCGGGCTTATCAGAAGATTCGCGAGGAATCGGTCGACGACTGACTCGTCGGATCGGGTACAATCGATGTGGTTGAACAGGGTCCCGCGGGTCCGGTTTGAAGAGACTCAAGTGAGCATCAAGCAGGTCGACCGAAAGACGATTACCGTCACGCTCGTACGACCCGGCATTGGGACTGAGGTCGTCGAGCTCACAGAGGGCTCGACGGTCGCGGACCTGCTGCGTCAAACCGGTGCCAATGCCTGTCATTCCAATGTATTCATTGGCGACAAGGACCTGGCTGAATACGCAGTCCTCGAAGAGGGCGTGACGGTCTTTCTCGTCCCCCAGCCGAAGAATGCGGCAGACAGAGAGCCCTGGCGCGAGACCATCGGAATGTTCAAGGACGATCCAGCTTTCGAAGAGATGATGGAAGCCGTCTGGGCGGAGCGAGAGGCCAGGCGGAAATCGGCAAATGCCGAATGATGTTCGTCCTCGATACGCAGCATGTTTCCCAGCTGCAAAGAGAGTCATCTCGAGACTCTCAGCTTCTCGAGTCGAAGATGGCAGCTCATGCCACAGACATTTTCCACATCACCATCATCACTGCGTTTGAGCAAATCTGGTCGTGCTCGAAGAAGATCGATAATGAGTCCGGCCCTGTGCGACTACGTCATTTCAAGCTACTCCACGACCTTATCGAGTTCTATGCGAGGTGGTCGGGGAGGATTCTTCCGTTCGATGGCAGGGCCTCATCGATCTTCAATGGTTTCGATAAGAAAATGATTCGGCGGATTGGGCGGGAGGACGCCTGGATTGCCTCGATCGCTTTAGCACACGATGCCACCGTGCTGACGGCGAACAAGAGTGACTTCCAGCAGGTGCCAGAGCTGAAAGTAGAAAACTGGCTAACACGACACGAGGCAACGTGATGGAAAAAGGGTTCTCCGATTGATCGAGCGCGAGACGACGGAAAGGATGACATATCGACGACGGAATCGCACTTGGATTCCGCGATCTCCTTGCGGTTTCGCATGGGAATCGAAATAATCAGATAGATATAGGTTTGGGGTCTTTTCCCGAAGAGGGGGCGCGTCATGTTCGATCAGAGCGAGGCCGAGGCGATGTGTCTATGCGGGTGCGGCGAGATGACGCATTCGGGCAGCCAATTCTTGCCCGGACATGATCGCAAAGCCGAAAAGAAGATCTTGGACATTCATTACGGTGGATCAGTACTTGGGCTGCTTCACTTCCACAACTATCGGAGCGGGGCGGAACTGCAGAGGGCTTGGATCGGCCATCAGGCCCGTCTGAAGGACGTTGAAGGCAGCAGCACCGATCGATCCGCAGACGGCGATCGAAGCTGGCGCGATCTGATGGGTGACTTTCATGACGACCCCGCCTTCGAAGAGATGATGCAAGCCGTTCAAGCGGAACGAGACGCTGAGAAGGAATAGCCGTGATCGTTCTCGATACGCAGCCCGTATCCCAGCTTCAGCGGGTCGGCTCCAAGGACGCCGACCGCATCGAGGAGCGGCTGCAAGGCATTCCTGTTGATCAGGTTCGGATTACAGTGATCAATGGTGGCAGGCCGGCTCGTCTTCCGTACCCCCCTGAACAACCGGCGCGACGTGGTCGTGCCCCCAACCGAGGCGAACTGATGAGCAACGACCACGACCAGGCGCTCGCCAGGGCATTCGACGTGCAGGCGCCGCGGTTTGAGCGAGCGCCCGTCCAGAGCGATCCGGCCGCACTGGAGCGGCTGGTCCGGTTCGCCGGATTTCCGCCCGGAAGCAGGGTTCTGGACGCGGGATGCGGTCCGGGCCTGGTCTGCGAAGCCCTGCTCTCTGCCGGGTACCGGGTGGTCGGTGTGGACCTGTCACGGGAGATGATCGAGCGGGCGCGGCGGCGATGCGAGCCGTGGAGCGATCGAGCCGAGTTTCATCAACTGTCCCTCTTCGACACCGCCCTGGACGAAATGGCTCCCTTCGACGGCGCCTTGTCCCGTTACGTCGTCCACCACGTGATCGATCCGCTCGCCTTCGCGGCCCGCCAGGTGCAGTTGCTGCGGCCCGGCGGAACGCTCGTGATCAATGACCACCTCACCGATCCCGATCCCGCTCGAGCCCGGCGACATGAGGCCATCGAGCGGGCACGCGACCACACGCATACCACGAACCTGACCGGGGGCGAGCTCCTCGATCTGCTCTACCGGGCCGGGCTCGAGCGGATCGCGTTCCTGGAAGAGCGGTTCGTACTCGATTTCGACGAGTGGTTCGACCGCGGCACGCCCGTCGATTCCAAGGGCAACGTTCGCGCCATGCTCCTGACCGGCCCCGCGATCCGTGGCTTCCGCCCCTCGGTCCAGCCCGCTGGGTCGATCCGGATCGACTGTCTTCGCGGTTTGGTCAGAGGTGGAAAGCCGACCGAAAACGAGCCCTGAGCAATACTCCCCGCGCCCTGACAACCGCATCCCTTTTGCAACCACCCTCCGGATCACCCGGTCGCCGGCTTCTGGGTCTCGATCTTGGGAAAAAGTGGCGCGGGCTTGCCCCCGCTGAGCGGTGCCGTGATCCGCAAGTCGAGCCCCTTCATGGGACGGGCCGCGTCACTGTAGGACACCCGGTCCCAGGCATGGTCGGCACTGAAGTCGAACGCGCTATAGAACGTCTCCGCCGTGCGGGGTAGGAAGGGCTTGATCAAGATCGCCGCCACCCGCAGCCATTCCGCGAGGTTCAGCAGCACCTGGCGGCAGGCTTCCAGGTCGGTCTTGACCAGCTTGAACGGTTGGGTCTCTTGCGTGTAACGGTTGGCCCGATCGACGACCTCCAGCCAGATGCGCTGCAACACGGTGCTGTAATCAAACCCGATCATCGCTGCGCGCAGCTCGCCGACGAACGCCGGGAAGTCGAGCCCGCGCCGCCATGCGGTCAGGTCGATCCCCTCGGTGCTGCCCAGCCGGCCCTCGAAGTACTTGACGCACATCGTCAGTATTCGGCTGTACAGGTTCCCCAGGTTGTTGGCCAGGCCGCTGTTATAGACGTCGGCGAAGCGCTCGAACGAGAACTCCCCGTCGCCGCCGAAAGGGCACTGGCTCATGAAGTAGAAGCGGAACGCCTCGGACGAGAACTTGCTGATCAAGTCCATCGGCTCGACCACGTTGCCCAAGCTCTTGCTCAGCTTCTGGACCTCTCCGGTCTCCTCGTTCTTGCGATAGACGAAGCCGTGTCCGAAGACCTTGCGGGGCGGCTCGACGCCTGCCGACATCAGCATCGCCGGCCAGAGGGCACAATGGAACCGCGTGATATCCTTGCCGATCACGTGCACGTCGGCCGGCCAGAGGCGGCGAAACCGCTCTTCATCGGTCCCGTAGCCGATGGCCGTGATGTAGTTGAGCAGGGCGTCGAACCAGACGTAGATCGTCTGGCTCGGGTCGAAAGGAACCTCGATGCCCCAGGTGAACCCCTTGCGGGTGATGGCCACGTCCTTCAGCTCGGTCTCGACCAGGTTGACGATCTCGTTGCGGCGGCTTTCGGGCTGAATGAACTCGGGGTGTGAAGCGTAATAGTCGAGCAGGCGTTCGCGATACGCCGAGAGCCGGAAATAGTAGTTCTCCTCCTCGACCCAGGCCAGCGGCGTGTTCGGGTGGTTGGGGCACTTGCCGCCCGCCTCGGCCACCTCCTTCTCGGTCTTGAACGACTCGCACCCAGTGCAGTAGTGCCCCGCGTAGACGCCCTTGTAGATGTCGCCGGCGTCGTGCACGGCCTGGATGAACTTGCGGCAGCCGACGTGGTGCCGCTCTTCGCTGGTCTGAATGAAATCGTCGTTCGAGATCTCGAGCGCGCGCCAGACCTCCTGGAACTGCCGGGCCATGTCGTCCACGTAGGGTTTGGGTTCGATGCCGAGCTCCCGGGCACGCAGGGTCACCTTGTTGGTGTTCTCATCGTTGCCCATCAGGAAGTGAACCGAGGCGCCCTCCATGCGGCGAAACCGGGCCTGGACATCGGCCCCGATCTTCTCGAACGCCGTGCCGATATGCGGCCGGCTGTTGGGGTAATCGATCGCCGTCGTGATGTAAAACCGCGTCGCATCTGCCATCGTGCTGTCCCGATCCCCGACCTTTGGTTCACCAATTCCCGCCGCGTCTTCTCGTCAACCGGGCCAATCGCCCCGGTGCTCCATTATCTACGACACGGGCAACCCCCCAAGGTTCTGCCGCGCGATCCAAAGACAAATCAGTCTACCAGAACCCGGGTGGGTAGTGGCGAGTGGCGAGTGGCGAGTGGCGGGGAGGGAAAAAGGGCCATCACTGATTGTTGATTGGGGAGGGGAAAAGGGCCATCACTGATTGTTGATTGTCTTTCGGGGCCGGCCTGGTCCGCGGAGTGTGAAGCCCAGCCCCAGGCGCGCGGCGGTCGCCAGCACCCAGTGCGCTGCTCCCAATGGGCGGCCCCGTCCCACGCTGTCCCGCACCACTCGCAACTCTTCATCCGACAGGCCGGCATTGACCAAGGCTATCCAGTTCCTGGGGCGCTCAATGGGCCACCGGCTCAAGACCAGGTCGCTGCTGCGGTGGGCGCGCCGCCACAGTCCGCACCAGCGCCATTGCTCGGCACGTTCCACCAGTTTGCCGCGCACCGCGTTGGCCTCGACGTATCGGCAGAGCTTGAGGAAGTATTCGTCCTCTGCCACGGGAAAGCTCTTGTATCGCCCCTGGTACAGGTGCCCAGCGCCGCGGCGGTGATAGCGCTCGTGGTGCCGGCGGACGTGCGTCACACCCACCCAGCCCATCAGCCGCCCCAACGCCACGTCGGTCCGCGGCCTGACGACAAGATGCCAATGATTGGGCATCAGGCAGTAAGTCAGCAGATCGACTGGATAACGCTCGAGTCCCTCTCCCAGTAGTCGCTCGAAGGCGTCGTAGTCGCCCTCCTCGTGAAACAAGCGCAGGCGCCCGTTTCCACGATTGAGGACGTGATAGACCATCCCTGCTTCGATCGTCCGAGCGGTTCGTGGCATTCAGGTAGCTTCGCCGATGGTCCCCTTACTGTCAATATCAGTAATGTCCCCTTTCCCCTCAGGTGATCCGAGAGGGCCCGCAGAACGCGAAGTTTCTCCTCGGTACTCTCCACCGGCATGGCCGTTCCGAAGACGACCACCGATCGGTAATTCATGGAATGGTGAAACGCCGATCGGGCGAGCACCAGGCCGTCAACGAGGGTGACCGTGACACAAACCTCGACTCCCTGCCCCAGGGCCCTGAGCATCCGGCTCGCGGGCGAACCGTGGAAAAAAAGCTCCCCGCCAACGCGTACATGGATCGTTGGGATCACGTGCGGCTGCCCGTCCACGACAAAGCCTACATGGCAGATCAGACCCTCGTCCAGGATCGAATCGATCGAGGCACGGTCATAAACCCCGCGCTTGGGGAGACGTCGGAGAGTGGATCGATCGGTGCGAGACACCTCGTCCATCGGAGGGGTCGCTCCTGATCACGGGCATTCGGGATTGCCCCGACAGCCTGAAGCATTGCCATGGGCGCGATGATCCGCTCTGCAACTTCACGTCGATAAAGACACGGCGTCCTAGTACTACAGCGCTAAGTCGCTCCCCAACGGCACCGGGGGGTCTCGGTGAGCTTGATACCTAACATGTGAAGTCGTTTTATCGTTCGCTTGGTGTGGCTTTTGCGGGCCTCGGCATTT
>JBEKTN010000180.1:0-16330 GCA_049516015.1 Isosphaeraceae bacterium | reverse complement strand
TTCGCATCCGCGTATCATGCCGGATTTCTCACCTCGAGGAGAAGGAGAAAACCCTGGAAATCAAGGGGTTTCGAGGCCATCACAGGCAATTTTCCACCCACTCAGTTGGGAGAAGAGCCCAAGACCGTGGCGATCCTACCTTCTCCCCGCGGGAGAAGGTGCCCCGCAGGGGCGGATGAGGGATGAGATGCTAGCCTTGGCTCGCAAATTCCCCTCATCCGGCCGTTCCGGCCCGACCCCGCAAGCGGGGTTCCCCCCGCTCCCCGCGGGAGAAGGAGAGGACGTCCCGCCGCGTCTGCAACTCAACGGTAAAACGCGCTAACGACCTGGACATGCTCGACCGAGCGTTCGGCGCTTTCCACCAGGAGCGCGAACGGCCGACCCTCATCATCGTCGACAGCCATATCGGCTGGGGCGCGCCCCACAAGCAAGATACGAGTGCCGCGCACGGCGAGCCCCTGGGCGAGGAAGAGGTTCGGCTCACCAAGCGGAATTACCACTGGCCCGAGGACGCCAAGTTCCTCGTCCCCGACGGCGTCTACGAGCATTTCCGTGAAGGCATCGGCTGCCGCGGAAAGGAGCTGCGCGACGCCTGGTTCGAGCGAATTGGGCGCTACAAGGTCGAACACCCCGAGCTGGCCGACGAGTTGTACCGGATGCAACATCGCCAGCTCCCCGACGGCTGGGAGACGGGCCTGCCGAGCTTCCCCGCTGACCGCAAGGGAATGGCCACTCGGAACTCGTCTGGCCTGGTCTTGAACGCAATCGCCCGAAACGTCCCATGGTTGATGGGCGGCTCGGCCGACCTGGCTCCTTCGACGAAAACCCGATTGACATTTGATGGTACAGGCGACTTCCAGGCCGGCAGCTATTCGGGCCGCAACTTCCACTATGGCATCCGCGAGCATGCGATGGGGGCGATCCTCAACGGTATGGCACTGGTCAAGGTCCGGGCCTACGGCTCGGGGTTCTTGATCTTCAGCGACTATGGCCGTGCCCCGATCCGCCTGGCCGCGCTCATGGAGCTGCCGGTGATCTACGTCTTCACCCACGATTCGATTGGCGTCGGGGAGGACGGCCCGACGCACCAACCCATCGAGCAGCTCGCATCGCTGCGGGCGATCCCTGGGCTTGTGGTGCTTCGACCCGCTGACGCCAATGAAGTGGCGGAGGCTTGGAAGGTCATCATGCAGCTCCATCACGAGCCGGCGGTGCTCGTGCTCACGCGTCAAGACGTCCCGACGTTCGACCGCGCCAGGTACGCTCCGGCCACCGGGTTGGCCAGGGGTGCCTATATCCTGGCCGAGGCGCCGGGTGGCAGACCCGATGTCCTGCTGATGGCCTCGGGCAGCGAGGTCGCGCTCTGCATCGCAGCCCACGAGCAGCTCACCGCACAGGGCATCCGGTCCCGCGTCATCAGTATGCCTTCGTGGGAACTGTTCGACGACCAGGACGTGGTCTACCGTGATTGGGTTTTACCCCTGTCCGATTCGGCTCGGGTCTCGGTCGAACAGGCGTCGGTTTTTGGCTGGGCGAAGTATGTCGGGCCGGAGGGCCAGAGCATCGGCATGCGGTCCTTCGGGGCCTCGGCACCGCTCAAGGACCTCCAGCGGGAATTTGGTTTCACCGTGGAGCGAGTTGTCGAGGCGGCGAAGGACCAATTGCAGCAGGCGTTGAGGTGATGTGGGGGCGACGAGGAGGCATTCTCATGAAGATCGCACTTGCCGCCGACCATGGCGGATTCGATGCCATCGCCTTCCCCTTGACCCCGCCGAAGATGCGCGAAATCATCGAGGTGTGCATCTACGATCTGTCTTACAACAATCAACGGAGCCGATCATGAAACCATTCAGCCTCGCCGAACACGGCCTCGATGTAACCGAAGTACATCGCAACCTCCCTCCCAGCGCGCTCTACGAACACGCGATACGCTACGAGAAGGACGCGAGCATCGCGGAAAATGGCGCGCTCGTCGCGTACTCCGGCGCGAAGACCGGCCGCTCGCCGAAGGACAAGCGTATCGTCAAGAATCCCGAGTCGGAAAACGACATCTGGTGGGGGCCCGTGAACATCCCCTGCGACGAGCACACCTTCCAAATCAATCGCCAGCGCGCGGTCGATTACCTCAACACGCGCGAGCGGCTCTACTGCTTCGATGGCTTCGCCGGGTGGGATCCGAAGTATCGCATCAAGGTGCGCGTCATCTGCTCACTGCCGTATCATGCGCTCTTCATGCACACCATGCTGATCCGCCCGACGCACGATGAACTCGCGAACTTCGGCACGCCCGACTTCGTCATCTACAATGCCGGTGCTTTCCCCGCGAATCGCCTCACCACGGGGATGGGTTCGACGACGAGCATCGACCTCGGTCTCGAGGACAAAGAACTCGTCATCCTCGGCACCGAATACGCCGGCGAGATGAAGAAGGGCGTCTTCACGGTGATGAATTACTTCGCGCCGAAACGTGGCGTGCTGTCGATGCACTGCTCGGCCACGGCGGACAAGAAGACCGGCGCGTCGTCGCTGCTCTTCGGCCTCAGCGGCACGGGCAAGACCACACTCTCCGCCGATCCGAAACGGCACCTCATCGGCGATGACGAGCACTGCTGGAGCGACCACGGCATCTTCAATATCGAGGGCGGCTGCTACGCGAAAGCGATCAACCTCACCCCCGAGAGCGAACCGGATATCTTTCAGGCGCTGCGCTTCGGCGCCGTGTTGGAAAACGTGGTGCTCCACGAGGATCGTGACGTTGATTTCACCGACACAAGCATCACGGAAAACACGCGCGGCGCGTATCCGATCGAGTTCATCCAGAACGCCAAAGTGCCCTGCACCGCGGGCCATCCGACCAACGTGATCTTCCTCACGTGCGACGCGTTTGGCGTGCTGCCACCGGTCAGCGCGCTCTCACCGGCGCACGCAATGTATCACTTCATCAGCGGCTACACCGCGAAAGTCGCGGGGACTGAGATGGGCGTGAACGAACCACAGGCCACGTTCTCACCGTGCTTCGGCGGGCCGTTCCTCGTCTGGCATCCGAGCAAGTACGCCGAGCTACTCGCGGAGAAGATGCGCAAGCACGACGCGCGCGTCTGGCTCGTGAATACGGGATGGGGCGGCGGTACGTACGGCGTCGGAAATCGCATCAGCCTGAAGAACACGCGCGCCATCATCGACGCGATCCATGGCGGAACGCTCGCGAGCGCGAAGACGGAGCGCGATCCGATCTTCGGCTTCGACATCGTCACCGAGTGCTCCGGCGTGCCCGCGGAGATCCTGCGTCCGCGCGACAGTTGGGCCGACAAGACCGCATACGACGCCACGGCGAAAAAGCTTGCCGGCCTCTTTAACAAGAACTTCGAAACCTACGCCGGAGGCGCGAGCGCCGAGGTGAAAGCCGCGGCGCCCGCGGCATGACCCAAGAGCTGGCTGTTTGAGCTCCACCAGACGCAGCCGTCGCGCACGCCATCGGCGTCTTGGCCGTCGGGAGCAGATAAAGGGTCAGGGAGCAGATAAAGGGTCAGAACGATATATCAAATAGTTCTGACCACTTTGATGTCCACATGGCATCCAGTCCCGCGTCATCAGTATGCCTTCGTGGCAACTGAATGAACGTCCTCTGCCTGGGCGGAAGGGTCATGGGTATCGAGGTCGCCTGGGATCACGCTCAGACCTTCATTCCGGCGACCTTCAGCGGCGCCGAGCGACACGTCAGACGCCTTGAGAAGGTGGCCCGGCTCGAGGAATCCGCGACGCCGGTCAGGTGAGCTGAAGGGTTGTGGCCGACGATGTCTACATCTTTCATGAGGTTTAAAGTTCGATGAACGATTCTGTTCGTGATGTTATGCATTCCGTGACGGAAGAGGCCCTGCTGCGAGGGCCCGACGATCTCTTGTTCGACTTTGACCGGGGGTTCCAGGTCTTCCACGAGTTGGTCGGGGGCTGTCGGGCCTTGCACGACATCGGCCCGGCGGTGACAGTTTTCGGGTCAGCTCGGTTCCGCGAGGACCACCGTTACAACAAGCTCGCCAAGGCGGTCGGCCGACGGCTTGCCGAGGGAGGTTACGCGGTCATCACGGGGGGCGGTCCAGGCATCATGGAGGCGGCCAATCGAGGTGCCAAGGAAGCCGGCGGCCTCTCGATCGGTTGCACCATCACCCTTCCCCATGAGCAAGGGGCGAACCTCTACCTCGACCGCCGCGTGCACTTCGATTATTCCTTTGCGCGGAAGGTCGTGCTCGTGAAGTACTCGTGCGCCTTTGTCGTGATGCCTGGCGGCTACGGCACCCTCGACGAGATCTTCGAGGTCGCTAACCTGATGGCGGCTGGCAAGATCGATCGATTCCCGGTCGTCGCGATGGGAAGCGACTACTGGACTCCAATGCTCACCTTCATCGAAGATATCATGCTGCGAGAAGGGACGATCGACGATCGCTTCGCAGATGTCTTCTACACCGACTCCCCCGAGCAGGCTCTGACCCACATCGACCGCCACCCCCGATATCCTCGTCCCTCGCCACTGAACTTTGCCGGTTCCCGAGCTATGGCGACGGTCTGACCACTGCCACATACCTGCCGCGCTATGATTACTTGGTTTGCTCCAAGCATGTGTGTCGCCGTGGACAACGAAACCGGCTACGAACTAGTACGGGTGTTCACTATCTGACGCAATTCGTAAGAAAATCGGAGGCTTCATTCCACAAATCGACTTCGCAACGTTGATTGGAAGGCAGAGGCGGCTGGGATGCGACGAGGAGGACAGAGGATGCCGCAGCGATTCCCCCTATGGATTCTTCGGCAAGACCACCTGAATTGGTTTCATCCCTCTGGTCTCCTCATCCGATATTATCGGTGTGTCTCCATGGGTGAGAAAGGGACACTCCGGCACTATGGAGCGCCAGTCCGATGCCTCGATCCAATCCATTTCATGGCTTCGGCCACCAAGCTTGGCTGATCGGGCTCGTCCTGGTGACCGGCTGTGCACAAACGAGGATCGATGTGCAGGATAGGATCGCTCGGCGGGTCATTCCGGACGAAGTTGCCAGCGGTCAGTCGACGAGCCGAGGTGAAGGCAAGGGGGACCGAGCGACGACGGACCCGAACGTGAGGCCGGCCGCGACCGCCCAACCAGGTCCAGGAACTGAGGCCCGGTCCGAGGGCGATCGATCCAAGACCGTGCAGCCAGGTCCAGGAGCTCAGGCCCGCTCCGAGGGCGATCGATCGAGTGCGATACCACCCGCTATCGTGGAGCCTCCACAGCGGAGGAATTCGGACCATTCTTCGCCCGCCACTTCTCTTCCGAGCGATTCCGACCAGGCCACGCTTGAGGCCATCGCCGCCAGCGGCAAGCCGCTGACGGTCTCTGAGGCGATCGATGTGGCGTTCCGCTCTCAGCCGAGGCTGCGTGCCCAGCTCGAGACCATCGCTCAAGCCCGAGGGCTCCAGCAGATCGCGTTCTCGGCCTTCCTCCCCGCTGCCGGGCTCCGCTTCGACGGGGGTGGATTCAACTTCGGGGCGCATGGTTTTCCGCTCCAAATCACGCCTCTCACGGGATCGAACATGATGCCAAGCGCCCAACCGATTCTGATCCAGACGCACTTCGAGACGACCTTCGATTTGATTGAGGGCAACGTCCAATGGTTGCTCCTCGACTTCGGCCGTCGGCTGGGCCGGTACGAGCAGGCGCGACTGGCAGGCGACATCGCCGGGCTCCAAACCGATCGCGCCTTCCAGACGGTGGCTAACGAGGTCGCGGTTGCCTACTACGGCGTCCTCCAGAGCCAAGCCTTGCTGCGGACCGCCCAAGATGCGCTCCGCCGCGCCGAGGAGCAGCTTGGCGACGCTCGCAATCTCCAGCGCGAAGGCGTCGTCGAGCGCGAGACCGTCCTGCGGTCCGAGGTTCAGAGGGCGGAGAACCTTCAGCAGCTCCACGCCGCCACGGAGGCCGAGTTCGTCACCCTGGCGGAGCTGAACCTGGCCATTGGGCTGAAAGGCAATCAGCCGGTCCGCGTCGCCGATCCGGCAGAGGTCCCGCCGCTGGCTACATCGCTCACCGATTGCTTGCAGACAGCCATCCGGGAGCGACGCGAGTTCGCGGTCGTCCGCCGCACGGTGCAGATAGCGGTGGAGGGAACCCGCGTTGCCCGAGCCGACTTCGCGCCCAAAGCCGTTGCAAACGGCTCTTTGCTGAACTTCCAGGCGGGCAGCCGGTTCACCAATGCAGACTTGGCTCTCGGGTTCATCCGGCTGGAGTGGACGCTCTTCGAGGGTGGCCGGAAGATCGCCGCGACCCGCGTGGCAGACTCGGCGGTACGCCAGGCCATGGCACAGGCCGAGTCGATCGCCGATAATATTGCTTTTCAGGTCAACGAGGCCTACCGGAATGCCGTCACGGCCTGGATCGGCATCGAAGACGCGCGCCCGGCTGTGGAGCAGGCGCGCGAGAATTACCGGCTCGTGCAAGCGCGACTCCGCGAGGGTGCGGCCACGCCCACGGAGATTGCCGACGCGCAGGCCTCGTTGACCCGTGCCCAGCAGAATTTCCTGAATGCTCGGTACAATTACCTGATCGCGATGGCCCGCCTGGAATATGCGATGGGGGTTGGCCAGACGCCGAGGACTCAACTCTCCAGGCATCCTTAGCCGGTGCAACAACTGAGGCATGTGGAGCAACCCATGAGTGCGACCCAAACGGCGCAGTCTCCTGCAAGCCAAGACAACAAAAAAGCTGAGGCCACGGCCACGTCGGCTCAACCCGCCGGTCGCGGCAAACGGCTTCGCCTCGGACGTCTGCTCGCAATTGTCCTGCTGATTGCGCTGCTCGTCGTCGGCCTGCGGTTTTCGATGAGCTGGGTCAGCTACCGGCGCACGCACTCGATCACCGACGACGCCTTTGTCGAGGCCCACATCGTCAACGTCGGACCGCAAGTGGTCTCCGGCCGGATCGTCCGGTTTCTGGTCCAGGAAAATGATCGGGTCGAGGAAGGGAAAGTGCTCGCGGAGGTCGACCCGATCCCTTACCGCGACAAGGTCAATGTGGCGCGGGCTCAGTTCGACGCGGCGCGGGCCGAGCTGGTCCGGGAGCGTGCCGACCTGGACCGGGTTCGCAAGGAGGTGCCGATCCAGATCGAGATCGCCCGGCGGACGTTCGCCGCCAGCCAGGCCGACCGAGCCAAGGCTGAGGAATCGCTGAAGCTGACCCGCGACGTGGTCGACAAGGGCATCCTCGAGGCCCGCGCCGGAGTCAAGGCGGCTCAAGCTTCCCTGACACTGGCCGAACTGGAGTACACACGCTGGAGCAAGCTCGAACAGACGGGGGCTAGCACGTTGCAGCGGAAACAACAGGTGACGCAGTCTCGCGACTCCGCCGTGGCCCAGGTCGAGCTCTCCGACGCGCGTCTGGCAAAGGCCTTGGCCGACCTGACTCAGGTCGACGTCGCCCGGCGGGCACTGGACGCCGCGCAGAAGGCGGAACAGAAGGCGGCCAAAGGCATTGACCTGGCGGAGACCGGCAACGACCAGATCCTCGTGATCGAGTTGCTGGTCAAGGTCAAGGAGCAGTCGGTCGAGCAGGCCCGGCGGGCGCTGGAGGCCGCCAAGGATGACCTGGCGTATACCATTGTCAAAGCCCCGTTCCCCGGCGTGGTGGTCAAGCGGTACCGCCATCTGGGAGATTTCATCCCGGCCGGCTCTCCCCTGCTCAGCATGTACAATACCGAGCTGCTCTTTTTGGAGGCCAACCTGGAGGAGGATCGCCTGCCTGGCGTCGAGCCGGGCAATGCGGTCCGCATCGGGCTCGATGCCTTCGCTGAGCCGTTCCGTGGGCGGGTCGTCTGGGTCAACAAGTCCACCGGCGCCCAGTTCGCCCTCATGCCGCGGAACGTCGTCTCCGGCGAGTTCACTCGCGTGGTCCAGCGCGTGCCAGTCCGGATCGAGATCGAGCGCGACGACCGCTGGCCGCAGCTCCGCGCCGGGCTGTCGGCGACAGTGGCCATCGCACATGGTCCTGGCGATGCCGCTTGGGCCGCGGAGGCGGCTCGAGCGATGCGGGAGATTGAGACGCAATATAACGTGCCCGAGACGCCTGGGGAGCCTCAACGCGAAGGTGAGCCCGACGGCACGGCCGGGACGGCTACACCATGACGACACTCACCGCGGAGCCTCAGAGCTTGACCGCCGGAACCGGGTCGCCCTTCCTGCTCGAGCCCCGGCGCTGGCTGGCCGCCCTGGCGATCCTCCTCGTCTTCTTCGCGCCTTACCAGACCCTGGTCCAGACTGTCATCACCGACGATGCCGTCCGCCTCGGCATCGAGGCGGACGTGTACGACATGACCTGGGTCACCGTAGGCTACGGCGTCGGCGTCATCTACGGCGTGTTCGTGGGGCTCTCGCTGTCGGCCCGGATCGGGGTGCGGTACACCCTGATCCTGGGGATGCTTGTGTTCTCCGTCGGCAACATCCTCTGTGGCGCGGCGGGAGGGCTCGTCGGCCTGGCCCTCGCCCGGTTCGTCGAGGGGTTCGGCAAGATGGTTGCGATGACAATCTGCCGCGTCACGCTTTATAAGGAGTTCGACAACGTCCTCCTGGTGGCAATCGGGTTCTACGGCGTATTCGCATATTCCACGCGCCACGTGACTCCGCTGGTCAACGCCTACCTTGACGTGTGGCTGTCGTGGCGGTGGATGTACTGGGCCTACGTGCCGGTCGGCCTTGTGGCCGCGCTCCTGGTCTGGCGGTTCATCCGCCCCGACCGGCCGCCGCAGCCGGTGCACCTGCCGATCGACTGGCTGGCCGTCACGGCATTCGTGGCCTGGATCGTGGCGATCACGTTCGCCTTCGCCTGGTACCGCAAGTGGGGCGGCTGGTCATCGAACGAGTTTGTCGCCACGATCGTGCTCTGCGTCGCCTTGCCTGTGGCGCTGGTTGCCTGGCTCGGCTCGGGCTTTAGCCCCGACGAGCACGCGAACCGGATCCTCCGCTCGCGGGTCTACGTCCTCTGCCTGACGACGCGCGGGCTGATGCTCCTGCACTTGGTGGCCGTGCTGACCATCATCGGCATGTATTGCACGGAATTGCGCGGCTACCCGCGAATCACCTCGGGATGGCTGATGGTGCCGACCTCGGTGACGATGGCGATCACCACCTTCCTCACGACCCGATTCCAGCGCCGGTCGCTGCGGCACGTCTGGCTGGCCACGGGGTTCGTGGGGTCGGCGGCCTGCGTGTGGTGGCTGTCGTCGATTGACAACTTCACGCCCAAGGAGCATCTGCCGGTGATACTGGCCTGCTGGGGGGCATTCGTCGGACTGATTCCCCCGGCATTTCTGACCGATGAGGTTGAGGGGCTGGAGCGAAGGGACATGCTCTACGCCGGCGCCATAGGCATCATCGGACTGGTCGTGCCGATCATCACGGTGCCGATCGCGACCGCGACGGTGATCAAGGAGTGGTCCGACCGGGCTCTCGACGTCTATCGCCTCAATCTCCGCGAGAACCGACCGGCCGTCGAGCTGGCTTCATCCCGAGTCGCCGACTACTTCCACCAGCGGGGGCTGAGCGGCTCCGCCCTCCAACAGGAGACGAGCACGGTCCTCGGCGGCTTCGCGACGCTCGAGAGCGTCGCCCATGGGTTCCGCAGCGGCCTGCGGTTCCTGAGCGTCATGATGCTCGGCATCGGCTTACCGGTCGCCATCTTCCTGGCCCACGCGGCGAGGGGTCTGCGAGCGCCGCCCGGCTCGGGCTACACCTGATCGATGCCGCACGACGCGAGCCTGGTTGAGATGGCGGGATTTGTCAAGTGTGCGGGATCTGTCGACGATAACTCTCGGTGGGAGGTCTGAGGATGCCGCGCTCCTGAGTCCTGGGAGGCTGTACGGCCTTCCGGGTTCGGGAGAGTCCCATGGAAGTTTGGGCTCGGGGAAAGACGCCCTGGCACCATCTCATTCGACGGGCCGTCGTCCTCCTCGCCCTCTGGTCCGGTGCCAGTGGCTGCATGGGTCCTAACGCCGTCCGCTACACCCGCTTGCGGTACAACGAGGTGATTCGAGACACCAACGGCCAGCAGCTCTTGCTGAACATCGTGCGCCTTCGCTACGCCGATTCGCCTGTTTTCATCGACCTGCCCAACATCACCAGTCAGTTCGAGGTGGCTGGACGAGGCAACTACCTTGGCGGTGCAGGCAATCAGTTTCGGGGTCAGACGAACCTAGGGTTCGGGGAGCTGTCCCTCCGCGATTCGCCGACCCTGAGCTACCATCCCCGCGAGGGACGGGAGATCGCCAAAGCCCTGTTGACTCCGTTGTCGACTGAGCTCTTCAGCCTGGTCAACGCCGGAGCCGACCTTGAGCAGTTGCTGCTCATGACCATCAGCGACATCAACGACCTGCCCAACGCCCCCGCGGCCACGACCCTGGTCCCCAAGGTTCCCGAGGACAACGCGCTGTACCTCCACGGCATCCGGCTCCTCGCGTTGCTTCAGCAGCGCGAGGCCACCGAACTGGCGGTCAGTAAGAGCGATGAGTCCGAGGACGCCTCCGACCCGATCCCCAGAAGCGCGGTTCAGGGACGCGACCTCCTGAACGCAGCCCGCGACGGTTATGTCTATCGCACCCGGGGAAACGGCGAGGTAACCCTGCTCAAGCGGGAGAAGGAACTCGTCCTTCGGGTCTTTCCCCCATACGTCCATTCCCCCGAGATGGAGGAAGTGGCGCGGATCTTCCGTTTGACTCCGGGCCTGAGCAAGTACCGGATCAAGTCGGAGCTGGCTGGGACGGACCAGAAGCTCCCGAGCCCACTGGGCGACGACACGTTTTACTTGAACTTGCGGTCCGTGTTGCAGGTCATGACGTTCCTCTCCAAGGGTGTATGTGTCCCCGAAGAGCACGTCCGGAGCGGGGTTGCGCCGGTGACTCCGGGCCCGGACGGAGCGCCCTTCAACTGGACGCGCATCACCGCTGGAAACTTCTTCGTCCACGCGCAGAAACACCGCCCGCGCGACGCGGAGGCGGCCGTTTACTACCGCGGTTACTGGTTCTACATTGCCGCGAACGACGTGAACTCGCGGGCAGTGCTGGCCATCCTCGAAATCCTCTTCGCACTTCAAGAGTCGGATGGCAGGAACGTCGGCCCACTGCTCACCCTCCCGCTCGGTGGGTGAGCGGAAACGAAGACTCACCACAGACTGAGCTACCCACCCCACGTCGGCCCGCTTTCCTGCGCGACTGGACCCGCCGCGATGGCAAGATGTTCCCAACCGATGGGCAAAAAAGCTACCACATCAACAACTGTCGGCCCCGGGGGAGATTCCTCCTGGGCACCTTGCCGGTTTGTGCCAACGCGACTCCATCGCTCTACCCGGTTCTACGAGCAGGGCGGAGTTTATCTCCAGGCGGTCTCTCGGTGTCCACAGCGGCCGCGGGAAGAGACGCCCCCGCCTCATTGGTACAAGTTTTGCTTTACCCTTTCACGCCACGATCGAGACCGTGTCGCAGACCCGGATAGGGGTCATTCCTTTCCCGGGTCCCATCCGGCGAGATGGCATGCTCGAGGCTCTCGAATGGAACGCTACGAGGTTTACAGGATTGCGGAGCATTTGCGGTGTCAGTTGGCCGGGCGGGTGCATGAGCTTCGGCTGCTGCTCCGGGACAATGGCCTTGTTCTGCAAGGGCATTCCCGCAGCTACCACGCCAAACAGTTGGCCCGGTATTTTGTCATGGAGGCTACGCACCTCCCGCTTCTGGTCAACGATATCAAAGTGTTACGACGGTCTGAACCGGATTCTGATCGAGAGCCCTGAAGCAGACTCCCGGCGCCGACTAGGCAACGAGAAAACCCAGCGACGCTGAACGACCGTGGTAATGCGATCCTCGGCATCGACTCCCGACGGAGGTCCCGTGAGCCCGACGACGAGCGGCCGGCATCACCTGGCCCCCGGGGCTCGGTGATTCGAGGGGAAGGCTGTGCATGGTTGACATCGTTCTGATCAATCCGAAGTTCGAGGTCTCGTACTGGGGCATGGAGTACGCTCTGCCCTACGTCGGCAAACGGGCCAACTTGCCAGTTGCGGCCCTGCCCCTGCTTGCGGCGCTGACGCCCGGGGAGCACACGATCACCCTGATCGACGAGAACGTCGAACCGATTGACTTCGACCGCTGCGCCCGAGCCGACATCGTCGGCCTTACCGGCATGAGCGTACAGCGGTTCCAGATGACCGAGATCTTGACCATGCTGAAAGAGCGGGGCTGCTTCACGGTCGTCGGCGGTCCCTGGGTCACGGTTCAGGACGATTACTTCGGCGACCTGGCCGATGTCATCTTCATCGGCGAGGCGGAGGAGACCTGGCCCCAGTTCCTGGCCGATTGGCAAGCTGGACGCCACGCCCTTCGCTATGAGCAGGCCGAGAAGACTGACATGACCCGGGTGCCGGTGCCCCGGTTCGGCTTGCTGAAGATGAACCGGTACGCCTTCGGCAGCCTCCAGTTCTCGCGCGGCTGCCCGTTTCAGTGCGAGTTCTGTGACATCATCGTCACCTTCGGCCGCCGCCCGCGGCTCAAGACCGGTGCCCAGGTGATTGCCGAGCTCGAGGCGATGCGCAGGACGGGCCAACGGATCGTCTTTGTCGTCGATGACAACCTGATCGGCAACAAGAAGGCCATCAAGGCCGTCCTTCTGGAAGTGATCGCCTGGCAGCAACGGAACGACTACCCGCTGTCATTCTTCACCGAAGCGTCGATCGATCTGGCCGACGACCCTGAGCTGATGGCGATGATGACAGAGGCCGACTTCATCGCCGTGTTCGTCGGCATCGAGAGCCCCGACGAGGAGTCGCTGCGCGAGGCAAAGAAATTCCAGAATGTCCGTGGCGGAGGGACACTGCTGGAGAAGGTCCAACGTATCCAGGAGGCAGGGATGGAGGTCTGGAGCGGCATGATCATTGGCTTCGACAGCGACGACGCGGGGATCTTCGACCGACAGGTCGAGTTCATCCAACGTGCCCGCATCCCGTTCGCGGTGGTTGGCCTCCTGCACGCGATCCCCAAGACCCCCCTGTACGAGCGGATTCTCGCGGAGGGCCGCCTCGACCCGGCCGACCGCCCCGAGTTCGTCACCAACATCCAACCCCTGAAGATGAGCCCCGAGGAACTCCGCGACGGATATCTGCGGGTGTTAACCGAGCTTTCCGATCCGGAGAACTACTTCGCGCGAACCGAAGCCCTCTTACTTCGCCCGGACTTCGACATCGGCTGTGTAAAAGCTCTCCCAGTCTACTGGCGGCGGCACCAGCTCCGCTATGCCTGGACCCAGGCGAAGATGGTGCTGCCGGCCATCGGCTTGTTTCTTCGGCTGATGAGCCGGATCGAGTCGACCGCCTTGCGCCGCGAGTATCGCAAGCGGCTCTGGCGGTTCCTGAAGGTCCACCGCCGCCCCGGACTGACGCTTTTCTACCTGTTCCACCTGGTTATGCACTATCATGTGCACACCATCGCTCGGACGATGGTCAACGGCGAAGCGAGGCTGGTCAACACGTTTTGAGTGACGCGTGCCTGACCCCTGATCGACACCGAAGAAACCGAGTTCATTGTTCACAACAGCCAGGGACACCCCACCATTCTCGACGAGATGACCCGCCCTCGTGCGGCGAGTGCATTGAACGGGAGTGGGATCTCGCCGCTCCAAGTCGGGCCGCAGTACTGCACGTGGCGTTGCCCCTGCGCTGGGTAGATGTTCCCAGCAGCCGGCTAAAACAGATGCCATATCAACAACTGCTTGGGCCCCGCCGGACCTATCCAGCCCAACTCACCGCGATACTCCTGATGCGATCGGAACTCACTGCGCGGCTCTCATCACAAGATGGAGCTCGTTTCCAGGCATTTTCTCGTGACTTGATAAATGGTGGAAGCGTGACCTTCATCGGTTTGGTACAGAGGTTGCTTTGAGAGGCGCCCAGACCGTGCCGGCACATCGCCTCGAACGCTCTTGATGAGGACACTCGGCCGGGCACGGTAGAGCTATCCGAGGAGTCGACCTTGCACCGCGGAATTGAGATCCTTGCGATCTTCGCCTTGATCTTCTCAACCGAAACGGGTTCGGCACAGGTCGGCGCTGGAGACCCGAGGTTGTCTCGGCGCACGACCGAACTTGCGAGGGCGACTCTGGCGGAGGGCTCGGACGTCGACCGGAGAGTACCTGCCAGGCCCAGTGAGATCCGCTTTGAGCCGCGCGGACTCTCACTGCTGCGTCCTTACGCCCCAGGGAGGGTTCCCGTCGTGCTCGTCAATGGGCTCTGGGGCAGCCCGCGACAATGGAGCCGGATGGTCAGGGATCTGGAAGCCGACCCGTTCGTGAGTGAACGATTCCATTTCTTGACCTTCGGTTACTCGACGGGCGACCCGATTCCTTACTCGGCCTGCACGCTGCGCCGGGCGATCTTGGATGTGAGGGATCGACTCGACCCCGACCGCTCGAATCCTGCGTGGGACCGAATGGTTCTCATCGGGCACAGCATGGGCGGCCTGCTCTGCAAGATGATGACCCAGGACAGTGGCTCGAAGCTCTGGGACCTCATCACCGGCAGCCGCTTCGAGAACCTGGCCGGACCGGCAAAAGCCCGCGAGCTGCTGCATGGGTCGATGGTCTTCAAGCCGATACCGGAGGTCCGGCGTCTGATATTCATCACCACGCCCCACCGCGGAAGCCCGCTCGTGTGGGGTCCGATCAGAGACGTTGGAACCCGACTCGTGCTGCCGCCCATGCCCTTGCAGCAGGCCCGTGCCTCCCTCCTGGCCAGCAACGGTCCGGACGCTTTCACAAGGACGTTCAGAGAGGGATTGGCGACGAGCATCGATGAGCTCGCCTGGGAACATCCCCTTCTCCTGGCCATCGACGGCCTGCCAATCAATCCGAATGTCAAGCGGCATTCGATCATCGCCGAGCGGTACGGCACTGTGCGCCCGGGTGGAGGCGACGGCCAGGTGCCGTATGCCAGTGCACACCACCCGGGCGCAGTCTCCGAGTTGATCGTGCACTCAGGCCACTACTGCCTGGAGGACTCCATGGTCATCGACGAGGTTGCCCGGATTCTCAAGGAACATGCAACACCGTGACCATACGCCCGGGAACGAACTGGCGCGATCGTACAGGCGAATATGGCTACCGCGCCGCACGTGAACATCAACTCTTCAGGTTGGAGAAAACGATATTGTGAAACTGCCCAGCCTCGTGGGCGACTCGCAACGCATTCACCACCGGCGGCTCCAGCATGTCGCATTCAAATACCCGACCGTCGAAGATCTGCTGGCCACCTACGCCCGCTTGAAGGGCCTGGGGATAGAACCTGTCCTCACGGCGGACCACGGCGCGACGACCGGCTTCTACTACGAAGACCCCGATCGCAACAGCATCGAGTTGCTGGCCGACGACTTCGGCGACTCCAAGAAGTCAACCGAGTGCCTGCGCACTTCGTCAGAGTTTGCGGCCAACCCGATGGGCGCTTACGTCGATCCCGACGCGATGGTGGTAGGTGATGCAGGCGATGCGGTGGGTCTGCCACATCTCCTTGAAGAACTCCGGGCTGTACCCTTCGCGGTCGAACAGGATCACGAAGCGTGCACGATAGCGGTCGGCCTTGAGCTCGGCCTCAGTCGGCTGGCCGGGGACATCCTTGAGCAGACGCGGCACAATGTCACTCTTTAACACCTCCAACAATCCGTGGTCGATCGATCGTTCGACCGCGAAGAACGGCTGGCCCAGAATGTCGTTGACCCAGTAGTCGGTAGTTCCCCGCATGCACAATCGCTGTCGAGAGACATAGCGCTTGGGCAGGGCGGTCTGGCTGCCATGATAGAGGTGATTTTCACACCTCGAATCATGTCTTCGGGCTTGAGCCTGGAGACGAGCATCTCAGCAGCCCGGTCTCGCAGTTCGGCCCTCGTCTCGGTGGACAGTGCCTCGTAATCTGACTTGGTGCCTCGCTTCCCGTGAAGTTTAAGATAAGCCTTGGTCTTGCAGGCCAGGAAGTTTTCAACGATCTCTGTGGTGATCGGTGACTGATTCTCATCGGACCTGGCAATATCCGGTGCCGATTCTGGCGTGACGGTAACTTCCAGGAGGTCTGGTTCCTGGGAGTGAGATGCTTTGCCTAGCCTCATCGGAATTGGCTGCTCGGGTTCTCTCCTTCTGGACATGTCCTGTCTCCGAGCCGATGGTTAGTCCTAAAACAAGCGTAATATATTACGCGACTATAGTAAATATCAGAATCTCATATGTGCGATCATGAGACGTACCTTCTACTACCCGGAGGTCTCAGACCCCGGTCTTTGATTTCGAT
>JBEKTN010000179.1:0-16441 GCA_049516015.1 Isosphaeraceae bacterium | reverse complement strand
CCGTTAAGCATTCTGGGTGGGCGGCGAATTGGAAGCACGTGTAAATTCCCTATTTTTTCAGGGTTTCTTAGCATGCGGATCGCTGCCCATTCATCCCCCGTCACCTACGCTGGGCAAAAATCCGCCAAAACCCCCTATTTTGTCGAAAAAAAATGCTTAACGGCGTTGGGCCTCGCCCCTGGCCTGACGATCGGCCCAGGGGCGCATGGCCTCGATCGCGGATTCGTGGCGGGGATAGAGGCGTGGCCGGATGCGATGGTGGTCGTCCATATCGGCCACCCTGCCCTCGACATGATGCTGGACGGCCTCGATGGTGGCCTCGGTGGTGCTGAACCAGAATTGCTGGTACGAGTCGAGGCCGAAACTCCGGGCGATGTCGAAGACTCGGTGGAATGGCAGGTTCCGAGGTAGCCCTTCCTCGTGCCAGCGGGCGATGGTCCGATCCCACCACATGGCCCATTCCCAGCGGGGGAGTCGATCCACGGTCTGGAAGCTCATGACCGCACGGAACCGCTCGGGGTGGTTCATGGCGGAACTCGCTGTGCAGGTTGCGGTCGTGCGCGATCCGACCACTCCGCACCGCGCCGCGCTGCCGCTGTCCTCGGCCCATCATCAGGCCGCTCTGCACGTTGATTCTACGCGCGTTCTGCAGCGGAACGCGAGGGAAATCGGGAAGTCTCAGGCAGGTAGAACAATTTCAAGGAATCAATCGGCTCTTTCTTTCCTCATCCACGTTTACTCGTGTTCAGCCGCGGCTCAATGTCTTCGAGCAAAACGAACCGGCCTAGGCCCGCGGACGAGCCTGACTCGCCAGCCGGACCGCCTGCCGTTAAAATAGTCACTTTCTCACAAAGTACGTGCGAAGTAAGCTGACCGGGAGTTGACCACGTTGTCTTTGCTTGTGCAGAAATTCGGCGGAACGAGCGTTGCGGACTCGAACAAGATTCTGGCGGCAGCGCGGCGGGCGATCCAGGCTCATCATCGCGGTGAGCAGGTCCTGGTAGTGGTCTCGGCCCGGGGGCACACGACCGACGAGCTGATCGCGCTGGCCCGCGAGATCACGGACCGGCCGCCGGCCCGCGAGATGGACATGCTCCTGGCCACCGGCGAACAGGTGAGCGTGGCGCTCATGGCCATGGCCATCGAGAGCCTGGGGGTGCCCGCGATCAGCTTCACGGGTGCCCAGATCGGCCTGGTGACCGACAGCTTTCACACCAAGGCGCGGATCAAGAACATCTCCAATGACCGCATGACCCAGGCCCTTGACGAGGGCAAAATCGTCATCGTTGCCGGGTTCCAGGGCATGGATGAGAATTACAACATCACGACCCTGGGCCGCGGCGGCTCCGATACCACGGCCGTCGCGCTGGCCGCGGTGCTCGGCGCCTCCGCCTGCGAGATCTACACCGACGTGGACGGCGTTTACACCACCGACCCCCGAATCGTCCCCGAAGCCGGCAAGATCGACCGCATCAGCTATGACGAGATGCTCGAGCTGGCAAGCCTGGGAGCCGGCGTGATGCACTCCCGGTCGATCGAGTTCGCCAAGAAGTACGGCGTCCCGATCCACGTCCGCAGCTCGTTCTCCGACGCACCCGGGACCTGGATCGTCGGCGAGCAAGACGCGCGCCGGCTGGGCGTCGCCGTGACCGGTGCCGCGTTAGCCAAGGACGAGGCCCGGATCACCATCCTCGGCGTGCCCGACCGGCCCGGAGTGGTCCACCTGCTCTTCCAGACCATCGCCCGGGCGAACATCGTGGTCGACATGATCGTCCAGAACGTGGCGACCGACGGAGCGACCGAGGTCAGCTTCACTGTCGCCAGGGGCGATCTGGCCGAGACGCTGCGCGCGGCCGCGGCCGCGGCCAACGAGATCGGAGCCCTGGGAGTGACACACGACGCCGCGGTCGCCAAGGTCTCGGTCATCGGCCTGGGCATGCGTACCCACACCGGCGTCGCCACCGCGATGTTCGAGGCCATCGCCGCGGCCGGGATCAACATCCAGATGATCACGACCAGCGAGATCAAGATCACCGTGCTCGTTGACCGGGCCGCCGCCGTTGGAGCTCTCCGCGCCGTGCACAAGGCCTTCCTGCTCGATGAAGTACACGCCCGGCCGCAACTCACCTTCTTCCCCGCCGGATCGACGACCGGAGCGATGAAGCTCGTCCCGCTGGCGGACCCGGATGCCAACGGTCCGCGAGAACAGGGAATGGAAGACCTGGTGATCGCCGGCGTCGAGCTCGACGAGACCCAGGGACGGATCACCCTCTATGACGTTCCCGACCGGCCAGGCTATGCGGCCAGGGTCTTCCAGGCAATCGCCGACGCGGGGGTGTTCGTCGATATGATCGTCCAGAACGTCAGCCAGGACGGCCAGTGCGTCCTTTCGTTCACCGCGCCTCGCGACGCTGTGAACCGGGCCGTCGAGGCGATCACGCCTATTGCCGGAGGGCAGATCTCGATCGAGCCGGCCATGGCCAAGCTCTCGGTTATTGGCGTGGGCATGCGCACCCACACCGGCGTCGCCACCCGCATGTTCGGCGCTCTGGCCGACCGCTCGATCAACATCAACCTGATCAATACCAGCGAGATTCGCATCAACGTCGGCACCGACGTCGCCAAGGGCAAGGAAGGATTGGATTGCCTGAGGAAGGTCTTCGCTCTGAACCACGAATCCTGAGACAAACCGAAGAACGATTTGTCGGTCATTGAACTATCCACTGGTCGTCCATTCCATCCGGCGAGAGAGAGTATCCCGTGGCACGCGATAAGCTCGTACTGGCGTATAGCGGCGGCCTTGACACGTCGGTTGCCGTCAAATGGATCAACGAAACGTACGATATGGACGTGATCGCCTACACCTGCAACTTGGGCCAGGGCCAGGACATCGAGGCGATTCGCCAGAAAGCGCTGCGCACCGGGGCGATCGACGCCGTCGCCGAGGACGCGCGCAACCTTTTCATCGATTACTTCGTCTGGCCTTCGCTGATGGCCGGGGCCCTCTACGAGGGTAAGTACCCGCTGGCCACGGCACTGGGGCGCCCTCTGATCGCTCAACTCATGGTCCGCGTGGCGCGCGAGCATGGCGCTGCGGCCGTGGCGCATGGCTGCACCGGCAAGGGAAACGACCAGGTCCGATTTGACGTCACGTTCCAGACCCTCGCACCCGATCTGAGGATCGTCGCACCGGTGCGGGAGTGGAAGTGGACGCGGACCCAGGAGCTCGAGTTCGCCGCCGCGCACGGCATCGAGGTTGAGGCCACCAAGAAGTCGATCTTCAGCACCGACCAGAACCTCTGGGGCCGCTCGATCGAGGCCGGCATTCTGGAAGATCCCTGGGTCGAGCCCCCTCCCGAGACGTTTCAGTGGACGGTCGACCCCCGGCAGGCGCCCGACCAGCCCGAAGAGATCGAGATCACCTTCGATCACGGCAAGCCCGTAGCCCTCGACGGCCAGGACAAGGATGGGATCGAGCTGATCGACGATCTCAACAAGCTTGCCGGCAAGCACGGTGTGGGCCGGATCGACCACATCGAGAACCGCCTGGTCGGCATCAAGTCGCGCGAGATCTACGAAGCACCCGCCGCCCTGCTGCTCCACGAAGCCCACCGCGAGCTCGAGTTCCTGACCCTCTCGAAGGAGTCGCTCCGGTTCAAGACCCAGGTCAGCCAGGCCTACGCCGACCTGATCTACAACGGCCTCTGGTTCAGCCAGCTTCATCAGGACCTGATGGCTTTCACCGTCTCGAACCAGCAATACGTCTCCGGCACGGTCCGGCTCAAGCTCTTCAAGGGCCACGCCATCACCGTCGGCCGCAAGAGCCCCAACAGCCTCTACCGCCACGAGCTGGCCACCTACGAGGAAGGCGACCAGTACGACGCATCCGCCGCGCTTGGCTTCATCAAGATCCACGGCCTGGGCCAGACCACCCAGGCCAAGCACCAGCTCCTGAAAGGCAAGTCCGGCCCGCGGCTCGAATTGCCCAGCATCATCCCGCCGGACAAGGCGCAGTAATCAACACGATGCCAGTGGCCGATCCGCTCATGGTGACGCCTGATCTGGGGGCAGAACGATGCTTGATTTCGTCGTGGAATGGCACGATGCTCCGGGAGTTAAGGACGCGGTCCTGGCCAAGACCTGGGCGAGACTCGAAATCCATATCTCTGACTACCAATCAGCGCTACACTTTTTGACGCAGTGTATTCGATCCAAAGTCAATAGTGTTCATCGCGGCGTCTACAGTTCGGTGTTTCCACTTGCGGAATGGGTCGTCGAGAACTGGTGGTTCCTCCTGTTCGAGCCGATCCGGGTTGCGGAATACCATGGGGGACGGAGAAGCGTCCAGAATCCCAAGCTGCGTCATTGGGCTCAGCGTCACAATCCCCTGGCAGCCCGAGAAGGAGGGGCTCTACCAGACTTGACATTCTTTCGCGACGAACGCGACATCGTTGCGCGCTGGTTTCCCGACCCGGAATCTGAGGATCCCCACCGCCCCATCAGGTTCATTAGCGGTACGGGAGAAGCGCGGCTTGACCGCCACGATCTAGAGAGGGCTCTCGATCAATTCGTCCGAATGGTCCTGGAACGACTTGACTCAGACGATGATGAGGATTCCAGGAGACTCCGAGACAACTGGCAAGCCTTGTGCAGATCACGGACAGAAGAAGCGGATATCTGTGGCTGGGCTGCCTCGCTAGGAGTCGATCCCTACGATGCTGATCAACTCGACGAGCGTCTCATCGATCTCCTAGAGCAGGACGTAGCCAGGCTTCCACTCCTGCTAAGAGCCGATCTCCTCGGAGCCTCCGTCAGCCAATCCCTGCAGGCCGATCTGGATTGGGTGAAAGCCGCATCAGGCAGACTGAGCCCATGGCCCGGCGAGTCGGATATCCCCTTGCGTGCGGAACCAACTGAGCGAAAATCTATCACTGCTTATCAATTCGGCTACAACCAAGCACACCGGTTCCGGGCAAGTATTGATATGCAATCTCAACCCATTCCGGATCTCGCCGGGCTCCTACATCAAAAATGTGGCTGGCCCGAAGACCCGAAGATTATTCTTGAGTCAGCAAACGCCACGAGTCTTGACGCCCTGGTCGGCAGCGACTCTCAGGGTTATCCCCGAATTGTGGAGAGGCCAGGTCGACCCGAATCCCACCAATACCGCCTTGCTCGAGCACTCTTCTTTGTTCCAGACGTCGAAGCCGGCGTCACAGCCCGACTTATTACCAGAGGCTTTAATTGGGATCAAAGCGCGTCTCGCGCTTTCGCTGCGGAATTGCTTGCGCCAGCAGATCTTCTGCGCAGTCTCGTGGACGATTCTACCACGTGCGAATCGATAGGGAGACTTGCACAGCAGCTTAATGTCAGCGCATGGGTCATTGAGCACCAACTGGAAAACCACGGAATCGCGTCGATCGAGGCCTGACGGGGATTCGCCGAGCTACTTGACTTCAAACTATGTGGTTGGATTCTCAGAAATTGACCAGTTAGACTTCATTGGGGTCCAGCATCAGGTGTCTGAAAAGGTAATCGGGCCTGACCAGATCATCACGCCTCGTCATCGCGCCAGCTCGTCGCAACGTTGCAGCGTATAGATCACCGGCGAATCGGGACCCTCGGTGGCAAGACTCTTCGGGCGGCGCTCGCCGGCGTTCCCAGGATGCCAAGGGTGCGGATCGTCTCGTTCGGAACTGCCCCAGTTTCGCGGCTTCCCGGAATGCACCGATGAGCGAGACAATTCCCAGGACAATCACGGCCGCGGCCAGGGCGATGAAGCACGAGCCGAGGCTTCGGACAACGTGTTCTCTGCCGCGACGGGGCATTCGAAGCTCGGACTCGTCGCCGATCATCCTGGGCGCCTTGATCGTTGAAACATGCGGCCCTGGCCCGACCCATGGTCCCAGGCAGAAGAATGACCGTAACACCCGGTGCAAACTCTTGCAAGTTTGGGTGTGGTCTTGGCTCTGCGGGGCCGCGTCTGGGAGTCATCGGTGCTCCAGGATGATCCGCCGATTCTCCGGCTTGGAGAATCCATTGCGAGTCGCGCCTCTTCCACTATCAGGCGAGCTGATCAGACAGATCCACAGCCGAGTATGAATCAGCAGCAATGCCTGCCCACTCCTCTCTTCTCCGAACCTTCAAACGGCGGTGCGGAATCTGAGTTAATATAAGGTGCATGATCCGAACACCCGGCGTTTTACTCAAGGGCCTTGCGTAGGCCATCCTCAGCACCCAGCGGATTCATCGCATGACGGCACGACTGGCCTGCATCCGATGCGGTAAGCTGATCGACTCGGAGCTCGAGCTTACCGGTGACGCCCCCACCTGTTCCGAGTGTCTTCAGAAGAACCCACAGGGCAACTCGCAGGGGAGCGAGCAATCTTCATCGTCACCCCAGCATCGGCAACCTCTCTGGCCCGTCGAGAGAACCTCGAGCCGATCGATGATCTTGCCAATGCCCATCCTTCCGTCGCTTGCGCCCGGTGAGATGATTTGCCGGATCGAGCCAGTGACACTGAACTACCTCGAACTGAGCGAGAACTTGCGAAGCTTTCTGGGCCATCTCCAAGGCGACGTCCTGCGCCGGTCCCTGCTTGAAGATCTCCACCAGGACGACCGTGCACTCGCGGAGGTGGAGTTCCACCAGGTCTGCGAATACGGGGAGCGCAATGACCTGGTCTTCCGGCTCAGGGGAGGGTCCGGCGCCTGGCATTACATGAGGATCTATGCCCAGGCGCGTTATGACACGACCGCCAAGATCAATCACATTCGCTGCAATCTCAAGGATTTCACCGACAGCGTGCGCGCCGAGCAGGAGTTGAGCCACCGGACCGAAAAGCTCATCCTCGCCAACGAGCGGCTGCGGGCCATCAACCGTAAACTCGAGGAGACTCAGTCTCGCCTGGTGCAATCGGAGAAGATGGCCGCCCTCGGAACACTCGCCGCCGGCATGGCTCACGAGATCAACAACCCGCTGGCCTACGCAATCAACAACACGGCGGTCCTGCGGCGCGATCTCGGCGGTGTTTTCGAGCTCGTGGAACAGCTCCAGCAGGCCCTGAGTGCCGAACCCGACGCCCGACAGGAGCACACCTCGGCAATCGACGACCTCATGCACCAGATCGACCTACCGTATGTCCGGGAGAGCCTGCCGCGGCTGGTCGATTCCACCCACAACGGATTGCTTCGAGTCGCCCGGATCGTCGACAAGCTGCGTGGGTTTGCCCGGCTCGATCGGACGGAACTTGGCGAAGTCGATGTCAACGAGTCGATCGACCAGTGTCTCGTGATGCTCAGTGAATCGCTCTCCAGACTTGGGATCAAGGTCGTGCGCCGACTGGGAACGGCGCCGTTGACCCAGGGCGCCGGTTCCCAGCTCAATCAGGTGTTTCTCAACCTGCTCACCAACAGCATCGACGCAATCGAAGAATCAGGCTCTGACCAAGGGCTGATCACGGTTGAGACCCGGACCGACGACAGTGAGATCGTGATCGAGGTTTGCGACAACGGGCCGGGAATCCCGGAGGCGATCCTTCCCCGCATTTTCGATCCCTTTTACACGACCAAGCCGCCGGGGAAAGGGGTGGGCCTCGGCCTGGCCGCGTGCCATGGGATCGTCACAAAGCACGGGGGTCGTATCGATGTCGAAAGTCACCCCCGCACGCGAACCTGCTTCCGCATCCGGCTTCCCATCCCGCAATCGGTCTAGGATCCCAACCGGCTGCCAGTCCGCTTCGTCCCCCGGAACAGCCTCGCGATCGTCTCCCGAGTGAACGACCTGATGCCCAGCCTCACGAAGATCGAGGCGCATCATGTGGCAGTACCAGGAGATGCCGCCGGCGCGGGGCGTCATCTCCCCACGGGCCATGGCTCAAACGGTGATCAGGGCTGGAAACAGGGACGCACTAGTTTTTTGATTCTAGCTGCGTCCCTGTTTCTGCTCCCATCGTCTCCGCCGGGCCGGCGGGAGCGACCGCCACGAGAGTGAGTCCGGCGACATGCTCGAGTGCCGGTGCGTAGGTCTGCCAGTGTCCCGTCGGGCCGATCAGTCCCAGCCGCATGGCGTCTCTCCCTCTCGGGCGATCAGGTCAGGTCCGCGAGATAAACCGGTTGCCGGCGATGCAAAAGCGCAGCGGCTTGTGGGCCCATTCGCCCGAGTAATCGACCCCGACGCGCGGTCGGGACTCGATCTCGAAGTGGCCGGCAAGATCGGCGGGCTCGGCCAGGACGAGCTCGCCGGTTGTGAGGTCGTGCCCGTTCAAACGGCGGTCAATGTCCAGAGCGCGGCAGAGCCGGCCAGGACCGCTCGCGGAGGAGTCGATGTTGCTGACCGGTTCGAGGGCGCGGAGGAGAACGGCGGAGGCGTGGTCGCCAGGGCCGGTCACGACGTTCAGGCAGTGGTGCATGCCATAGATCAAGTAGACATAGGCATGACCGGGCGGGCCGAACATGACCTCGGTGCGCCTGGTGCGGCCGCGGGCCGAGTGGGCAGCGAGGTCGTGAGGGCCCAGATACGCCTCGGCCTCGACGATCCGCCCGATCTGGCGGCGGCGATCAACGCGGCGAACGACGAGCTTGCCCAGGAGGTCCCGAGCCACACACTCGGCGTCACGATCGTAAAAGGCTTTTGGGAGGATCTGCATGAGAATCATCGTACCAGACGCGGAATGGTCTGGCTTCCCATCGGGGCGTCGTTGGGTGAGGCTGGGCCGGTACTGGAGGGACGGTTTCGAGACGCGAGTTTTTCTTGCGCGCGATCGAACGACGACGTGAGCGACCGATCCTTTTCCCCCCCTTGCGAAGAGCGATTTTTCCGGCCATGTTTTCTTGCCTTTCAGGTGGCTTGTATTTACCAACTCAGTTTCGCGAACGGCATCGCGACCGACAGGGTGTCAAATCAAATATGGCGGTTCTCAATTTGATAGTCGTTCGTATTTACATTTTAGTATTCACAGATAAGTAGGAAATCCAGGCTTTTCCGCGGTGGACTTGCGCAGGCGGAAAAAGCCTGAAAAACCGCCACCGCCATATTTGATTTGACACAGCGTTTGTACACTGAGCCTGTTTCAACCAAGCCGCTTTCAAAGAGGTCAAATCAATGACCAGGGAAAAATCGCTGTGCTTGAGGCGGAATGGTCCGGGTGAGGCGGAGTGGTCCGGGTCGGCCTTCTCTGCAAGGGTTTATGATTTTTCGAAACCCTTGAGAGCAGGTCCCAAGGCCACGGACCGGCCAGCGCGCTGGGAAAGGCTGAACCCGGAGGAAAACCTTGGTTCCTCGGGGCAAGGTGTGCCGATAAGAGTGGATACCAACCGCAACGCCTCCATCGCACGATGCCTCCGCCCTTGACGGCATCATTGGCCATGCGGGATCGCTATCCCCCAAATGGCTCGGTTATGTTATGGTTCGCATGGTGGCACGTCGGATGCATTTCTCCTGGCCAGTCCGGGTCGGGAGCGGATCGGCATGACTGAAACGACGAGGACGATGGAACCGGGTCTGTCGCGACGATCGCGGGAGGTTGCCGGGGGCCGCTCTCGGCTCGCGGTCGCTGTACCGCCCAGGGCGCAACCATTGATCGCACCGGCGCCTCGGTCGGCGATGTTCTTTCCTCTGGTTGTCCTGGTTGCTGTGCTACCTGGCCTGGCTGCGCTCAACTCCTGGGACCTGACTCCTCCCGGGCCGTTGTGGGGGCTACGTGCCCTGGCGGTGCTGGACGGCCTGACCATCGACCAGGTTCCCGCGGCGATCACGATCAAGCCGTCCGGAGAGTCGGCGGCCCTTCGGGCCCTTTCGTTCCAGCCCCCTCTCTACGCCTGGCTAGCCGCGCTCGGAATGAGGCTAACCGCGGACCTCGATCCGCTGGCAAGCGTGCTTCCCAGTTATGTGGCCGGCGTCCTTATGGTCTTCCTGGTTTACCTGCATGGGCGGGTCTGGCGAGGGGGCGGCATGGGGCTGGCCGCGGCGCTGCTTGTCGGGTTCAACCCCAATCTGCTCTTGAGAATGCAGGAGGCGACGCCGACGACGCTGGCCGTGGCCGGCGCGATGGGGGCCCTGCTCTGCTACGGTTGGCACCAGCGCGCCGCGGAGGAATCGGTACGGCGCTGGCCCTGGGCCGCTCCGGTCTTCTGGGCGGTCGTCGGAGGCCTTTCGCTTAGCCTCTCGCTGCTGGCCCTGGGAGGATTCGGGCTGATCGTGATCCCGGTTGTGATCTTGCATCAGGTTTATCTGCGGGTCGGATCGTCTTCACCGCCGGTTTCCCGCTCGCGCGCCAGGTTCCGTTGGCTGGGCTGGCTGCAAACCGCGGGGGTGATCGATGGTCTGCTGGCGCTGGCGATCGCCTTTCTCGTGGCACTTCCCTGGCACATCCGGATGGTCCAGACGCATGGCTGGGAAGCCTTGACCGGGCTCGAGTTCCGGTCCTGGGGAATGGCCGGCGACGAGGCTTCTCTGCTGGTTCGGCTGTTCGAGTTGGCGCCGGTTACCCTACCACTGGGAATCTACGGTGCCGCGCGGGCCATTCGTCTGGCCCTGATCGATGAGAACAACACTCCCGAAACGATGGGCGGATCGCTCTGGGTGATCTGGCTGGGCGTGGCGGCCCTGGCGCCGGCGTTCTGGCCCAGCGGCCCCCGCGGTGCCTTGGATTTTTTCCTGCTTGTACCACTCGACCTGCTGGCCGCGGTGACGGTGGCTGACCTGGTCAACCGCCGCGTGCCGGTTCGCATCCTGATCATTCTTGCCCCGGCGACGGCCATGTCGGTGGCCTGGTGGGCCAGCGAGGATTTGCAAGGGGCGGTTGACGACCTGATGCATGGCCGGGCCGACGCCGCCACGGCCCTGGGCTTGCACCTGGCGCTCGATCTCATCCTGCTGTCGATCTGGTTCACCCGCAGGCTCGACCGGTGGGCCCGTCGCCGTGACGACCGTCAGCGCTGCGTCCTGGCATCCTTCCTGCTTGCGATCCTTGCGATCACGGTCGGCACCGGCGTGCAGGAGGTCGTCTTTCGCCACAGTGAGACTCATGATCTCTTGACCCTCCGCACCATGATCTTGCGGCGCAATCGCGAACGTCCCTTCGAACAGCTGGCCGTGGTCGGGCCCGAGGTCGTCACGGCCCCGCCCGGCTCCACGGCTGCACCTGGGCGGCGCCCAGGGGAGCAGTACACCGGAGGCTGGCTGCGGTTCATCCTCCGCACCGCGCTTCCGCACCTGCCGCAACGCGACCTGAACAACATCGATGAGTTGCTGGCGCTTCCGGAAGGCCAGCGGCTGATCATCTTCACCGGATCGGGCCAGCGACTCTCCTCCGCGGCAAAGTCCAAGCTCGGCCTCGAAATCATCCATCCTGGTCGTATGGGAATCCTTGATGCCTATGCCACGGCTCATAATCGACCACCGCGGCGTTAGGATCATTCACACAAGTTGACCCGAGCAATCTCGGGATTTACGATCGAGGAATGGTTGTGCTTTGCCTCGAAGATCGAAAGCGAGTTTCCCATCGGCAGATACACCTAGCTCGTGAGTGTCCTGGCCGGTCGGGACATGACCCCCGCTCAGATCACGTAGCAACGCCCCTGGCGGAGAGGCTCGATCACGCTCGATGCCGCGTCGAAGTCGTCGGGCAGGTGGGTGAGTCGCATCCTGGCGCGGAGGTTGGCGGGCAGGGCCGCCAGTTTTTCATAGGGAGTGTGAACTCCCGTGTGGGCCATCGTCATCGCCTCGTGGACGATGAGGTCGGCGGGGGCAAGCCAGTCGATCAGGGTGGGGTCGTAGGCCGTATCGGCGCTGAAGCCGAGAGTTCGGCCGCCGGCCTGGATGCGAAAAGCTGTTGTCGGGACTCCGTGAATGGTGCGCCGGCATTCGATTGAGAAAGGTCCGCTGGTAACCGGCCCCGCATCGTCCAGATGGATGAGCTCGAAGTAATCGGCCAGTTGCTTGCGAACAGGCGGCGTGCCGGGTTGTGCCTGCGAGAGCTCCATTCCCCCGGCGAGCAGGCCGCTCCAGACCCGGGCGGAGACCTCGGGATGCATGAGCAAGCGAGCCCGCCGGCCCAGCGCGAAGAACGAGTAGAATCCGAAGTCCTCCAGGCCGCAGCAGTGGTCGGCATGAAGATGGGTCACGGCCACGGCGGAAATGCGGTCGAGATCGAGCAGAATCCCGGCTGCGGTCGATCCCTCGAGGAGCATTTTCCTCACCGGGTGGGGGCAGTCGATGAGCATCCAGTCATCATCGGCCCCCAGCGCCAGGCAGGAGGTGTAGTGCCGGGCTGTGAACGCCTCGCCGACGCCAAGGGGGATCAATCGTAACGTGCTCATGCCCTGCCCGCTTCGGAGGGTTAAATCGCGCCCGCCGCGTCGGCCTGTTTTACCTTGTGAAGGCTGGCCTTCAGGTAGTCGCGATTCAGACGGGCGATGAACTCCAGGCGGATCTCCTTGGGACAGACCGCCTCACACTCTCCGTGGTTGGTGCAGCTGCCAAATCCTTCCGCGTCCATCTGGTCGATGATCGCGGTGGCACGGAGGTATTTTTCCGGTTCGCCCTGGGGCAGCAAGTTGAG
This sequence comes from Isosphaeraceae bacterium, assembly GCA_049516015.1. Classification (GTDB taxonomy): domain Bacteria; phylum Planctomycetota; class Planctomycetia; order Isosphaerales; family Isosphaeraceae; genus Aquisphaera. The sequence goes on along the minus strand of JBEKTN010000179.1, from coordinate 3,878 downwards.
GTGCCCGACCTTGGCCGACACGAAGAGCATGGCGGAGGCATTCGGGCAGGCGGCCACGCAGGCGCCGCAGGCGATGCAGGCGGCGGCATCCATGGACAGTTCGGCATCCTCTTTGGGCACGGGGATATCGTTGGCCTCCGGGGCGTTCCCGGTCCGCACCGAGACGAACCCTCCGCTGGCGATGATCCGGTCAAAGGCGCTGCGATCGACCATCAAGTCTTTGACGACCGGAAAGGCCGCCGCACGCCAGGGCTCGATGGTCAGAATGTCGCCGTTGTGAAAGCTGCGTATGTGGAGCTGGCAGGTCGTGGTGGCACGCCTTGGACCGTGCGCATCGCCGTTGATCACGACCCCGCACTGCCCGCAGATCCCCTCCCGGCAGTCATGATCGAAGGCGATCGGCTCCTTGCCGTCGAGAATCAACCGCTCGTTGACCACGTCGAGCATCTCGAGGAACGACATGTCCGTGCTGATGTCGCGCGCCGGATAGGTCTCGAACCGCCCAGGGGAGTTGCGGTTCTTCTGCCGCCAGACATTCAGGGTCAGGTTGATCTTCTTTTCCGAACCGTTACCGGCCATGGATCGTCCTCTCAGCTTGGATTCAGTCACTTGCCGATTGCCAGCGGGGACAGTCAGACAGTGTTAGAACTGGGTCGATCGCTTGATCTGCTCTTCACTCGTAATTGACGGCTGGCGACTATTACCCCGGCACGAAAGAAACGCATTGTAGGTCAGGCTTTCCAGCCTGACTCTGAGCCTTGTCAGGCTGCAAAGCCTGACCTACTTCCTTGCCGGGGTAATATTGGCCATTTACTTGTAGCTGCGGGTTTGCAAGTGGACGTACTCGAAGTTCAGAGGTTCGACGAGCCGGTTTGGGCGGTTGCCTAGGCCGGTGTATTCCCAGGCCGCGACGTGGCAAAAATGCTCGTCGTCCCGGAGCGCCTCACCCTCCTCGGTTTGAAACTCCTCGCGGAAGTGGCCGCCGGCCGATTCCCGGCGTTCCAGGGCATCGAGGCAGATGAGCTCGCCCAGCTCCAGAAAGTCGGCGACCCGCCCGGCCCTCTCGAGCGACTGATTGACCTCGTCGCCATCGCCCAGGACGCGGACATCCTTCCAGAACTGCTCGCGCAGGGCGGGAATCTTCTCGAGGGCCGTTTTCAGACCCTGCTCATTGCGGGCCATCCCGCAGTAGTTCCACATGATCTTGCCGAGCTCGCGGTGGAAATCGTCGACGGTCCGTTTCCCCTTGATGCCCAGCAGCGTCTTGGTGCGGTCAGAGACCCACGCCTGTGCGCTCTTGAAGGCGGAGTGGTCGGTGCCGATCTTGTCGAACGTGTTCGAGGCGAAGTAATTGCCAAGCGTGTAGGGAATGATGAAATAGCCGTCGGCCAGCCCCTGCATGAGCGCGCTGGCCCCCAGCCGGTTGGCCCCGTGGTCGGAGAAGTTGGCCTCGCCCAGGACGAACACCCCTGGGATTGTGCTCATCAGATGGTAGTCGACCCAGAGGCCCCCCATGCAGTAGTGCATCGCGGGGTAGATCCGCATCGGTACATTGTACGGGTCTTCGTCGGTGATCCGCTCGTACATGTCGAACAAGTTGCCATAACGTTCGCGGATCGTGGATACTCCCAGGCGGTTGATCGCCTCTGCGAAATCGAGATAGACGCCCAGCCCGGTCTTACCCACGCCCCGGCCCTCGTCGCAGACCTCCTTGGCCGCACGCGAAGAGATGTCGCGGGGGGAGAGGTTGCCGTAGCTCGGGTACTTGCGCTCGAGGTAATAGTCGCGCTCGTCCTCGGGAATCTGTCCTGGCGGCCGCGTGTCTCCCTTCTTCTTGGAGACCCAGATCCGGCCATCGTTGCGGAGCGACTCGGACATGAGCGTCAGCTTGCTCTGATGGTCACCGGTCACGGGAATGCAGGTCGGGTGAATCTGGGTGTAGCAGGGGTTGGCGAACGCCGCGCCCTTCTTGTAGGCCCGCCAGATGGCCGTGGTGTTGCAGCCCTTGGCGTAGGTCGCCAGGTAGAACACCGTGCCGTAGCCGCCGCTCGCCAGGATGACGGCGTCGGCGACGTACGATTCGACCGCGCCGGTCTCGAGGTCGCGGGCGACGATGCCTCGCGCCATGCCATCGATCACGACCAGTTCCTGCATCTCGTGGCGCGGGAACATCTTGATCGCGCCCAGACCCACCTGACGCTGAAGGGCCTGGTAGGCACCCAGCAGAAGCTGTTGACCGGTCTGGCCCCGGGCGTAGAACGTCCGCGAGACCTGAGCGCCGCCGAACGACCGGTTCGCCAGCAGACCGCCGTATTCGCGGGCGAACGGCACACCCTGCGCAACGCACTGGTCGATGATGTTGACCGAGACCTCGGCAAGGCGGTAGACGTTGGCCTCGCGGGCTCGGAAGTCTCCCCCTTTGACGGTGTCGTAGAACAGCCGGAAGACGCTGTCGCCGTCGTTTTGATAGTTCTTGGCCGCGTTGATCCCACCTTGGGCGGCGATCGAGTGTGCTCGCCGCGGGCTGTCCTGAAAGCAGAAGCAGGAGACCTGGTAGCCCAGTTCCGCCAGCGAGGCAGCCGCGGAGCCGCCCGCCAGACCCGTTCCGACGACGATCACGGAATACTTCCGCTTGTTCGACGGGTTGACCAGCTTCATGTCAAACTTGTGACTCGTCCACTTCTGCTCGATCGGGCCAGGCGGTACGTTCGACTTGAGTTCCACGGGGCGCTCCTCATCCATCGTTTCAGGGTAGTTTAAGGAACCCGATCAGGACTGCCAGGGGTACGCTTGCGAACCCCAGGGTCACCAGGATCGTGAAGATGGTCGCGAACCGCCGCCCCAGGGAACGATAGCGGTCCTCCGGCGCGCCGAGCGTCTGAAACATGCTCCAGACCCCGTGCCAGAGGTGAAAGGCCAGCATGATCATCGCCACGACGTAAATTACGCCGACGATGCCCCTGAGACCCCAGAGACCGACGACCAGGTTGTGGTAGACGGCGCCTTCCTGAAAATCCGGATGAACCGTGCCGGTCGTCAGGTGCAGGATGTGGTAGATGATGAATGCGAGGATCAAGGGCCCCGTGATGATCATCGACCGCGAGGCGAGGCTCGACTCCTTGTACTTTCTGGCTTGATAGGCCTGCGGCCGCGCCTGCAAGTTCTTGCGCGTCAGGGCGACGAACGCCCAGATATGCAGACCGACCGCCGAGAGCAGGACGAGGCGGAAGGTCCAGAGCAGCGCGGGCTCTTTCCGCAGCAGCTTGCCGTAGGCGTCGAGGGCCTCGGCACCCTGGTAAACCTGGAGATTGCCCAGCATGTGGACCAGGACGAAGCCGGAGAGAATCACTCCGGTGAGGGCCATTGTGATCTTGAGACCGATCGAGGAGTTGAGCATCCTCTGGAGGCGATTTCGGTAAACCCGCCTCCGTCCGGCGGCGGGACTCGAGGCAACCGCGCTCATGGAGAGTTCCTGTTCCTGTTCAAGGGAAGGGGAGCCTGGCGAAGCAGGCCGGTCAGGCCGGCACGCATGCCGGCGACCGGTGGGCAAGCGCCCCGCCGGTCCACGTCGTGAATCTCAAGGTTCTTGTAGGCCCGAGCTCGCACGTCGGTAAGAGACAAGCCCACAATGCCAGCCAGGGAAAAATCGTCTTGATGAGGGCATTCTAAGAGAGCGGACCGGTGGGTTCAAGCATCTGGAGCCGCGGCCGGTCCGATTCGGTCCTTCTCGGCCCGGCAGGCCAGGTGCTCCGGCCGCTAGTCCTTAACCAAGCGTGATATAGAGGTCAACTTGGTCGAAATCCTGGAAAAAGCTGGAAAACCCCCGGAGATTTTGGAATAATGGAGGTAGGAAGACATCTTCACCATTCCAACCTACG
>JBEKTN010000178.1:0-16452 GCA_049516015.1 Isosphaeraceae bacterium | reverse complement strand
GCGGAATCGTGGCGTTGGTCGAGTTTGCGCCGTGTGGAGCGCGAAGACCCGGCGTTTCCCATCCTCTCGACGTGGCCTTTGCCTCGCCCCACCGATTGGCTGCAACTTGTCAACCAACCGCAAACGGAAACCGAAGTGGCGGCGTTGCGTTGCTGCATCAATCGCGGTCGGCCCTTCGGCGATCCTAACTGGGTCACGGACACGGCCAAGCGATTGGGGCTGGAATCGACGATTCGGCCCCGTGGAAGACCGAAGAAACAATCATAGGCTTGTCACAGTCACCTGTATTATCTGGATTCTCCAGATTTGGTGGCTCACCTTGACCTTTCCCTAACTGGGTCACGGACACGGCCAAGCGATTGGGGCTGGAATCGACGATTCGGCCCCGTGGAAGACCGAAGAAACAATCGCAGGCTTGTCACAGTTACCTGTATTATCTGGATTCTCCAGATTTGGTGGCTGTCACCTTCACCTTCTGCTGTATTATCTGGATTCTCCAGATTTGGTGGCTGTCACCTTCACCTTCTGCTCGTTCATCGACCTGGTCTGTCTGGAACAGGGCCTGGCGGACAATGCAGGTGCGGGCCATCCGTACTACGCCGAAAAGGGTCTGGTCGTGGTTCCAGAAGTCTCCACCGAAGCGATTCAACTGGCCGTGCAGGGTTTATGGGACGAGGGGTACTTCCGTCTGGGTCGACCCGAATAAGGGAACAGGCCAGGCATGTTGTTCGGGAGCTCTTGGGAAGGCAGTTGCTTTGGGAGGCCGCCGCAGATTCCTCGGCTCGGCCCCGGGCTGGCGATCCAAGCCGGCCGATGATAGGCTCAGTGGTAGTATCACGACAGGAAAAGAACCCGTTCGGTCGCGGCGGCCGCTCGAGGCTGGCTGGCGTCAATCTGTTCGCGGCGAATGGACATCGGCGAGTTGCTTGGAACTGGAGGCATTGGTGTATTACAAGCTGCCTCTCATCTTTGAGCCCCAGCCCGAGGGCGGATACACCGTGACCTCGCCGCTGCTGCCCGAACTGCTCACCGAGGGGGACTCGGTCGCGGATGCACTCGATAATGTGCGTGACGCGCTGGCGGCCGTCCTCGAGATTTACCAAGAGCAAGGAAAGTCCCTTCCTCCCTACCTCACCCACGCGTCCCCGACCGACGCCGTCCGGGTGGAGATGGTCGTGGCCGTCCCATGAGATATCGCGAGGTGGCGCGAAAGCTCTCCACCCTGGGGTGCCGAGAAGTGCCGCGGACCGGCGACGGCTCGCATCGGAAATGGCACAACCCGGCGACGGGCAACTCGACCGTCCTGCCGGACTGGGGCGGGGACGACCTGAAGCTCGGGACGATTCGCGGGGCGTTACGTCAACTGGGCCTTTCATGGGACGAATTCACCCAGGCATGAGCGCAAACGAGTCTCGCCGCAGTGCCGTCGGAGAGCGCTTCGCGGGTCAGCGCCGATTTTCGGTTTTCGCGACGGACGGTCGGCTTCGCGGGGTCAAGGCCGCGGGCGGATGAGGGGACGGGTATCGGTTTCAGGGGCGATAAAGGACGGGAGTTCGTCGGGTGCGTCCTGCCCGCGATGATGCGCCGGCCGTTGTGCAGCACCATTGGACCAAAAACGAGGAGTTCAAAGGGGTCAGAACAATCGAGACTCCTCGCTGATCTCCACCATTTAACAACTGCCAAGATCTGGGTGGCTGGTGGCGGAGCCGGAGGCGACGCCCCAGATGCTCTGGGTTCGGCCCTGGGGCTTCCCTACGGTCAGCCCCAGCCACCCAAGCTCCCTTCCCCATCATGAGATACGACAAATCTCGGTGGAGTTCACCGAGGACTCTCGTTCGTTCGGCAAGACCGGCAACTGGCGTAACCTTCTGGCTTGCCCGTTTGCGGCACGACCGGGACATCGCTCACCGAAGGGAGTCCGGCAGGGCAGAGATCGTGGAAGGTGTGATCCACGGGAAGACCATCAACGCCACTATCAAAGCGAGAGAATCGACCATGTCTCCAGCAACCATCGCAACTCCGTCATCCGTCACGGAAAGCGAGGCCAAATTGTATCTGTCCATGAAGCTGTTCGAGATCGGACGCTTGTCGTGTGGCCAGGCCGCCGAACTGGCGGGCTATTCCAAGCGCACTTACATGGAATTGCTGGGCAAGCACGGTGAGGCCGTGATGAACTACCCCGCCAGCGAGCTGCAGGACGACCTTGGCCATGCGTGAGGGTCCCACGGTCTCAAACAGTAGCTGCTTGATCGCGCTGGACGCCGCCGGATCTCTCGCCATCCTTGAGCGGCTCTACAGCACGATCGCCGTGCCGGACGCCGTGGTGCAAGAATGTGGTGGGGCTTTGCCGGCTTGCCACGACGTGGAAGTCGCGCGCCAGAGCCGGCATCTGAGCGCGCCATGAGTACCAGAAGTCGGGAAAGCCGTGAATCAGCACCAGAAGCGGAGATCCTTCCCGGCCCAAGCTCACGCAGTGGATCCGGACTCCTCCCGAATCCACGTAGTCATCGCGCGCACCCGGTTGCAACGACGAGGCAGCCGGGGTGGTGCCATTACCCTGCAACGGCTGACTCCCCGGCTATCAGGAACAAACCGAGCCTGACCGCCAGGATCAGTCCCGGAGTGCATCGTCTCACCAGGACCAGGCGCGAATCGCCACTCCGTTTCATTGCCTCCTCTCCTCCAGCTTGATCTTGCCCGGCCGCCCAAAGCGGGACTCATTCTCCCACCTCAGCATCGACCTGGCCAGTTCCATTTGCGGGAGAGAAACCGGGAGGTCCTGGACGACGGCGGGGCCCTGCTGCTCATGTTGACCCCTGATCGTCCTGCACCGATACTGGAAGCGTGTTACGGACCGAGAAAATCAGGGGTCGGGGCAGGCGATGTGGTATGTTCTGATCGCCTTGGTGGTGGCGGTTCTGGTCGCGGCGGTCCTGGTGGCCGGTCGCTGGCTGCGCGCGATTCGCGAACTTTCCCGCGGGCTCAGCACGCTGGGCTCGGAACGGCGCACGCGCCAGATCCTGATCGACGTGTGGGGCCCGATGGGCCGCCTGATCGGTGACTTCAACGAGGCGGCCCCGGCGATCCAGGCCCGCATCGACCGGCTGGAGGAGGACCGCCAGCAGTTGCGCGTCGTGCTCGGGGCGATGGCCGAGGCGGTGATCGCGGTGGACGCGCGGAGGCGCCTGCTGTTTGCCAACACCAGCGCCGATGCCCTGTTCGGCCTCGATGCCACGTCGGTAGGCCGACTGATGCCGGAGCTGATCCGCAGTCCGCAGGTTCAGAGCGCCGTCGATGAGACGCTCAGGCTCTACCACCCGGACGCCTACCAGGGCGAGGTGGCGTTCCCCCTCCGCGAAGCCGCGCTGCGCGGCCCGTCGCGGATTCTCTCCGTGCGCGGTACTCCCTTGCCGGGGAATCCTCCGTCGGGGGCCGTGCTGGTCTTCCACGACGTGACCGACCTGCGCCGGCTCGAGCGGATGCGGCAGGATTTCGTCGCCAACGCCTCCCACGAGCTCAAGACCCCGCTCGCCTCGATCAAGGCGTACACGGAGACACTGATCGACTGGGCTCTCCACGACGAGACGGTGAACCGCCGCTTCCTGGATCGGATCGACGAGCAGGTGGAAAGGCTGAACCAGTTGATCCTGGACATGCTCAGCCTGGCCCGGCTCGATTCGAGTCAGGAGTTCTTCGAGCACGGACCGCTGAGTCTGATTCCTGCGCTCGAGTCCTGCCTCGAGGGGCACAGGGGTCGGGCGGAAGCCAAGGACCTGTCGCTCACCTTTGATGCGGGCAGCCTGGATGGAGAGACGCTGGTCCTGGCCGACGAGGAGGCGATCCGGGAAATCTTCGACAACCTGATCGACAACGCGATCAAGTACACGCCGCTGGGAGGAAAGGTCCGCGTGGCCTGCTCGCTGGCGGACGACGTGGTGAGCGTGGACGTGGCCGACACGGGCATCGGCATCCCGCGCGACGAGCTGCCGCGGATCTTCGAGCGGTTCTACCGCGTGGACAAGGCGCGGAGCCGTGAGCTGGGGGGCACCGGGCTGGGCCTGTCGATCGTCAAGCACCTGATCTCGTCAATCCGCGGCCAGATCTCCGTGACCAGCCGGCCCGGTTCGGGCTCGCGGTTCACAGTCAAGATCCCGCGCTGCAAGACTGCGCCGCCGCATGAGCACGAGGCGCGAGGAGTGGGAAGTACCGAGCAGAACGCACCCCAGCAGCCGCGTAGCGGCGACAGTTCATAGCCCGGGGGCGTTAGCCACAGGATGTTTCTAGCGCGTTTTACGGTTGCGTTGCAGACGCGGCGGGGCCTTCTCTCCTTCTCCCGGGGGGAGAAGGTGGCCGGAACGGCCGGATGAGGGGAATTTGCGGGCCAAGGCGAGCATCTGATCCCCCTCATCCGCCCCTGCGGGGCACCTTCTCCCGGGGGGAGAAGGTATGAACGCCATGGGTTCTCTTGATCGCTGTACGCAACGCGCGAGCGAACCGCGCTAGTGTCCTGTACCGGTAGCCTCCAGCCATTTCTCGCAATCCATGGCGGCGGCGCAGCCGGACCCGGCGGCGGTGATGGCCTGGCGGTAGTGGGTGTCAACGACGTCGCCGCAAGCGAAGACGCCCTCCACGCTGGTGGCCGTCCCGTAGTTGGGCAACGAGGCGAGCAGACCGGCGGGTGCCTCGACTCCTTTCCAGGCCAGGGCGCTGCGGTTCAGCAGGTAGCCCTCGGGGGTCATGGCGAGCTTGCCCTGGAAGATGGACGTGTTCGGAATGTGGCCGATGGCCAGGAACAGGCCGTCGATCTTCAGGTCGCGAGTCGTGGCGTCCTTCGTCGACTTGAGCCGCACGCCGGTCAGCACGTCGAGTCCACCGTGCTTCTCTCCGAGAATCGAATCGACCACGGAGCTCCAGGCGTTGTCGATCTTGGGGTTGTTCTTGAGCCGGTCCTGCATGACCTTCGAGGCCCGCAAGCTATCGCGCCGATGGATCAAGGTGACCTTGCTGGCGAACCGGGTCAGGAACGTGGCCTCCTCGACGGCGGAATCACCACCGCCGACGACGGCGATCTCCTTTCCGCGGTAGAGAGCACCGTCGCAGGTCGCACAGGTGCTGACGCCGTTACCGCGGTACGGGCCCTCGATGCCCAGCCACCGGGCCGACGCCCCCGTGGCGACGATCAGGGCGCTGGCCGTGTAGTCGCGCAGCGTCCCGCTGGAGGGGTCGCCGCTGGGATCGTCGGTCGTCCGCACGCGGAACGGCCGCCGCGCGAGGTCCACCTCGAAGACGGTCTCCCACCTGGTCTGGGCGCCAAACCTCTGGGCCTGCTTGCGCATCAGCTCCATCAACTCGGGCCCATCGACGCCCTCGGGAAAGCCGGGGAAATTATCCACCGAGGTCGTGAGCGTGAGCTGCCCACCCGGCTCCTTGCCCTCGAAGACAAGCGGGGCCAGGCTGGCCCGCGCGGCGTAAAGAGCAGCGGTCAACCCGGCCGACCCGGACCCGATGACAACCACGGCAGCATGAGAATCAGACATCATTTCCTCGGAGCAAGAAGAGGGTACGGGCAGCGCTCGTCACTGGAGCGGTCCACGCAGTCGTGCAACGGGTTCCTTGGCGCCGCAGGCTCGGCCCCAGGCCAGTATACAATCGGCCCCCATGGGGAAGCGAGTGACCGGCACGTGGGGAATGGTGGCAAAGGCTCTATAACGAGTTACGGGCAGGAAAGCAGACACCGGCCGGAGATGTAACCTAGACTCCTTTCAGAGCCCCGCGCAACGGCGGATTGAGGGCTCGGTGGAGGCGGGCCCGGATCAGTCAAGAAACGATCCCAGAGGTGCTTGAGGGAAGGGTGCCATGCTGGTATTGACGAGGAAGTTGATGGAAAAACTCTACATCGGCGACAACATCTGTGTGACTGTCGTCCGCCTTGAAGGGGGGCAAGTCCGGCTCGGGATCGAGGCCCCACGCGAGGTGGCCGTGGTCCGTGCCGAGCTCGTTCCCGGGCGACAGCCCCCGGGCGACAAGGCCGTTCATCGCAAGCCCGGCGCGGTCCTCCATGCCGACATCAAGCACCGACCAGACGCGGTTCATGAAAGCGATAACCGACGCCGCGGACGGTTTCGATGAGCTCGCCGGCGTCCCTGAGCTTCTTCCGCAAGCTCTTGATGTGCACGTCGATGGTGCGTTCCAGGACGATGGCGTCCTCGCCAATCGCGGCATCCATCAGCTCATAGCGGGTGAAGGCCCGGCCCGCCTGCCGGATCAAGACTTCCAGCAGCCGGAACTCGGTCGGGGTCAGCGGTAGTTCCTGGTCGCGGAAGAGCGCCTTGTGGCTGTGCCGGTCGATGACCACTCCCTGGCTCTCGATGATCGTTCCCGTCGGAGCCTCTTCCTGAAGCTGGATCCGGCGCAGTTCTTTCTTGATCCGCTGGATCAGCACCTTCATGCTGTACGGCTTCGTGACGTAATCATCGGCGCCGGTCGCAAAGCCCACCAGCTCGTCCGATTCTTCGGTCTTGGCCGTCACCATGACGATGGGGATCTCACGTGTTCGCGGCCCCATCCTCAGCTCGCGGCAAACCTCGAGACCCGGCTTGAGCGGGAGCATCAGGTCCAGGACAACCAGGTCGGGCAGCTTCAACTGCGCCTGCCTCAGCCCCTCCTGGCCATCATACGCGACCAGCACCTCGAATCCCTCGCGCACCAGGTTGTAACTCAAGACTTCGACCAGCGCCCGTTCGTCTTCGATCACAAGTATTTTCGGTTTTGGCATGAGACAGGTCATCCTTGGGAGGCATCGAGACTGTCGTCGCGAATCACCGTTGTCAGCGAATCCCCATTGTAAGGAAGCCGGTGTGCCGAATGTGAAGACCAGAAGAAGAAAGCGTGAAGCCTGAGCATGCTTGCGGGATCTCAGGTTCCCCTCGTCAAGTCGTGGCCGGATTGTCTGCAAGATGGCTCAGCCTGAGCATTCGCCGGATGACTTCGGGGAGGTCTCCGGTCTGCCGGTAAGCCTCGAGCTGGAGGACGGAGCCGGTCGGCCTGTCGGCCAGTTCGCGGACGATCTGGAGCTGACTCAAGCAACCGAGTTCCAGGGCGCGGTCCTTGAGGCGATCGAGCAGGCGGTGAACGACCTTGCGGACCGGAACGGACTCAAAAGATTGCGGATCAACGAGGCTGGCCTCCATTCCGTACCGGCAGGCGCGCCACTTGTTCTGGCGGATCAGGAAGGGATGACAGTTGTACTGGTAGGTGCCGCGATCGATCTCCTCGGACAGGTGGTGGACCAGGCACTGGATCAGGGCCGTCAGGCCCAGGACGTGGTGCAGGCTGGGCGGCATGTCGCAGATCCGGACCTCGATCGTGCCGAAGTTGTGATGCGGGCGCACGTCCCACCAGATCTCGCGTACGGTCTTGATGAAACCCGTCGCGATCATCTGGTTGAGCAGCCAGGTGTACTCGCTCCAATTCCGCATGAGGGGCGGCAGGCCCGAGGTGGGAAGGGTTTCCATGATCTTGATCCGGTGCGAATGCAGGCCGGTATTTCTCCCCTGCCAGAACGGGCTGTTGACCGAGAGGGCCAGCAGCATCGGCAGATGCGGCAGGATGCGGTCGCACATCATGATCGCCTTGTCGCCCGAATCGAGGCCCACGTGGACGTGCAGGCCGAATGTCACCAGCCGCCGGGCTGTCTCCTGCAAGAGGTCCACCAGGCCGAGGTAGCGCTCGTTGGGGGTTACCTCCTGGTCTTGCCAGCGCGAGAAGGGGTGAGTTCCGCCCCAGTAGAGCCGCATGCCCTGGTTCCGTGCCACCTGCTGGACGAGTTTGATCTTCGCCGTCAGGTCGCGCTCGACCTCGGCCACGTCGCGGCAGATCGCGGTGTTGATCTCCAGGTAGCACTGGAAAAGCTCCGGTTTCACCGAGCCGTGCAGCTCAGGCGGCAGACTCTCGAGGATCGCCGCGACGCCGCTGCGCAGGGCCAGCGTCTGCGCGTCCACGAGGTTGAGCTCGATCTCGACCCCGAGCGTTGGCCCCGGGCTGGAGACGAACGTGTAGGGGCTCACGATCGCTTGCTCCTGACGGATTCCGAGAGCAGTACCACGCAGTGCGCCAGAACCTTGGCCCCGATGACGAGGGCCTTTTCGTCGATGTCGAAGTGGGGTGAATGGAGGAAGTGTGCCTTGCGGTCCGGGGCGGCCACGCCCAGGCGCAGCAGGCAGCCGGGGGCGTGCTTGAGATAGCCCGAGAAGTCCTCCCCGCCCATGCTGGGCAGCGCGATCTCGTCAAGATTGGCCTGGCCGACGATCTCGCCCGCGGCGCGGACGCAGGTGCGGGTCACGTCGGGGTCGTTGACCACGGCGTCGCTGCCGCTGTGGAACTCGACCTCGATCGTCCCTCCGCTGGCCTCGGACAGACCGAAGGCGATCTGGCGAATCCGCTCGTCCACCCGGGCCGCCGCGGCCGCGCTCAGGGTTCGGATCGTTCCCTTGAGCAGGACGCTCTCAGGGATGATGTTGGCGCTCGTTCCGCCCTGGATGCTGCCGAAGGTGACCACGACCGGATCGCGCGAATCGATCGATCGAGGCACGAACTGGTAGACGCTGGTGATGAACTGCGAGGCTATGCCGATCGGATCGACCGACTGATGGGGCCGCGCCGCGTGCCCGCCCAGGCCCTGGATCTCGACCTGAAGGTCCTGGCAGAACGCCGTCAGCACTCCCTGGCGGTAGGCAAGCCGGCCCGCGGCCGTCTCCGGGTCCACGTGCAGCGCGATCACGGCCTGGACGTTGCTCATCGCCCCGGCGGCGATCATCTCGAAGGCGCCTTCACCAACCTCTTCGGAAGGCTGGAAGACGGCCCGCCAGGCGAGACTCCCGGGCAAGTCGTCGCGGCATTGCCAGAGGGCCAGCGCGGCGCCCAGGGCCATCGCCGCATGCGCATCGTGCCCGCAGGCGTGCATGACGCCGTCGCGCGTCGATCGGTAAGGGACCGTCTTGGCGTCGTGGATGGGCAGGGCGTCGATATCTGCCCGGAACGCGATTACAGGCTCACCGCTGGCATCTTGCGGGCCGGCGATGAGGCCGCGTCCGGTCGGTGCGATCGCGCTGGAGATTCCCGCCTTTTCGAGCTGCTCGGCGAGAAACCGCGTGGTCTGGTACTCCTCGCGGCTCGGTTCGGGACTGGCGTGCAGCCTGCGGCGGACTTCGCGAAGCAGCTCCCGCCGCGACTCCACCGACTCGTCAATCGCCGTGCGCCAACCGACCATCGTCAAGGCTGTCTCCAGGTCTTGCGAGAGTTCGACAACTGCTCCGATTCTACCTGAGGCTGCCGCACTTCAGGAAGCCAGGGGGCGAGAAGGTTCCGGGCCGTTTCGTTGTCGGACTTGCCAGCCGCGGAGCGGCGGCGGTTCATAGGCTGGCTGCGTCAGCCCCAGGGGAGGTGAAATCGAGAGGGAACTACCGGCCTTGTTGACCTGAGCCCCAACGGGGGCGTAGTCGTGAGAGCCCGGCATGAGATTTCAATGGGGCCACGGCGATGAAGCCGTGGAAGACGTCCTCCGAGACGAATGAATCTCACAATGTCTGCCCTTCTTTTCCGCTATCGCAATTTCCCACCTTGTCGTGCAGTCCCGGCCAAAAAAACCCTTTGAGTCTAGCGAGGCTTTGCCTCCAACCAACTGGCGCCTGTACAATCAACATCGTAGCCGTTCTGTTCCGGTTTACGCCATCAAGCCATAACCAATAGCGGTCCAGGACCATCTTGGTCCCAAACATCAAACCCACCGCACGCAGGCAACCAGGAACGGAAACCGGCCGCAAGGTATCCCCTTCACTTAATGGGGAGGGGGAGTTTGTGTGTTCAATCGTATGTTGACCCAAAAACTTGACTCAACTGTAACGAGTTTGGGCTTATAAGGGGTCTAAGAATGAATGATGCAGTCCTTCACGTCGCTGGGTAAACTGATGAAACAAATGACTTGTCCCATACAGGCAACCACGCGTGACTCCAACTTCTGTAAGTCTTCTGGACCGTCTCAAGGGCGCCCCGCCGGATGCTTCCGACTGGGGCAGGCTGCACGACATTTACCTGCCGCTGATCACGCGGTGGCTGCGCCGGATTCCAGGGTTGGGTGATGAATCGGACGACCTGGCACAGGAGGTGTTCGTGGTGATGGTGCGAGAGCTCCCCCGGTTCGAGCGGCAGCGTGAAGGATCCTTCCGCGCCTGGCTCAGGCAAGTGGCCGTCAACAAGCTCCGCACGTTCCGGAAGCAACTCGGCCGCAACCCCGTGGTGGGGCTGGACCTGACTGACGGCTTTCTCGATCAGCTCGCCGATCCCAATGGCGCGCTCGCCCACGAGTGGGACCTGGACCACGACCGACACGTCTTCGAGAAGCTCCTGACCATCGTCCAGCCCGATTTCCAGGCGAATACCTGGGAAGCCTTTCGACGGTTCGCCATCGACGGCCACCCGGCCATCGAAGTCGCCGCCGAACTGGGGCTCAACGTCAATTCCGTTCTTCAGGCCAAGTCGCGTGTTCTCAAGAGGTTACGGGAGGAAGCCGGGGAGCTTCTGGGATAATCTCATTTTCCCTGTCAGGTCGCTCTGTTTTTTGGCCTTTCTCTATTAGTCGTGTTATCCTGTACGATCCAGAGGGGCTGAACCAATGATCCTATCACGTTCGAGACGGTTGGCTGGTTTGCTGGCTGTCGTGAGCTTCATCGCATCCGCTGATGCACTCCGCAGGGAAAAGAACGAGGCCGTTACCGAGGTTCGTCGGATCCGCAGCCAGGCCCCTGGCCCGAGGGTCATGCAGGATCTCGACGGCGAGATCAAGACTCGCCGCGTGGCTTGTCTCTCAGAGATCCAGGATTTCCGCCAGCTCATCGATTCGGTCGATGCGGCGTATTCCGATCTGGCGAAGAACAAGCAGGCTGAGAATGCTCTCGCGGAGCTGAATCGAGGATCCTCCGCCAAGCTCAAGCTCGGCCCGTCACAAGAGTACAAGAACGCGCGGAAGCAACTGGTTCAGCTCGAGAAGCAGGTGCAATCAAATCCCATGTCGAGCCAGTCCCGGAAGAAGGTTCAAACGCCGAAGCCGAAGCGCTCGGCGATCCGGGAGCGTTGAGGTCGCATTACAGCCATCCGGTTTTCGGCAGCGGTCGTCTCATCTCTGACAGGACTTCACCCCCATGTCTCAACCATCGCGACCCGGGCAGCCGAACCCTCACGTGGAAGGTTCCGGCACCTTGATCGAGACCGACGAGGAGATTCGCCAGGCGATCTCCGGCCTCAAGGGGCAGGGCCAGCCGGAGAGCCCGCCCACTGCTACAATCCCTGTCGCCACGCCGACGCCCAACAAGGGACCCTCGGCGACCCTTTATCGACCCACGATCCGCCCGCCGGTGGCCGTGCTGACCGTGTGCGACGACGGAAAGCTGGACGGCGAGGTGATTCGCATCCGCGACCAGCGGTTCGTGGTTGGCCGCACTGAGGGAGACCTCAAGATTCCGATCGATGGGCGGATCTCATCGCGGCACGTCGAGATCACGCTCCAGACCGTCGGCGGACTGCACCGGTGGGTCGTGACCGACCTCCAGAGCACGCACGGCATGTTCGTCCGGGTCAGCCGGACGGTCCTGGCCGAACGCGCCGAGTTCCTGGTTGGCAATGGGCGATACCGCTTCGATTCTCCTCAGGCACTCGCCGACGCGACGGTTGCCCAGGTCGCCGACCCTGCGGTCTCCGGCGCAACTCAGGGCTGGGACGGCAGCCCCAGCCCGTTCCGACCCCGGCTGTCACCGAGCTGATCGGTAACGAGATCGGCAACAGGATTCTCCTGGTCAAGCCCGAGTACTGGATCGGCACCGACCCGACCTGCTCGATCTACCGCCCTGATGACCCTTTCTGCGAACCGCGGCACGTTCGCCTGTTTCGGACACCTAACGGCTCGTGGTACGCCGAGCACAATCGGACCCAGAACGGCCTCTGGCTGCGAATGTCCCAGATCGTGGTGGACTCCGTCGTTCGGTTCCAGATCGGCGAGCAGCGATTTGTGCTCAAGGTGTAACGACGAACGGACCTCCGAACAGTGGGCCCAGCTTACAAACAGCTCAATGATCTAGTCCACTGAAGTTGATTCCGATTTGGTTTCCATCCGTGTTTCATCCGTGGCCGAAAATGAATTTGAAGATGATTAAACCACGGATGAAACACGGATCAAGGCGAAAATCACACGATGGCCAGGCTCGCTGGGCTGGTATCTGAAGTTTGATGGTTCCCAAAAACTGCCAAACCAGGTGTCCGGCCGATTCTTTGGATTCTTTGTTGTTCGTGGATCGAAGGAGGAACGAGTTGTCCTATGGATTTCAACCGCTTCGACATCTCCACGAAAGAGCTGGTCTGGGACGACCCCGCCGCCTGGCTGGAAGGGTTCGGGATCGGGCCGCGCGGGCCGGTCGAGGTGATCGACTCGGATATCACAACCCTCAGCGCGGCGGCAGACAAGGTGATCAGGGTCGGAGGTGCCGAGCCCTACCTGGTCAACATCGAGCTCCAGTCCAGCCACGAGACGACCTTGGCCCGCACGCTCTGGTATCGTCAGGTTGCGCTGGACTACCGCCACGATCTGCCCGTGCTCACTGTCTTGGTCCTGCTTCGCAAGGAGGCGAACTCGCCCAGCCTCACGGGGCGTTACGACCGACACATGCCGGACGGATGGCAGACAAACCGGTATGATTACCGTGTGGTTCGCCTCTGGCAAAAGGATGTCGAATCCTTCCTGAACGCCGGGATCGGACTCGTACCGCTCGCGCCGCTGACTGACGTGCCAGAAGCGGAGTTGCCGCAACTCGTCGGGCGGATGGCGGAGCGGATCAACGCCGAGCCTCGCCCGAGGGCCGCCAAGCTCTGGACCGCGACGTACTTGCTGATGGGGTTACGCTATTCGGATGAACTGACAGATTCGCTCCTGGAAGGGGTCCAAACCATGCAGGAATCGACGACTTATCAGAAAATCCTCAGGGAAGGGCGAGACGAGGGCCAGAAGGCGGGCCAGAAGGCGGGCCGGATCACCGAGGCCCAACGGCTGCTTCTCTTGCTGGGCGAGATTCGCTTCGGAGTTCCCGAGGCAAGTACCCGTAGTGCCATCGAGGCGATTCAGGACATAGAGCGTCTGGAGAGGATGAGCAAGCGAATACTCGACGCAGACATCCACGACTGGGATGGCCTGCTGGACGAGCCGTGAAGTCAACGCCGAGCCTCGCCCGAGGGCCGCCAAGCTCTGGACCGCGACGTACCTGCTCATGGGCTTACGCTCTTCGGACGAGCTTACAGACGCGCTCCTGGAAGGAGTTCAGAACATGCACGAGTCAACGACCTATGAGGTATCTGGCCGATTCTTCGGATTCTTTGTTGCTCGTGGATCGAAGGAGGAACGAGTTGTCCTATGGACTTCAACCGCTTCGACATCTCCACGAAAGAGCTGGTCTGGGACGACCCCGCCGCCTGGCTGGAAGGGTTCGGGATCGGGCCGCGCGGGCCGGTCGAGGTGATCGACTCGGACATCACTACCCTAACGGCAGCCGCTGACAAAGTGATCCACGTCGGCGGGCCGCACCCCTACTTGGTCAATTTCGAGGTCCAGTCGAGCCACCAGACGGACCTGGTCGAGACCGCCTGGTTCCGCCAGGCGGTCCTCTTTCACCGCCACCGGCTGGCGGTACTCACCGTCCTGGTCCTGCTGCGCCCGGATGCCAACTCTCCCAGCCTGACCGGAACCTTTGAGCTCTCGATGCCAGACGGCTGGCAGACGAACCGGTACAATTACCGGGTGGTGCGGCTCTGGCAGGAGGACGTAGAACCCTTCCTGAACGCCGGGGTTGGCCTGGTTCCTCTCGCGCCCCTGACGGACGTGCCGGAAGCGGCCCTGCCCCAGGTCGTGCGGCGGATGGCCGACCGGATCAACAGCGAGCGCCGTTCGAGGGCATCCAGGCTCTGGACCGCGACATACCTGCTCATGGGCTTACGCTATTCGGACGAGCTTACAGACTCGCTCCTGGAAGGAGTTCAGAACATGCACGAGTCAACGACCTATGAGAAGATCTTGAGGGATGGCGGAATCGCCGAGGCGCGACGGCTGCTTCTCCTGCTGGGCGAGATTCGCTTCGGAGTTCCCGAGGCAAGGACCCGTAGTGCCATCGAGGCGATTCAGGACATAGAGCGTCTGGAGAGGATGAGCAAGCGAATTCTCGACGCAGACATCCACGACTGGGATGGCCTGCTGGACGAGCCGTGAAGTCAACGCCGAGCCTCCTCGCTCCGATGTGTGTTACACCGGCACTCGCTTCACACCCTGAACCGCTGCCGCGAAAGATCCGTCGGCCGGTTGATTTCTTGATATTTTCGCAACAGATTCGGCACCGTTGGGACCTTTCTCTATTGAGCCGTTGACCGACACCCATCTTGACCCCGACGAGGAGTCCGCGATGGCCGCCCCCGCCGCTGCGCACCCGTCTGACAAGACCTTGCAGTCCTATGGCCTGGGCAAGCTCGACGACCTGCTGGCCGAGGCGGTCGGCAAGCACCTGGCGGAGTGCGACTCGTGCCGCCGCCAGGTCGCCGAGGTCACCTCGGACAGCTTCGTGGGCCGGCTCCGGGATGCTCAGGCCCGGCCCGAGTCGATCCCTCCGGTCGGCTCATCGCTGGCGGGATTGTCGAAGCTGGGCGGAGAGTCGCGCATGCCGTCGCCTCCACCGGCCAGTACGTTGCCTCCGGGCCTGGCCGACCACCCTGATTACGAGATCCTCCGCGAGCTGGGACGCGGCGGGATGGGTGTCGTCTACCTGGCCGAGAACCGGATGATGGGGCGGAAGGAGGTCCTCAAGGTCGTCAGCTCGCACCTCCTGAACCGCAAGGGCGTGCTGGAGCGGTTCCTCCGCGAGATCCGCTCCGCGGCGCAGCTCAATCACCGCAACATCGTCACCGCCTACTCGGCGACGCGGGTCGGCGAGAGCATCGTCTTCTCGATGCAATATGTCGAGGGCTACGACCTGTCCAAGCTCGTGGAGAAGAGCGGCCCGCTCTCGGTGGCCCAGGCGTGCAATTTCGTGTACCAGGCGGCACTCGGCCTCCAGCACGCCCACGAGCACGGCATGGTCCACCGCGACATCAAGCCGAGCAACTTGATGCTGGCTCGCGATGGGAACAAGCCGGTGATCAAGGTGCTCGACTTCGGCCTGGCCAAGGTGGCCAGCGAGGGAGCCGTCGACGGCGGCCTGACCCACGAGGGCCAGATGCTCGGCACGCCACACTACATCGCCCCCGAGCAGACCGTGAGCCCCCAGAAGGCCGACATCCGCGCCGATATCTACAGCCTGGGCTGCACGCTCTACTGCCTCCTGACCGGCCACCCGCCGTTCGACGCCCCGAGTCTGTACGAATTGTTGCAGGCGCACCATTCGATGGACGCCAAGCCCTTGAACTTCATTCGCCCCGAAGTGCCCGATGAGTTGGCCGCCCTCGTGGCCAAGATGTTGGCCAAGGAGCCGGAAAGGCGGTACCAGACGCCGGCCGAAGTGGCGCAGGTGCTGACCCCGTTCTTCAAGAAGGGGAACGTCGCGTCCACAGGATCGAAGCCGGAGCTCTCCCAGGCGGGGCGACCCTATGCGAAACAGGCAACGGCCAGCGCGGGGTCCGTGCCGACGCGGCCCGCGGCAGAGTTACAGCCGGCCCCCGAGCCCTCAGTTCGGAAGCCCGTGGAGACGCCGCGACCAGAGGCGATGTGGAAGAGCCTGGTCGATTTCACGGAGACCGAACTCGTGAAGAAGGGTGCGACGGCCGCCGCTTTAAATCGCCGTCCACCGTGGCTGTGGCCGGCGATGGCCGCCGGGGTGTTGCTGCTCGGGTTGGTGGTCGTTCTCTGGTTCAAGACCTCAAACGGGATGATCGAACCTCCCACCAAACCGACCCCCGAACTTCCGAAAGATGACGACGCCGATTCAACCCTCACGAACTCGATCGGGATGACGCTCAAGCGGATTCTAGCCGGCGAGTTCTTGATGGGCTCACCCGATGACGACAAGGAGGCCGGCGGCAATGAAAAGCCCCAGCACCGGGTGCGAACCACCCGGCCCTTCTATTTGGGGGTTCACGAGGTGACGCAGACGCAGTACAAGGCGGTGATGGGGAACAATCCGAGCTTCTTCTCATCGACGGGAGGCGGAAAGGACAAAGTCGTGGGCCAGCCTACCGATCAGGATCCGGTGGAGAACGTCTCGTGGCTCGACGCCGTGGTGTTCTGCAACAAGCTGAGCGAGAAGGAGGGCCTTAAGCCCAATACCGTTGAAATAGGCGCAAGTCACGGCCTCCTGTAACCTTGGGTTTACTGAGAACCCAGGTTGCAAGGAGGCAATGACTCGCATGCCACAGGGACAGTGCACGCTGCCGCCC
>JBEKTN010000177.1:0-16473 GCA_049516015.1 Isosphaeraceae bacterium | reverse complement strand
CCGTAGGTTGGAATAGTGAAGACGGTTTCCTATCTCCATTATTCCACAATCTCCGGGGGTTTTCCAGCTTTTTCCAGGATTTCGACCAAGTTGACTTATATATCACGCTTGGTTAAGGACTAGAGCTGTTTGTGTCGACCTTGCTCAGCATGGACACAACCTGGTCGAGTTGGAACGAGGGTCGCTCGATACGAAGCTTTGGAAGGACGTTAAGCGGAAGCGAGTTCGCATTCCGGACCTGGTTTGTACAAACTGTGGGTTAAGAGTCGAGAGCCGAGCCAAATCGAAGGCTGAGCTTACTATGTCGCATAGCGAAAGCGATGCGGAAAGAACTTGGGATTACGGTATGGTCGGTGCAGACCTTGTGGCTTTCCCCATCTGTGACAATCAGACATTTTTCTGGAGCACCGGGAAGCTTCACGATAACGCATCATACTGGCATGAGCGAAACCGTGTCCGCTGGCGGCTTTCTGGACATATAAATTACTTCTCCGTTTCAGCGTTCAGGTCTGTTCCTTATGCAAAGGTTTCACGTAAGGGAGTGACTGAGGGTTCAGAGACGATGATATCGTGGCTGGCGACCTTTTCCACAAGAGCCGGAAACGTCGTATCCACAACCGCTAACAGCATCTCGATCCGACGAGCCGAGGATAACCACTTATACACCTGGAAAATCCGAGGCGACCAATCAATCCTTGTCACCCAAGGCGACTCCGTTAGCAATCTTCAAATCATCGCGTCTACGGTGTCCCCTGTCTCTGGCTCTCAGTTGGCGTGCCCAAGGGCACTCCCCACAAACCACATTGCTTCGCTACTTGCGTCGCGAGAACGTACCCAACGGTTCACCGGGGTCAAGCTCGCCCGACTCGTTCGCGATGGAAGCCATCGAGAAACCGTTGGGAGCCTGGCGGCAGACCCTGAGGAGGATGTTTACATCCGGTTAGAGGGACTGTCTTACCTCGCTTCGGTTTGCGGAATCTCGTCTAGAGCATCGTTTGCATCTTTCTTGTCCTCTCCAGACCAGCAGACCCAACTTGAGACGGTCATTGCACTCGGCGAAACAGGAACTGAGGAGGCAGTGGGCATGCTGTCCGAACTCCTGGACAGCTCCGACCTGCCGTACTTCTTGAGAAGTGCCGCCGCATGGTGCCTGGGCCAAATTGGAGGCGACATTGCCATCACGAAGTTAGTCTCCACGTTCAACGACGTAGACCAGAAGTTACGTGAGGATGCACTGGACCGCATCATCTCGATTGGGCGGAGTACAGTTCCTGTGTTACTCAGACACCTCAATGACCCGAACGACGATACGGCAGCGGGGTGTGCTGAGGCACTACGACAGCAGAGCGAGATCTACCATCAGATAATCAACACTCTTGTTCCTATGCTTCGCGACGGCGAAAACCAATCGGTTTGGCCCGTCTGGTTATTGGGGAATTTGCCTCGTGAAGAGGTCGTACCACGAATCGCGGAGTTTCAGGATTCAGCTCCCCAGCTTCACTTCACTCTCAGCCTGCTCTGGTCGTTCGTAGAGAGCTGGATTGCTCATCGATGGGAATTGCGACCTGGAACCACAATCTCAGATTTGGAGGACATGGACGTTGTTTGACTTACTTTTGAACACCCACGTTTACACCACTCCGCTCGGCCTTCAAGTAAGTGGCGACAGCAGGGATTTACTTGCCTCGCTTCCCCCCGACAGCATCGACCTCATTATGACCAGCCCGCCGTTCGCTCTTCTTCGCAAGAAGGCCTACGGCAATGAGGAGCAACCCGAGTATGTCTCGTGGCTGACTGAGTTTGGACGCTTGGCTCTCCGGGTTCTGAAGCCCACTGGAAGTTTCGTTCTAGACTTGGGCGGAGCATATGAGAAGGGTAAGCCCGTCCGTTCCCTTTACAACTTTCGCGTTCTCATACAATTCTGTGACTCAGTTGGTTACAAGTTGGCAGAGGAATTTTTCTGGTATAACCCGGCAAAGCTTCCGTCTCCCATCGAATGGGTCAACAAGCGAAAGATTCGAGCAAAAGACGCCGTCAACACGGTCTGGTGGTTTTCGAAGACTGATTTTCCAAAAGCCGACGTTACAAGAGTGCTTGTTCCATACTCCGAACGCATGAAGATTCTTCTTAAGGACCCATCGGCTTTCTACACTCCGAAAGAGCGTCCGTCAGGGCACGACATTGCCGACGCATTCGGTAAGGATAATGGGGGAGCAATCCCCTCGAACCTGCTCCAAATCTCAAACACCGAGAGCAATTCGCCGTACCTTAGAATCTGTAAGTTGCTAGAGAGAGATAGCCATCCAGCCCGTTTCCCAAGTGACCTGCCAAAATTCTTCATTCGGTTTTTGACTGATCCCGGTGACATCGTGCTCGACATTTTTTCTGGCTCGAACACGACGGGCCACGCGGCGCAAGAACTTGAACGCAGATGGCTCAGCATTGAACTAGACCGTGCCTACGCCGGGCTGTCGTCCGTCCGCTTTATGGATGGTTGGAGCGAAGCCGCTATCCGGTCTACCCTTTCTCGAATTGAGGGAGGCCAGGCAGTCTCTCTGAAAACGAATGAATCTCAGACAACGTTACCCATAAACTCCGGCGTCGAAGACGATGATCCCGGACAGCGACACGACGAACAAGGGTGGCTTTTCGGTAGTTGAACGCTAGGGCGCCCAAAAGGGATATTTCTTATTTTCTTGGAAAGAGGAACGGTCCAGGCGAACCGTGCCCCTGTAGACTGCTCATCTTGCCGCGACAAGTGAGATCGTCCGGTTTGTTCGCACTCGAACAGGTTGCCGTTGTACTTGGGAATACCGTTGAGCGAGTCGCCCTTGTCGATCGAGCGGAAGAGGAGCTGAAAGGCCTGCCAGGCGGTCAGACCGGCGACCCGCACGAAGGACGTGTGCTTGAGCAGGTTTCGATCGGGAAGCAAGCCCCGATCCTCGGCGAAGGCGATGAACAAGATCCGGTCCAGCAGGCGCTGGGCCGCCTCGATCGCTCTGTCCAGCTCGGTCACGCCCTTGGCCTGAAGCTCCTGGATCAGCTCAACCCGGCGCTCCGCGTATTCGCGGTACAGCTCCACGCTCACCTTCTCTTGCCGCTCGCCCGTCTCTCGGAGCAGCCAGCCTGTATTCTGGGCGAACATGCCGGTTCCCAGCAGGCTGTCGGCATGGAAGATCGCGTAGAACTGGGCGAAGTTGTCCGGGTCGTCCAGCTCGGTCAGGAACACGCGGTGCAGATGGTTCGACGACTTCTGGCGGCTGTAGAGCCGGATCTCGGCGTAGTTGCAGACAATGGCCCACTGCGCCGTTTCGAAGGCGTTGAGGTAGTTCCAGACCTGCTGAACGGGGGTGATGTTGCGCGTGGGCATCTTGCGGTCGAGGTCAACCTTCGCCCCCTTCAGCTCGACCATGACCAGCGGCTCGCCGGACAGGTGGCCCGACTCGTCGAGCCGAAACTTCCCCAGCGCCGCGACGACCTCGCCCGAGCCGGGGACGGGCCACTTCGGGGTCAGCGTCCAGGGCTGGTCCGACGCCACGTCGGACTGGGTCGTGTAGCCCAGCCCGCGCAGGAGGACGTGGTTGAAGTCCTGTTCCACCTGGGTCTCGTGCAGTTGTTGCAAGACTCCTTGTTTCAGGTCTTTCGCCCATTTCCTGAAGGCGGGATGGGCCTGCTCGCGGCGGTTGGCGTCGATCTGCTTGTTGCGCGCGATTTGCTGGACCAGGTCGGGCAGGAAGAGCGGGCGAATATGGGCCGCAAGAGGAGCGGCCGCGGCGCTCGGTATGAGGTGTTGAAAACCGGGAAGCAGGCTCGAGGGCGCGGGCTTTTCGGGAGACGGTTTCTTGGTCATGCCGAGCGATCACTCACGCGGGGTAGAGAGGGACGAACCAAAGGTTCGGGCCCTTGCAGGTTCTTGATATCGCGGGATGCCACGCGACGCGAAGCCATCACGATGACACCAGCATGAATGGGCCGATCAGGTATACATTTTACCAGAGAGCGCGTCGGGAGCAAGAAGGCCCTAAGGAAGGGGCCAGCAGTAACCTCCCCTTTTTTCCTCCGATTCCGAAACGTTGCCGGTTCTCGATTCTGTGGGAATTCGTCGCCTGCCAGTTGCCCAGGCGCCCCTCTTGTCGCTCGCAAGGGACCGCCGCATCATTGTTCCGATCATAGAGCATCGGCCCCAACTGGAAGTTCGAGCGGAAAGCCAGGGGCCTTCGCAAGGGAACAGAGAAGGGGCCCCCGCAAGGGAACGGAGAGGAAGATTTCTCAGCCACGGATGAAACACAATGAGACGACACGAGGCTAAGAACGCCGATTATCGCGGAGGCGTAACTTGCCCCTATGACACCCAACTTCTCGGCGCTTGCTTGCACGCATCCGAGTGCGGTGGCCGCTATCGCACTGGGGCCGTCAGGGGCATGCCAGACGTACCAATCGCCCCCCCCCAGCCACCGGGCCCCCGGGTGGGCGGCTGCCGGCTTGGTCAGCCCAGCCTCTTTCAACAGGGGGTTGTGGGCGTGTTTGCTTAGGGTTTTGGGTTCTTGACCTCTGATTTTGGGGTCGGAAAGAGTCAGGATCTGGGTTCTTGACCGTTTCTGACCCTGGCTTGATTTTTCCAGAATCGGCTTGCCGATTGCCACAAGTCTTTCATGCCCAAGGGATTAGATTGCGTCCCATGACCTTGTTCAACCCCGTTTTTAATTGCCAGACGCCTTAAGGGCGTAAATCGACTAAAAACCCAGGCTGATGAGGGACTGACTCCAGCCGACGAAGCTGGCTATGTCGTTCTGCGTCAGCCCCCAGCCAGCAAGCTTGCGAACCTGTTCAGGATCGATGTTCGGGACCAGGCTCTCGGCCTCGTCACGCAGCAGCTTGGCGGTCGCGTAACAGAGCACCCGCCGGGTGCGTGGCTTGGGCCACGAACGCCATCACTGGCAGCTTACAAGAGACCGTTCGCAAGCTGATTGACCAGGCCAGCGGCCGAAGCTGGAAAGGCGATCTCCACCCGCCTTCGGGTTGGTTCGAGTGGCTCGATCCTGATTTGCCAGGCGTCGGCCGGAAGAAACCCGCGCACGCGGTCGGCCCACTCGACCAGGCAAACTCCGCGGGCGCTCCAGTAATCGGCCACGCCAAGGTCCTCGAACTCCTGGGGCGACTCCAGGCGAAAGGCGTCGAAGTGATAAACAGGAATCCGCCCTTCGTACTCATGGATCAGGACAAAAGTCGGACTGGCGATCGCGCCCGGATCGACTCCCAGAGACTCGGCTACGGCCCGGACGAGCCGGGTCTTGCCGGCGCCCAGGGGACCGGTCAGGCCGATCACGCAACCGGGTTCGCAGACATCGGCCAGGGCCCGCCCCAGCCGCTCCGTCTCCTGCTCGGAGTCGAGCTCGATCAAGAGGCCGGCGTCGGTTCGAGCGACGTTCATGAGGCGATCGTCCCGTCGATTCAAGGTCCGCCGGCAGCAGCCCGATTCCGGAAATGATCAAAGCCGCGCGGATCCAGCGGCGACACGATCCCGCCGGATCTGCGCAGCCGCAGCCCCGGCTCAGCCGTGACCTCGCCCACGCGATAGACACGGACCGGTTCTGGCGGCCGGTCAAGAAGCCTGCGTGCACTTGCGGCGGAAAGCACGACGCAGAGCTCGAAATCCTCGCCATCGTGCAAAGCATGGTCGAATGCGGCAATGCCGTCGGTCCGGGACTGGTCGATCGCATCAGGGTGGATCGGGATCTCGTCGGCCTCCAGGATGGCTCCCAGCCCTCCGCTTTCCTCGAGGATATGGTTCAGGTCGGACGACAGTCCGTCGGAGATGTCGATCATGGCATCGAGTGGCTCCGCAGCGCAGATCGCCAGCGCTTCCTTGATGCGTGGCTCGGGACGGAGATGCCTTCCCCGCCACAGGCTTCCACCCAGAGGGCCCGTCACCACGATCACGTCGCCGGGCCGGGCCCCCGACCGGCGTACCGGCCCCGGCAGCCTGGTCTCACCCAGCAGTGCCACGTTCACCACCAGCGGCCCATCCCATGCGTTGGTATCACCGCCAATCAGGTCGACATCGAACCGGTCGGCCATCCGCTTGAGACCGGCACTTAAACCCTGGCCGATCAACACCGCATTGTCGCGAGGCAAGGCCACCGAGACGACGGCGGCGCGAGGCAGACCCGCCATGGCCGCGATGTCTGAGAGATTCACGCCCATGGCCTTGTAGCCAACCGCCTCGGCCCCGTCGCTCTCGAGCCGGAAGTGGCGGCCGTCCATCAGCATGTCGGTCGTGACCAGGAGCTGAGATCCCGCAGTGACATCGAGAATCGCGCAATCGTCGCCAATGCCCAGCACCGTCCCCTGGTGCGGACGCCCCGACTGCTGCCGGCGGATCCAGTCGATCAGGCCAAACTCGCCGAGAGGGTGGGTGGGTTGCATGGTCGCACCAGGATCAGGAATTGACTCGACGAGCATTTCGTCCCGCAAGGAAAGCCCGGGCTGCCTGGGCCGTCGCGTTTTCGAGCAGCTCGGAGGCCCGCTCGATGGCCTCGTCGATGTGCACGGGACCGGGGCAGATGCTGAAGTAAGCGTCAATACCCTGTTCCAGGACGGCTGCGGCACCCGGCCCGATCGATCCGGCAATCGCCAGGGTTGGACATCCCAGCGAATGCGCCAGGCGAGCCACGCCGACGGCAGTCTTGCCGAAGGCACTCTGACCGTCCAGAGCGCCCTCGCCGGTGAGACACAGGTCGGCGGAGTGCAGGCGTTCGCGCAGGTTCACGGCCTCGATGACGAGGTTGACCCCACCCTCGAGCCGTCCCCCGGCGAACGCGACCAGCCCTCCACCCAAGCCCCCCGCCGCGCCCGAGCCGGGGATGTCGCGCACTGCGACATCCAGGTCGCGCTCCACGATGTCCGCGAAGTGGGCAAGGTTGCGATCGAGCCGCTCCACCATTTCGGGCGTGGCTCCTTTTTGCGGTCCATACACCGCCGAGGCGCCCCGCGGGCCGCACAGAGGGTTGGTCACGTCGCAGGCTACGGCGATGGTGGCCGAGCCCAGGCCGGCCGCCTGGCCGGTGCGTTCGATCCTGGCCAGCCGGTCCAGTTCGCCCCCGCCCGGCCCAAGCTCGCGTCCCTGGGTGTCGAGGAGGCGGAAGCCGAGTACCTGGCCCAGGCCGGCTCCTCCATCGTTGGTCGCGCTGCCACCGATGCCCACGATCACGCGCCGGGCGCCGGCCTCGAGCGCCGCCAGGAGCAACTGGCCGGTTCCCCGCGTGGTGGCTCGCAAGGGATCTCGCAAGGCGGGCGGCACGAGCCAGAGCCCCGAGGCAGAAGCCATCTCGAGCGCCGCGGTGCGTCCGTCGCCCAGAAGTCCAAAAGAGGCGACCACCGGCTCGCCGAGCGGTCCAGTGACCGTGACCGTGCGATACGA
This sequence comes from Isosphaeraceae bacterium, assembly GCA_049516015.1. Taxonomy (GTDB): domain Bacteria; phylum Planctomycetota; class Planctomycetia; order Isosphaerales; family Isosphaeraceae; genus Aquisphaera. Next base: position 9,053 of record JBEKTN010000177.1, on the reverse strand, counting down.
ACCATTCGTCGCCGCAACGAGCGCCGCAACGGTCCCCTCGCCGCCGTCTGCCATCGGCACGCGGTCGATCTTGGAGCAGGGATCAACCCTGGACAGGCCCCGCGCCATTGCCTCGGCCGCCTCGAGCGCCGTCAGGCTGCCTTTGAACTTGTCCGGGGCAATCACCACCCGCATCGCGGCCGACCTCGATCGTCATTACCCCGGCAAGGAAGTAGGTCAGGCTTTCCAGCCTGACAAGTCTCAGAGTCAGGCTGGAAAGCCTGACCTACATGCGTTTCTTTCGTGCCGGGACAATAGTCAGCATACAGGCCTGGTGAAGAACGGTCCAACCTGGATGATTGGAGACGAAAGACTGGTCACCGACACTTGCCTGCTTCCTTCGAAAGCGGCTCGGGAAGCTCGAAGACGATCTCCTGGCGCTGGATCGACACATCCTCCGGAGCTTCGATCCCGATCCGGACCGCGTTGTTGTCGATCTTCAGCACCGTGATTCGAACCCCGTTTCCCACCCGAAAACTCTGCCCAAGCTTCCTGCTCAGTACCAGCATGACTCCCTCCTTTCTGAGTCAAGGTCGCACCGGCGCGTGCACTTCACGCGACAACCGATTCATCGACGGGGGAGAACTTAGCAGGTTAAATGCCAAACAAGCCGCAGGATCGACTCAATCGCCAAGATTCGTCCAATACTGAAGTAAAGAGCGATCGTAGCCGACGCAGCCGTGGGATGAATGTGCCGGCACGATCCCTCCTCGTGTAAAATCGTGAACCAGTTTGTAAAGAATTCCTTCAGCTTCGAGGGGGCAGAGCGATGAAGGGCCATAGTTGAGTCGGATTGGAGAGATCAGGTAAAGCAAGGAAAACTGGAAGGATCAGAAGCCGCGATGAAGTTAAGGGCTTTGATTGAGTTCGCGAAAGCAAGCCGGGGCCGGTCTGCGATCCTGTTGTTGATCGCTGGCTTGCTGCTTTGGCTCTGGCCGATCGGCGGCGGCGGCAAGATGCCGGTCGGCGGCGATGTCACCCAGTTTTTCCTTGGCCTGATGGGGGTGCTCGGCTCTGCGCTGCGGCAAGGGCGGTTGCCGGTCTGGAACGATCTTTGGGGCTATGGGTTCCCTGGGATCGGCGAGAGCCAGATGGGAGTTTACTACCCTCCGCACCTCATTCTTTACGGCTTATTGCCAACGGAATGGGCTTATGTGGCAAGCCTGCTTCTGCACACGCTGTGGGGGGCCCTCGGCGCCTGGTGGGCCGCGCGGCGGTTCGGGGTCACACAGACGGGCTCGAGCCTGGCGGCCTTTGCCTTCTCGGCGTCAGGGTTCTTTGTCATTCACATGCCTCATCCCTGGGGCTATACCACGGGCTCATGGATGCCCTGGGCCTGGGGGCTGACGTGGTCGCTGCTCACGTCGCCCAGACCGAATGCGGCCGTGAGGCTGTTTCTGTTGAGCCTGTTCCTCGCGCTGCAAATCTTGCCCGGTCACTTCCAGATCGCTTTTCTGACTCAGGTGGGCATCGTGCTGATGGTGGTCTGGTACGTCCTTGAGCCCTGGATCGGAGGAGAATGGGTCGAGGACAGCGCAAGAGGTATCATCCTGGCCCGCAGAGCGGGGCAGGCTCTCGCGATCGGCGGTTGCCTGATTGCGGTTTTTCCACTGACGGCGCTGCAACTCTGGCCGACGGCTCGCCTGGCTCGCCTGGCTGCGGATCAGCGCGACTTCGAGTATCTTTCCGGATTCGCCGCCACGCCCTGGCATCTGGTCAATTACATCGCGCCGGGGTTGTTTCATCGCTCGCCCCTCTGGCGCCCACTGGTCTGGGACCCGTTTCATACCACTCCCGAGGAGCAGCTCAGCTACGTGGGGTTAGTGCCGTTCTTCCTGGCAATACTGGTTGTCCTGCACGAGTTCCGCCGCGATCGCTCGATCCGGATCCTGGCAGTCCTTACGGGCGTGACCCTGATCCTCAGTCTTGGCCCGTACGTTCCGGGTTTCCGGCTCTTGATCACCGTACCCGGATTCTCCTTCTTTCGGGCCCCCGCGCGATGGAGTCTGGCAACTGCTCTGGCCCTGTCAATCCTGGCGGGAAAGGGGCTGGATCGCTGCCTCGACTGGCCGAGGCCGGGACGATCCCTGGCATGGTTGGCAGGCCTTTCGGCCGTCTGGATTCTCGTCGTGCTCGGGCTGATCGAGCTGGCCCTTGGCAGCGGTTCATCGGACAGGCGTCCCTGGCTAACCGGCCTTTTTCAAAGAGCTTTTCAGTCACGTCCCTGGACCGACGACCCGGATTTCCGCAGCGTGCTGGCCGAGGCCCGAAGGCCGGCTGGCGACCCGAGGATTCCGGCCGACCTCGTGCGCGTGGGCGTGGGCGTGGGCGTGGCTACCCGCCCCGCGGACCCGAGGACGTTTGTCGAAAGCCGAGCCGAGATCTACGCGCGCGAGCTGGCCGGCACGGCGGGTCTTCTCTTCGGAATTCTGATAGTCGCCTGGCTCACTTCGCCTCATTCGCGACGCGGGCACTTGCCGGCCTGCCTGATCCTGCTGACATTCGTTGACCTCATGATTCTGAGCCGGCACCGGCTGGTTGCTGTCGGGCCGGTGCGCCCCCTCGTGAACCAGAGCCCCGTTTTGGCGCGACTGGCAAGGGAGCCGAGGGGCGCGAGGATCATCGACGGCTTTCACAATCTGTCGATGCTGGTCGGACTGGAGCCGGTCGTCGCTTACCGGACCCTCGACCTGCCTGCCCTTGAGCCGTTAAGTAAACTGGCGCGAGGCCCCCTTGGCTCGGAGCCCTGTCGTGCTGGCGTACGGAAAGCCATGCGCGTGGCAGGCGTCGGAGTACGTGTACTGGACCCCGTCGAGACTGCCATTGAGCGCTGGCTCGCCAGGTCGAAGGGAAGCAAGGATGAGCCCGAAACCGTCGATGATCCGATCCTGGCCGGTTGGATCTTCGGGCGGGAGTGGAGATCGGAGCCGGGAGCTTGGTCGTCGCGGTTTCGCATCTTCCATCCCGAGTCTGACCCGCACCGGGCGTGGTTCATCCCCTTGACCGCCGTGAGTCGCCCGGCCATGCTGGATATCTGGGCGGGAGACCTCGAGCCGCTTCTCGAGCTGTTTGACCGGGCTTCGCCGCTGCGGGCAGAATCGCGCGGGGCCCAGCTCATGGACGTGTCCGTTGATGCCGACGCGCCCGGATGGGTCATCATCACGCAACTGGCGGACCCGCAGTGGCGGGCTAGCTGGCTGGACAGGGACAATCAAGGAGAGTTTCCGACCGAGATTCTGCCAGCATTCCGGCGCAACGGCAGCGAGGGGGGGTGGCAGCGAGTTCGGGTTCCCGGGCCCGGGCGCTGGACATTGCACCTCGAGTACGTGGCAACCGACATCACGGAGGGACTGGCGATCTCATCGGCATCGTGGCTAATCTGGTGCGTCATGATCGCCGCGGCCGCGGTTCGGGCGCGAGGAAAGGAGATGGCGTGAGCGGTCACGTCGGTGTGGCGATCGTCGGGGCATCCGGGTACGCAGCCCGCGAGCTGATCCAGATCTTGCTCAAGCACCCTCGGGTCAGGATCACCGTGGCAACCTCGCGGCAGGATGAGGCACCCCGAGTGGACGCGCTCCATCCCAGCCTGACCCGGCGGATCGACCTGGCTTGTGAACCGTTCGACGCCGATCAGATCGCCGAGCGGGCGTCGTTCGCCTTCCTCGCGTTACCGCACACGGCAAGCCTGGCCGTCGTTCCGGCCCTCCGAAAGAGAAACGTCCGGGTCATCGATCTGAGCGCGGACTACCGCTTGAGCGATCCCCAGGTCTACGCCGACTGGTACGGCCACCAGCACACCGACCTCCCCGGCTTGAAGCAAGCCGTGTACGGCCTGCCCGAGCTCTTCCGCGACCAGATTCCTCCGGCGCAGCTCATCGCCAACCCGGGCTGTTACACCTCGACCAGCATCCTCGCCCTGGCGCCCCTGATCGCCGGGGACCTTATCGAGCGGACCGGAATCATCATCGACGCCAAGAGCGGCGTCTCGGGGGCCGGCCGATCGCCCAAGCTGAACTTCCATTTCCCCGAGTGCAACGAGAGCTTCTCGGCCTACAACGTGGGCAGGCACCGGCACACTCCCGAGATCGACCAGGTGCTGACGACGATGACCAGCGGGCGCGGCGAGGCGGTCGAGGTCATCTTCACGCCTCACCTCGTGCCGATGGACCGGGGCATCTTCGCCACGATCTACGCCCGGCCCAAGCAAGCAGCCGTCGAGCACGAGCTGCTCGAGCTTTACCGGTCGTTCTATGCACAAAGCCCGTTCCTCCGGATCGTCTCCCACCTGCCGGCGACCAAGGACTCCGCGCTCACCAACTATTGCGACATCACGCTCCGGGTCGTCCGCGGTCAGATCGTGATCCTCGCCTGCCTCGACAATCTGATCAAGGGGGCCGCGGGTGTGGCCGTCCAGAACCTGAACCTCATGCTGGGTTGCCCCGAAGCAACAGCGCTGCTCTGACGGGGCCTTGCCATCGACTCAAGCGAGAGGTCAGGGCCTTCGTCGAGCCTTGATTCCCAAGACTTAACTGATGTGGATTCATTGATTTATGCGAAGACTCATCGTTCTCTTCCTCGTGACCTTGACTGCCGCCTCGGCCCCTGGCGCACAGCCCGATCTCAAGGGGCCCAAGCTCGAGATCGAATCTTACCGCTTGCCGAACGGCCTGAAGGTTGCACTGCACCGTGATGCCAGCGTGCCCCGGGTTGTGGTCTGCGTCGCCTATCACGTCGGCTCCAAGAACGAGCGGGCGGGCCGTACGGGCTTCGCTCACTTATTTGAACACATGATGTTTCGTGGCACCAAGAACGTTCCCAACTATGACATCCCGCTCCAGGAGACCGGGGCGCAATCGAACGCGTTCACGACGGAAGACATGACAATCTATTTCGAGACGGTCTCCAGCGAGTACCTTGAGCGGGCCCTTTACCTTGAGGCCGAGCGTCTGGCGTTCCTCCCCTCCGCCCTGGATCAGGCGAAGTTCGACACCGAGCGCGAGGTGGTCAAGAACGAGCGGCGACAGGACGTTGATAACGTCCCGTACGGGCTGGTTGAGGAGACGCTCCTGGCCCGGGTCTTCCCCAAGGGCCACCCCTATTCCTGGCCGGTCATCGGCTCGATGAAAGACCTGAACGCCGCCTCGCTCGACGATCTCAGATCGTTCTTCGCTGAGTTCTACCACCCTGCAAACGCGACCCTCTGCCTGGCGGGCGACTTCGATCCCACGCGGGCGAAGGATTTGATCGCCCGCTACTTCGGGCCTTTATCCGCCGGCCCGCGCCCGTCATCAGTGCACGCACAGCCGGTAGCCGCTCGATCCGCGCACGTCGAGCTGGCCGACGAGGTCAAGCTCCCCCGAATCCATTGGTCGTGGCCCACGGTGGCCGACGATCATCCTGACTCCCCCGCGCTGGACATGCTGGCCACCGTGCTGGCCGGCGGCGAAACTTCCCGGCTGCATAAGACCTTGGTCCGCGACCTGCGCCTGGCCAAGGATGTTTCGGCCAATAACGACACCAAGGAGATCGCCGGTCTCTTGACGCTTCAGGCTACAGCCGCCGAGGGAAAAACGACCGCCGGCATCGAGAGCGAGTTCCAGAAGGAGATTGCCAGGCTGCGTGCCGAGCCTCCCTCGCCGGCCGAGCTGGCCCGCGTTCTGGCACGGCTCGAGACCGGACTGTACGCTCGGCTTACCCGGACCATCGGACGGGCTGTCTCGATCAGCACGGGGTTCGCCCAGAAGGACGATCCGGAGTATTACCGCAAGGAGTTCGCCCGTTATTTCAAGGTCACTCCGGCCGACATCCAGCGCGTCGCTTCCCGCTACCTCACCGACGACAAGGTGACCCTGTTGGTACGCCCGGTGCAGCCCGGCGAGGCCAAGACCGAACCGGCTCCTGTTGGCCCCGATCCGGAGACGGCCAGAAAGGCCAGGGTCAGCACGCGACCGCCCGCGGGAGGGCCCGACTGGTCAAAATTGCCCGGCCCAACAATCCCACAGGGGTTTCAGCCTCCGCGCTACGTGCGCCGGTCGCTCTCCAACGGGATCGACCTCTGGATCTCAACCTGGAAGATGTTGCCCCTGGTCCAGGTGTCGCTCACCGTGCCGATTGGTACCGGCGACGATCCCGAGGGCAAAGCGGGACTGGCGCATCTGACCGCGCGATTGCTCGATCAAGGCACCTCCTCGCGCACGGCCACCGAGCTGGCCGAGGCGTTCGAGCAACTCGGCACCGCGGTACGCGTGGGCGCGGGCCACGACGACACAGTAGTGGGCGTCAGTGTCCTGGCTCGGAACCTGGAGCCGACGTTGACTCTGCTGGCCGAGATGCTCGCGTCTCCCCGGTTCGATCCCAAGGACTTCGACCGCGAGCGGACCCAGCAGCTTGCCAGCCTGCTGCAAGGCCCTGAAGATGTTGGCTGGCTTGCCCGCCGCGCTCTGCCCATCGTCATGTACAATCCCGAACACCCCTACGGCAAACCGGCCGAGGGCTATCCTGAGACAGTCAAGCGGCTGACACTCGACGAGGTCCGGGCCTTCCACTCTCGCGGTTTCGGACCCAAAGGGGCCACGCTCATCGTCACGGGAGACGTCGATCCGGACGCGGTGACGCGCACCCTCGAGCAAACTCTCGGACGCTGGCGAGGAGGCAACCCGGGCCCCAGTCCCAGGCCTTTGGCCGAGGTCAAACCGGAGCCGGGCGTCATCTACCTGGTGGACAAGCCGGGCGCGGTGCAGAGCGTGATCAGCGTGGGCCGGCACTGGGTAGATCGGCGCGATCCGCGCTACATGGCAACACTGGTCGGCAACCATCTGCTCGGCGAAGATTTCTTGAGTCGCTTGAACAAGAATCTACGGGAGGATCACGGCTACACCTACGGCGCCCGCTCTGCCTTTCACTTCCGTCGCAGCAAGAGCGTCTGGAGCGTCTCGACCGCCGTGCGAGCCGATGCCACAGCGCCGGCACTTCAGGAGATCCTCAAGGAGCTCGACGCGCTCGCAAAGGCTCGTCCGATGACTGCCGAAGAGGTCGACAAGGCTCGGTCCGCCGAGGCGCGGAGCTATCCCGAGGGGTTTGAGTCGCCCTCCGGAATCGCCTCCGCCCTTGCCGAGATCGCCGAGTTCGGTTTGCCTGCCAATTACCTCGAGACCTTCCTGCCCAACCTGGACCGCGTCTCTCTTGCCGAGACCCAGCAGTCGATGACCGAAGTCGTTGCCCCGGCCGACCGTTTCATCCTCGTCGTCGGCGACCGCAAGACCGTCGAGCCGGAACTGGCGAAGGCGGGCTTCAAGGCGATCAAGGTCATCACCTACGACGGCAAGCCGGCGGGGAAATGACGGAATCGTAGTTATCGGGCGAAGAGGCCAGATTGATCCTGACGATCTGATCGAACAGCAATTCAAAGGTCACCACTGCCTGATGACGGGAGTCGGCAGCCCGACCCGCATGAAGAAGCGCGCAAAGGCCTGGGAGAGATGCTCTTTGTAAGGGGGAAGAAGCTGCAGCCTGAGCACGGACCTCTCGCGAATGACGGTCTCAAGAACAATCCGCGGGATCGTGAAGACTTCGCGGAAGTCTACGACCCTGATTTCGTGGGAGAAGCCGTCTAACTCGGCCGCGTTGAGAAAACAGAGGTTCCAGACATATCCACCCTGGATGTCATCGCAGTAATTTCGCCAGGCCTTTGCAGACGGATTCTGCGACTTGCTCGTCATGAATTCTTCCCAAAGAGCTTTGTGCTCGAGAAGCCCTACGTGGGGGCAAACAACGACGTTCGTCACGTGGTCATGCTCCAGGTCGCATGCCTGGGTCATTACAACCACATCGGCCTCGATCGCCTGGGAGATCTGTTTGAGACGCTCGCTGCTTTGAGCTGCTGAACCGATCTCGACGGCCTCGGGATGCCAGTTGAGCAGTGGACACTGGAAAACGATGTCACCCTGGGTCACCCGCTCATCGGCGGCAGCCAGCTTATACCACTGATCACTCATCGTCTTGTGATGCCCTTCCGGCATCGCCGACAGAGCGTGGCCTCCATCGGGGAAGTTCCGCGGTTTGGATGTCTACCGGGACCGCAAGAACCGACCTGTGGCGATAGGTCAGCGCGATGCCTCGTCGCCAGGGGCGTTCATCGTCATCAACGGGGACGGTCTCAGGGTCTTTTTGTTCGGCGCCCGAGTGCTCAACCGGACGGATCAAAACCTCCGGGCCGTTGCCCGGGCTTACCGCATCACGTCGAGCCTCGAGGTCTTCCTTAGTTCGTACATACTCGTCTTCGCTCATCTCGTTGCTCCTCCAGAGGCATTCTACTCGCAGGACGACACAAGGTACTAGACCTCAAACAAGCGAGGTTTGAGACCCGCGCCGCTTGAGTCGGCGTATCTCGGTCGAGCGCACACGGTCATCGGGAAGGCCAGGTGCCTCCACGTACCCACCGGCTCGACTGCTTTATCGTCACCCCCCACTTGTGCCTCTCGGCCCACGATGCCCTTGGGGACCGGGACGTCCGGATCCCGGCTTCGTTCCTGCACCACGTCAGCACCGCAGCGCGTGAACCACCCGCAAGAACACCCCTTGCCACTCGTTCCACGACAACAGCCGGTAGATCAACCGCCGCCCACCGCGGACAATCTGGCAGGGCATCAGGATGATCGTGTTCACGAACCGCTTGGGGGGGAAAAAGGGACGTCACTGATATCGACCGTTTGTGAGGGCATGGCCCTCGGGGACACGCACGTAAACGCTTGATGCAACCGGCTTAGGGGCTAAGGAAGCGCTATTCAGTGATGTCGCTTTTTACCTCCCACGGCCAGAACCCCGCGTCAAGAGTTGGGTATGGTGTCCCCGACTCCCCCGAATCGAGCCATGGTGGGAAACTAACCCGGCCAGAACCCCGCGTCAAGAGTTGTAGAGTCGAGGTGTGGCGCGGTGGTTTTAGGCTCGGCATATCTGTGTCCGGCCCTTTCGGTTGCCGGTGCCTCACTAGCTTCGCCATGCTCCGTTTCCACACC
>JBEKTN010000176.1:0-16872 GCA_049516015.1 Isosphaeraceae bacterium | reverse complement strand
TCGACGCCCTCGACGACCTCGACCGACTCATCGCGATCTTGAGCCGCATGAAGGACGTCCTCCTTAAAGCCGGGGCACGCGTCCAAAACCGCAATATCCATCCCAGCCTCTCCCAACTCTTAGAGCGTGTTTGGAAACATGCGCAACTTAGGCAACGGCGAGTCGCCTGATCATGATGTTGATCATGGCCAGATGGATAATCGCATCAGATGTACTTGTGTTGAATTCATAGTCCTTGCTCATCCGCCGAAACCTTCCCAACCATGCGAAGGTGCGCTCCACGACCCAGCGACGAGGCAGAAGCTTGAATCCCTTGGTGTCGTCGCTTCGCTTCACGATCTCTAACACCCAGCCACATTCTTGTGTGACCCACTCGATTAGCTTACCCGCATAACCTCCGTCAGCCCAGATCAGCTCCAGTCGTTGTGGATCTTCCTTCTTGATTCGCTCGAGAACCGCCTTGGCTCCATCTCGGTCTTGGATCCCTGCAGAATGAACGACAACAGCCAAAATCAGCCCCATCGTGTCCACGAGGATGTGGCGCTTTCGTCCCATGATCTTCTTGCCGGCGTCATATCCATCGATACCGCCTTGCTCATTTGTCTTCGCCGACTGGCTGTCGATGCACGCCGCGCTGGGCTCCGCCTCGCGCCCTGCCTGGACTCGGACTTGCCGCCGCAGCGTGTCGTGAATCTGTTTCAGCGTCCCATCACGCGTCCACAAGGAAAAGTAATCGTAAACCGTCCCCGGGGCAGGAAAATCATGCGGCAAGTGACGCCATGCGCAGCCTGTCCTCAAGAGGTAGAAAATCGCATTGATCACCTCCCGAATGTTCGTCTCGCGTGGCCGTCCACCAAGCTTGCCTCCAGGGATGAGTGGTTCGATGATCGCCCACTCGGCATCAGATAAGTCGGTCTCGTAAGGCTTCCGTTCCGTACGATTTTCCATCGCTGGCCTCCGCCCTGATTGAACTTAAAGTGCCTCCTGCCGGTGATTGTGACTATTTCAGCAAACTTGTCCAGGCCACTCAAGTTTCCAAACTCCCTCTTACAGAATCCTATACTTCTGGACTACGTGCCTTAAGTTTGGCGTATGGGTGGAGCGAAGCGACGCCCACCCTACGACTCAGTAGTCTCCCATGTTCTGCTGGGTGCGGTTCTGATCCTCCATGCGCAGCCTTTGCCAGTTGCCGTGGAGTTGCCGCTGCTCGGCGATGAGTTGGTCGATCCGGGCGGAAAGCTGGGCCATGACCGCCTGGGCCTCCATCAGGTTGACGGTGCCGTTCTGACTCATCTGCAAGACCCTGTCCTGCTGCTTGAGTATCTCGCTGATCGCGGACTGGCTCGGATTGGTCCGGTCCGCCTGGGGCTCGTCCTTGGCCAGCCGCGCCTTCTGGGTCTCGGCCTGCTTGACCGCCTCGTTGGTCTCGTTGACCTGGTCGTTCACACCGCGAACGTTGGCGTCCTCGTCGCGGATGTCTTGCTCTTGCTCGGTCCGCTTGTCCAGAGCCTTCTCGATCCGCTCGCGGCGCTGGAGCTTGCCCATGTCGATCACGTCGTGCGCCTCGTCTGCGGCCGTTCTTTCGTTCTCGCCACGTGGCACTTTGGAAACCATCATGTCGTGGACGTCTGTCTCCGTCAGGGCTCGGGGGTCCCTGGCCTGCACGTCGGCGTTGGCATTTGCGTTGGCGTTGTTCTGGATCGCGGTGAACGCGTGGCCCTCGCCCAGTCCCTGGGTGTCCATTACGCTGGTGAAGTCCTGGGCGGCATCGCTGACGTGCAGGAACTCGCGCCTGCGCGAGAGGTCGGCGTGCCCCCGGCCCTGGCCTAGCGAGGTCGCAAGCTGGGCGTCCTCGGCAATGACCTGTTGTGGCGCCGCGAGATACCGATAGTTCTGGAGACACAGACCCCGCTCTGTTCTTAACTTTTCGTCAGGCAATGTACCGCTCCCTGAGGGCTCGTCCCATTTCTTCGTAAGCTCAGGTGAACGTGAGAGCGAGATCCGATCCGGCGGTGGGGTCCCACTGGTTCGTGATGGTCATCGTCTGCGTGTACAGGTCGTTGAGCGGGAGCTGATCTTCAAAGGTGGTGAAGACTGAGTTGTTGTTCAGTCCAAATGTCACGCTGTGGGTCCCGTTATTGAGCTCGAACGTCACCGCCGTGCTTGTGTATGGGACGGTCCCGGACGTCTGGAAACCTAAGAGTCCCTCGTAATCCGTCCGGTCGTCCGGCGCAGGCACGTAGAAGTTGACCGCCTCGAGCGTCGTGGAGCGGCCGACGAACCGCAACAGGTTGATGAACCGATTCGCCCAGAACCGCCGGGCGAGCTGGTTCCTCGAGGTGATTTTGATTGACTGGAACTGCGTGCGCGCTGAACCTATCGTGAGGCCGCTGGAGGCGTGGACGAAGGTGTAGGGCCCGGACGGCATCTGGTTCGGGCTGTCGGTCGGGGCGGGGAAGACGACCGATGTCGGATCGGTGGAGCTGTCGAACTGGTTACCCTGCGGTGTGGATGCCGACAGATTGAGCGAGAGCGTTGCGGTTGTTGAATCTTCGCTGACGTCGAGGTCCCAGCCGTCGACCTTGCAGCCCAGGTAGACGCGCCGTTTGAACGTTCCGTCGCTGCGCATAATCGCGTGGTAGCAGGCTACGCTGGCCAGGTCCCCGGCGGGTTCGGTCGTGGTCCAGGGGGACGTCTGGCCCGTGTTGATCTGCTGCGCCGCCCACTGCATTAGGAACTGCGATTGCGGACCGGGGTAGAGCTTGGTGATTAGCCGGCCCCTGCACTCGATCTTGTCGGACACGCGGAAGGCATCGATCGCCACGCCGCCGCCGTACGGCACGGCCACCATGACCGGCCTCGGCCTCATGCTGAATACGTTGGCGCCTTCGAGCCGCATGTAGAAGGCGTTTGCGCTGGCGTTCGGCCAGTAGACGGGAGTCGGCGCTGGGGTCTTGTAGGCGGACTCCTGGACGAGGAGTAGGAATTCACGAGCCATTGGGTGCCTCTGTCAGATGTTCAGGTGGAGGCTGATCTCGATCTTGATCTGGCCCTTGCCTGCTAGCCATACGCCGTCCGGCGAGGGGTCGAATGCCGGCTGGCTGAAGAGCACCAGGCCGCTGCGGGCGCCGGTCGTCTGCAGGACCTGGATGATTTGGTTGCGTGTGATGCCGGGAGCGCTGCTCGGGGGGTAGAAGCACTGTGCGATCATCCACCAGAAGTTTGTTAGGTTGGTGACGTTGGTACCTGGCAGGAGGATGTCGCAGTCGATGAGCAGGTCACCGCTCATCGTGTCCGGGGTCCTGAATTGCTCCCCGGTATTCCTAGGCGTCCACCGCATGGCCGGCGCGATCTCGAAGGTGAACTCCTTCGCGTCCTCTGGGTTGCCCCGCCAGGTCCGGAACGACGTCGGCTTGACGATTCGCTGGAACGTCGCGTTCTGGCGGACGATCGTCTCCATGGCTCTGAACACGGCGTCCCTCGGACTCTGCGGGAGATCCAAAGCGTGAGCGCCCATTCAAGGTTGTTCCTTCAAGTGCTTGGTCCTTCGATGGACTGATGACCATGGGCTAATGACTAACCCTTCAATCTGTGATCAGGCCCAGAGCGTGTTCGTCGAGCTGAAGTTGATCGGCACCTCGCCGAATCCGTCGCCGTTGACGTCAATCTCCACCGTGGTTGAAGCGAGCAGTGACTCGGCCTCGAATCGAAACCGGCTCGCCAGCGCGACGTACTGGCCGCTCTTCGTGATCATCGACTCGCAAATCTTCGACAGGGCGTAGTAGGCGAGGAGTTGCTTGATCCGCGGAGTGACGAGGAGCTGGTTCGTCTGCAGGGCGGTGAACAGCCAGCGGTTGGTGAGCGAGGTCCGCCGTCCGCCGCCCGTATACCAGGCGTCCAGGGCGAACCCGTGATAGCCCAGGAGCGACACGTTGCCGCCGCGATAGTTCCGCAGGATCATCTCGTCGAGCCAGTCCCGCGAGTCCGCGAGCTGGTCGTCGAATCCCGTGTTCGAGTCGGGGACCTGGAGGTCATCTATCCACGGCGCGATCTTGCGAATGTCCGTCACGTTGATGTAGGTCGGCCTGGCCGTGAACGAGATACCAGGCGCGGCGATAATCTCGAGCGACGTTCCGCGCGGCAGGAGAGCAGTCGTCCGGGTCGGTGCAAGGCCGATGCCGATCCGGGTGGCGAACGCCTGCAGGTAATACTGGCCCCGCGCCAGGGAGCTGCTGTCCGTGTCCTGCAGGGTCACCTGGTATTGCGCAGTCGTCGCGTTGATCCAGGCCGCCGCCGGAGTCAGAAGCGGCGTCTCGTTGGACCCGGCCCAGACCGTCGCGGAGAGCGTGTCCGTGCCAAGGAAGATCCCGGTGGGGATGGTCCCGTCCGGGTTCTGGACCTGGAAGGGAAAGTCCCGGGCGGTTCCCTGCACGAGTTCGAGTGAAATACCCATGTGTTATACTTCTGTAAGCAGCGCCAATGGCACCCTGTGCTGTTGGTCATGCCGAGTCGTCTCGGGGACCTCCGACAAGATGCGCCTCGAGGCGGCCTTTCTTGTGGTCAGTCCGAGGGAGTCAGCCCACTGGTAATGAGCGTCGTCAGTTCGGCGTCGATGCCGAATGGATCGTCGAGGATCTCGTTCTCGGTAGTGATCAGCACGGACGTGAACTCGTAGGGTAGATAGAGGGGGCCCACTCCCCCACCGTTGGCCGCGCTCGTGACGATGATCGACCCGAGTGTGATCGTGCCGTGTCCGGTCGTGCCGAACCCGCCGGCTCCGGCCGCCGCCAGTCCTGCCAGAGTGACTGTCCCGCTGCCGGTCGAGCCGCCGATGCCGGCGAACGTCCCCGCGCCAGAGACGGTGAGCGCCGCCAGGGTCACGGAGCCGCCGGCGGTCGTGGCGAACGAACCGACGCCCGTGATTGCAAGGACCCCCAGCGTGATCGCGCCCGAGCCGCTGGCTATGCCTGGGATCGACGCTGTGGCGCTTCCAGAGACGGTCAGGGCCGCCAGCGCGACAGAGCCACTGGCCGTGATCGTGAACCCGCCGGAGCCGGCCGGAGAGAGCGAGCCCAGCGTGATCGCGCCGGAGGCCGGCGATACGAAGCCACCGGCCCCTGAGATGACCAGGTGTCCCAGTGAAACGATTCCGCTCGCAGGTGAGACAAAGCCTCCGCTGCCTGCCGCGGTGACCGCTCCGAGGGTGATCGTCCCGCTGGCCGAAGTAGCAAGCGACTGCCACGCCATGGCCCCGAAACCGGGCGTCGACCCGGGCCACGCATTGCCGTTTGCGTCCGCGGTCGAGGTGTCGCCGCTCCAGCCCGTGGCCTCGAACGCCGAGGCCTGCGGTCGAAACCCCGCTCGCACCCAGGGGAGCAAGCCGGTGACCGCCTGGTTGATCAGCGCGGGATTGGCCGCCATCGCGGCCATCGCCCCGGCGACGGTCGCGGTTCCACCGCCGGCCGCCGTACCGCCCCAGGCCGCTAGATTGCGCGTCGACTGGACGAACGACGGGTTCTGATCGGCCATGTCGTTGGCGCCGCAGTAGGCCGTGAAGTTGCCCTGGTAGCCGTTGCCTGCGTAGGTATACGTGTTGCCGCTGTAAGTGCTGGGTTCGTTCGTGTAGCAGTTCCACGAACTGTTGTAATTGGCGTTCGTGGGACTGACCACATTGGATGTGCCGCCGGAGATCGGCTTGGGGCTGTCAAGCCACTTGTAACTCTTGCCGGCTGCCTGCGTGCTGTTCCAGATCAAGTTCGCTTCGACAGCCGCGAACTGGCCCGCCGTACCTTCGCCTCCCCAGCCTTCCATGATCGCCGCTTGGCTGCCTGCGTACAGCGTGTTGTGCAGCACATTCCACGTAGTATTGCCGGAGTCGCCGGTTGCCCCGATCGACCCGGGCGAGATGTTGGTTCCACTGTTGGGGATCGCAATGCAGCGCTGAACGGTGATGGTGCGCGCCGACGATGCGACAGGCTGATAGACTATCAATCCCGTGCCTGTATTGGATGAATTTATGCTCTCGAAAACGCAACTATCGACTGTTATGTTTCCTGCGGCTGGAAGCCAAAGAAAGATCGAGTAGCCATTCACGTAATTTGAGATAATATAATTATTGGCACATGATCCACCGAGCGTCAAGCCAAGATAGGTCATGGTCGGAATGAAGTTGCCGCTCAGATAGGAGCTATTCGGCCATGTCCCGTTGTAACCTAGTCCTCCCCCGAAATAGTTGTTGGTCACTGTGCATTGCGGAAGGTATGTGACTGCACAGCCCAGATCGAAGGAGTTGGTGTCGATCAACCGCGTCTGACCGGTCGGATATTCATACAAGGCGAATTCAGCGCACGCCGAAAAACCGACGTCGGTGTTCGCGTGCGAGCTAGTGAACGTGCAATACTGAAAGGTCAGGTTGCCAGCCCATGGATTGGTCGTGAGGGTCATCCAGAGCAGGAAATTCGAGTTCGTGAAGGTGCAATTAGTGAACGTGTGATTTTGGGTAGAACTGCTCGCGGCGTTGCCGGTGAAGACTCCCCAGTAATCGGCGATGGTGGAGTAGAGATTCGAGAAGTCAGTGTAAGTGCATGTAATAAATCCGCACACCTGGGATGGATAGATCGTGCCGTAATAGCAAGTTGCGCCCGTTCCCAGGCTTGCCGAGACCGTGCAGTGGTTCGCGCTGGTGCCGTTGCAGGTGATCGGGAAGCTGCCGCCGCTGCCGGTGCTTACGTATACATAGCTCTGACCGGCTGGCACCACGAAAAGCAGGTTTGTTCCAGCCGCGAGAGTCACGGGCGTACTGCCCGACGAGCTGCTTCCGAAAAGGCTTCCCTGAAGTGTCAGAGTCGTGCCGATTCCAGTAATCGACAGCGACCCGCCGTTGACGAGCGTGATCGCCGCCGTGCCGCCCGTGCTGGGAGATATGCCGACCGTGGTGTTGTACCGCACCGTGACGGCGTAGCTGATCGTGGCCGTGGCGCCGGACCCCGGGGGACCGCTCCCGCCCCACGTCGAGGCCAGGTCCCAGTAGCCGGCCTGCGAAGTGGTGAAGGCGTTCGTGGCGGTGAACGTTGCTGTGTCGCCGGTAGGCGCATCGGTGATGGTCAGCGTCGTCGCCGCCGAACCGGTCGTCAGCGTGAACGTGGCCGACGTGTTCGACGAGACAGATATCGAGGATATGCTTGCACCTGTGCCCCCGGACAGGGTGAACAGGCCGGTTGCGCCGTCCAAGCTCCAGACCGTGTTCGTCCCCGTGGCCGTGATCGTCGGCGCGCCGCCGATGTTCCCGGTTGCGGGGGAGATCGTGAACGAGGCGGTTCCAACTGTGAGCGACGGCGATACGATCCCATCGATGGTGATGGTGAATGTGCCGGCGCCCGCCCCCGTCGTGACGGCGAGAGTCGCCGCCGTTCCGCTGGTTTGGGTCCAGGTTCCCTTCGTGACCGTCGTGGTTCCAGTGACGCTGTTCTGGACCGAGACGGTCGATCCGCTCGTCCAACTTGTGCCGGTCCCGGTCAGGGTAAGCAGCATCGAGCCGGAATGGCTGGCGGGAATTGTGGACGGCGAGACCGTGAATCCCGTGGGAGGGGCGGCGGCTGAAATGGCCGCCGCTAAAAACGCCCATTCACCCGAGGGGGATATGGTGGCGGTGGGCGATATGTTCGTGGTCTGATTGCACCAGTATTCGCCGCCGAGGGCGTAATTCACCCCTCCCGACCCTGCCACCGGCGTCACCAGGCCCGTGGGGCTGCCTCCACCGGTGAAGGTGCCGTTGTCGAAGATGGCGATGCAGTAGACGAGATCGTTCTTCGTGATCGTGAGGGTAGGGATCGAGAGGGAACTTGAAGCGGTTCCACCGTAATTGTTCGAGCCGCTTGTATCCAGCGCGATCGTGTAGCCCGGCGTGAAGCTGAACTCATCAATCGACATCGCCGGGTGCGAGCCGCCGGACCAAGTGGCGGTGACTGTGAAACCAGTGCCGCCCAACGGGGCGACGAACATGTAGATGTCACAAAAGGAGACGCCATGCGACGAGCTAGTTGTATGAATGCACTGCGTGTAGTTTGTATTATTGACGTTGTCCTTGATGACAAGGCCGCTGCCGCCTTCCGCCACCAGGCCGACGACGATCAGGTCGCCTGCCGTGACGGCGCTGGCGAAGGCGCACGACAACGTCGTGACGCCTCCGGACGACGGTGCTGCACTCGTGCCTTGTACGTGGGCCCAGCTCATGGATTACCCCAGAAACTTTGCAGCCAGTGCGTAATCGATCGCCTGCCGGACGTGTTCCGGCGTAGTGCCGTGCTCTGCCGCCAGGGCCTCGTAACTGGGCGTGGTGGAGACCTGGAGGGCGATGGCCTCGACCGAGGCCGCACCGTCCTCGGTGAAGACTCTGCTGCCGTGCCGGGGATGGCTGACCATCCAGGCCAGCAGTGGGAAGGCATCCAGCGGCGGGTCAGGGTGCTTGCCGCCGACGCATGAGGCCGTGCCGACGCACTTCAGGGTGCCGAGAGCGATCTTCGAGTCCATGGTGCTTGGTCCTTAGAAAGAACAGGGCGGCCGCCTGTCGGCCTGGATGATGACGGTCTGGCCGGCCTGCTCGAGAGCAGCTCGAGCGCGCCGCGCTTCGTGCACGTCGTTGGTACGTCCGACGCTGCGGTACCGGCGTTCCCCGCGCGGGCCGTCGTGCACGCGGATGAAGATGCTGCGTTCCGCGGACGGCATCAGATGTTGCCTTCCGTGTAGGTCAGTGAGGTGATCGAAATGGTCCCGCCGCTGGAGATCGTGCTGGCGAAGTTCAGGTCTCCGGAGCCGACGCCGGCCGATCCCTGCAGCACCGTGTGGGCGCCGTCATCAGTCCCGCCGTAGGTGATGCGATACCAGCCCGGGGTGATGCTGGCCGTGGCCGTACCCGTGAGCGGCACGCCGGCCAAGGTGAGCTTCGTGTTGGCGTCCGTGCCGTCCGTGCCCTGGGTGAACGCCGGGTTGCTCAGGACGATCCCGGCGGTGATGGCCGACGTCCCGGTCGGACTGGTCGTCTTGGTCGGCTGGGTGCCCGAGTAGATGAAGAGGTGGGCCGTCGTGGAGGCGACGGTGTTGATACTCGTCATCTCCGCCGCCCGGCTGGTTGCGTTGAGATCGGTTGCCATGGGTTATCTTTCAGCCGGACACTGTGACGGTCTTGGGCGTGCCCGCGTAGGTTGTGATCGGGGAGGTGGTGAACGAGACGTGATCAGTGCCGTCGGCACCGGGCGTGAGGTAGAACTGCACCGTGGTGCCTCCCGCTGCGATCGTCACGGACGTGACGTTGGTGCCTAAGAGCGCGGCCTGAAAGGTATCGCCGGAGAGCGTTCCCGATGGAGTAATCACGACTCCGCCAGCCGGCGCGGGCGCGCTGAGAGTGACAACGAACGGATCGGCGCACTGAACGGTTGCAGCGCCCACCAAGTCGCCGCCTGAGAGCGTGGTCGTGGCGACGAAGGGTGCGACGAAGCCGTAAGCGATAAGGGTTGCCACGATGGCGTTGATGACGGTGGCGTCATCGGCGGCCACGCCGTCCGCCGTGCCGGGGAATGCGGCCTGCACAGGCGGGCTCGCGATTCCGTGTACCGCGATCCCGCCGGTCAGGACGGCGCTGGCTGCGCTCACGGCGCCCGCCGTGGTGACGCTGGCGAAATGGCCATCCCCGGCGCTACCGACGAATGCCAGTACGGCCCCCGCACTCGACTCCCATGCGGTCAGGTGATGCGTTTGCGCGGCATTGCCGGATACAACCATCTGAACCTGGTCTAGATAGGTTCCAGTGACAGACAGTTGGCCTGCACTCGTCAGATAAGCGTCTGCTGAAAGGCTTATCGCCTCGATTGTACCGGAGTAGATGTAAGAGGTATTTAATGTGCTTCTCCACGACAATCCGGATCCATCCGCCGCATTAGAGTTGCACGTCAACACCGAATTGTCGTATGACGGTGGCAATAGATATGTGCTGCTATCGATCATGCACACTATGCTTCCTCTTGCAGCACTTGGAAGCGCTCCTGGTGAACCTGGCACTGGCATTTATTGGCCCCTCAGATAGTCGGATTGGTTTCGCCGCTGGAGATTCCCGCCTTGTCCCATTCGCTGATCGGCCACTGCGGGCTAGCGGCGACTCCGCCGCGGTAACTGCTGCGCACGAGCGTTGTGTTAGTGAGCCAGCCGCGAAACGTCGCCAGCGTGGCCGGGCTGGCCGTGAACGTGCCGGTATGGGTGTAAGCGATCGAGGTCGCCGCGCCCACGGTCGTGGTGATTGACGAGATGGTCACGGTCGCCCCGTTCAGCGGATCGATGAAGACGTCGCCCACGTCGAGACTGAACCAGTTCCAGGCGTAGGTGGATGGAGTGCCGGACCGGAACTCCGGCCCGAAGAGTTGGATCGACATGGGTGCCTCTCAGTAGTAGCCGCCGGGTTGCGAGATCAGGTAGGAATTCACCAGGGTCGACGCGAACACGACCCCAATCCCACCCGAGAGCGTCACGGAATCGCCCGGATAGGAGGCCGGGACGTTCGCGTTGCCATGTGGGTCAGGCGTCACGGCCGTGATGGTGTACTGAGTACCCGCCACGCCCCACGAAGAGCCGGCCAGAGCCTGGAGAACCGAGCCGACGTTGAGCCAGGTGTAACCCTGGACGGCGTCGGTGAGGTACGGGCCTATCCAGAGATAGGCGAAGATTGGGTTCACCGTCGCCCCCGATCAACAGTTGATGATCACGCCGAAGTCGGGTCGGATGACGCCCAGCGCGTAGCCGAAATCGACCGTAACGAAGAGGGCCTGGTAGATGTGGACGTAGCTGACCATCACCCGCAGCGGGATGCCCTGGAGGTCGATGTAACTGACATCGACGACGTTGCGGGCCTCGTCGGGCGTGGCGATCGGCCGCAGGGCCAGGGCGATGGCGTACTCGTGCAGGGCCAGGTTGGTGTAGGACTGGACGGTGGTTACGCCGGCAGAGATGTTGTTGGTCGGCCAGCCTGTCCCGGCGGCGGTACCTACGGCGGTTCCGGTTGTTGCATTGGCGACAGTGGCGATCTGGTAGAGCTGCGATCCAGGGTTGGTGTCGCCCGCGATCGAGATCCATTGACCGACCATCGAGGCTGTGAGCGAGCCAGCGCCAGACGAGGTGATCGCACCAGCGTTGGTGAGTGCCGTTGTGGTGGCGAGGTTCGTGATCAGCCGGGCGCTTGTCGTGGCAGTCGAGCCAGCGTAGGTGGACGCCAGCACGATGTCCAGACTGTCGGTGACCGTTGTGACCTTGTACTGGGTCTTGGTCGGGTCGTTGCCGAAGATGAGGTAGGACGTGCCCGCGACGAGCTGCGTGGTGAACGAGGTGTTGACGCCGGTCACGGCCGCGCTGCCATTGGTGACGTTCACCTGGCCGTAGATGATCGAGCCCGACGCCGTCGGCATCTGCTGATCCCAGACGGGCACGAAGTTGAACGCGTTAGCTAGCGCGGCGTTCTCTCGTGCTTCCTTGGCGATCGCGGCCGAAACGATGCTTTCCTGGACCCACTTCGAGTCGTTGAGCATGTTCTGGTACACGCGGTTGTGCACCATCAGCTTGAGCTTCTGGGAGTCTTCGAGGGGCACCTTCTGGTCAGCCAGCGTGGACCATGCGTTGAGCTGGTCGGTGACCTGGACCTCGCCCTGCACGGTGCCGATGATCGGAGCGTTGCTGTTGAAGTTAGCCGGAGTGATCAGGGCCGCGATCTGGCCGTTGAGATATTCCTTGGCCCGCTTGTAGAGCGGGTCGAAGAACTTCTGGGCGAGGTCGACCGCGGTCTGCCACTGTTCGAAGTCCTGGAACTGGAGCGCGGCCCCGGCCCTGGTCTGGAAGACCAAGGGGATGTAGTTCGGGTTCACCGAGGTCGCAGCGAGCTGGCCGTTGTTGATGGCCTGGAGCGGGCCCACGTCGGGAAAGTAGACATCGACCGTCTTGCCGATGCGGGCGGCCTCGGGCTTGACGTCCTTGTAGACGGCATCGAGCAGCGCCGTACGCCCGACCTTGGCCTTGTTGTATTCATCGGCCCCGGCCACCAGGGTCTCGAAAAATGCAGAGAAATTGTTAGCCACGGGGGGCTCCTAAAAAGACCCGGGGAAGTCCGGGATGACGAATTGGGAAAGAATGTGGGTGGAGAAGGGAATCAAACGTGGAGGGGGAATTGGGAGATGGGAGTTGGGTTGTCGGGATGGACTCGCTCTATCCCCACCACCCAATTCCCGATTCCCAAGTCCCAAGCTACAGGCCGCTCTTGCCCGGCCCACTGGTCGAAGGGCGGCCGGTCATGTCGATCGGGCCGGGGTTCTGGGCCGCCCGCTGTTGGGATTCGGTGGTTTCACGGGTCATAGGGGGCCGCTCTCGGCCTGGCTCGCGCTTGATGGCTTCGCCGGCCATCTTCGCCGCGTCGATTGTTCGTGACATGGAAGGGTCCTGGAATGAGTTGTGGATGTGACCGCCTGTTATGTCGTGGCGGCCAGGATATCGGTTCCTGTTGCGTCGCTGTCGGTGATAGTAATGGCCACCGGACCTAGCAGAGCTGGGTAGTCGAGGCTGACGGTGTATGTCAATTGCTGGCCGAGAACCGTCAGCAACAGCGGTGCGGGCAGATTAAGTGGCGGATTCGAGCTGAACGAGATCTCGCGCTGGCCGATCATTCCCGGGGTGAGTGTGAACTGGACGGAACTGGCCCCTAGCGGGATTGTTAGCGAGAGAGTCGGCATTATCGGAATCGCCCTTCCCGAGCCGCGTCTCCGATGATCTGCTTGTTCTTCGGGTCAAGCATAAACTTCGGATCGGCGCGCATCTCCGCCGTGATGATGGTTCCGTCGCCGCCCTTGTTGCGATCGGACCGGCCGCCGCCGGCGGGCGGTTCTTCGCCGCGGAGCTCAAGGCCGTACTTCGTGCGGGAAGTGACCTTGGCGGCATCCTTCGCGGCCGTGGTAGTGGCGTTCTCCTCGGGGTCGAATGCGTAGTCGACCTCGGTCTTGAGAGTCTTCACCGCGGACTGGAGGGCCTGATCGTCGACGTCGTCGGACTCGGGCTTGTACCCGCGGTCCTTGGCGTCACGCCAGAGCTGTTTGAGCGCCTTGTCCTTGGCCTTCGCGCCCTTCGCCAGCTCGGCGAAGCGATCATAGTGAGTGCGGTCCCGGGCCGCGGCTTCCAACTCGGCGATCCGGGCCGCGGCGTCAGGAGCGGTCCGCAGTCCGTCCCGCTCTTCGGCCACCTCGGAGAGCGCGTCGCGGTACTCGTCGCGCTCGGAGGTCAGGGTCTGGAGCTGTGCGGTCAGGCTTTCGACTTGGCCCTGCAAAATCTTCAATGCGGCGTCTTCGGAACTGGCCATTGGTCATTGGTCCTTGGTCGTTGGTCCCACGAGGGACTGGGGACTGATTACGAATGCTTGAGCTTGAACAGCGCGGGCCCGAGATCCCTCAGCAGCCGTTGCTTCTTCTCACCCTTCCGATACGTGTCGTAGAGGTCCTGCACGGTATCCCTGTGCTCCTCGAGGATGCCGCGGTGGTAGGCTTTCTCCTCGCCGTCCATGTCCTTCATCACGTCCTTCGTGGTGTCGTGCACGGCCTGGTGCGCGGCCGCGAGTCCGTCCAGGGTTTCGCAGGCTTTCTCGAGAGCCTCCTTCGGGTCGTCCGAGTACGAGACGTCCCCGAGCTTCGTTGCGATCTTGCCGCCGTACTCCATGATCGTGCCGCGGAGATCATGCTGCCGGTCGTAGGCTTCCTGGTGCCGCTTGTGGAACCATTTCGCCAATTTCGGAAGCTTCATGTCCCCATCCTTGAACGCATGCTCTTGAAGGTGGAACTTGGCTTCCGCCGTCGCCTCGGCGTTGTGGGCGTCGTGAAGCGCGGCCAAAACATCAGGGTGAGCTTTCATGAGTGTCGTTTTCCCCGCGCCTTCTTCGCCGCGTTCTTGCGTGCCACGCTGAGAGCGATGGCGACGGCCTGATCCCGCGGCTTGCCCGCCGCGATCTCGGTCTTGATGTTGGCCGACACGGCCTTCTCGCTTCTACCTTGCTTCAGTGGCATCGGTCACCTCGTTGGAACACAGCCGGACCGGCGGGTCCTGGGTCCGTCGGTCCGGCCCCGCGCGGCTACCACGACGCGCGGTTGTGTGGACGTGACCCGGGCCAGCCGACCCCGTTCCGCGGCCCCGGCTGGCCCGGGCGTTGGGGGAGGGTTCAGTCGCTGCCCATTGTGGTTGTGGCCGGTCCCGTCACGCTATTGCTGCGGTCCTCATAGCCCGATTCCGACCCTTCGGTGATGTCGGCCTGGCTCTGTTGCTGGTCGAGCTGCCGCTGATCTTCTTCCTCACTCGGCTGGATCTTGCTGGCCGGCGGCTGCACCTCCTGTTGCATCTCGGGCTTGACCTCGGCCTCGTCTTCACTGACTTGCTTGATGTGCTCGACGGCCTGGTCGCGCGTCAGCCCGTACCGCTCCATGCAGACGGTGATCCGGCTCTTGATGCCGACCTGCATCTCCCACTCGTCGGACTGATCGCGGTCCGGGCCCGGAATCGGAATGCGGGGCTCGGCCCACGCCAGGAGGAGCTGAAGCTGCTTGGCCTGCGCGACCAGGTCCGCCTGGCCGTAGTGGTTGCCGGCCGCGGTCAGGATCTTGCGGGCCAGGCACAGCTCGGCGAGCTGGTAGATGGGCCGACGCTGGCGTGCCCTGGTGAGCAGAGGGGCGGACTTGATGATCAGGCTGATGCCGCTCGGCGCGTCGCTGTACTCTAGCTCCAGGGCCGTATAAGGCAGGTTGACCGCGGTGGCAACCTGCTTCATGTACTTTTCTAGGTCGACCCAGATCGACTCGATTGCGAGTTGGGCCTGGAGATATTCCGCCGAGGGCTCCCCGCCGTCCGCATAGCCGTCACCGGTGTATCCGGTGCCGCCGCGGTTGAGACGCATGAACCGGCCGGGCCCGATCTCGGGCGTGAACGTTGGAGACACGTTGCGGAAGACTCCGATGGGACGGCCGTACTTGGAAATGAGTTCATCGAGCTCCGAGAGCCGATCATTGATCCTCAATTCAGCCTTGCGCAGAAACGTGCCCGGTCCAGGAGTCCAGAACTGTCGAACCGGAGCACGATAGTGGAGAAATGCGAAGGGGATGCAGCCATAACTATTTTTCTCCGCGTCCTTCGTCTCGAAAGCGACTCGGGCCCCCGCCGTCTTGTCCGCTGAGTACTGATCCGTGAGATAGGTTCTGATCTCATCCTCGAACCAGAGCCGGTACCGCGTCCGCTGATTGTACCTGTCGATCGTGACGACGGCGAACGCCTGCCGCGGGTCCTCCGGGTCGGTGAAGACCGTGAATTCGTCGCCGCCCCAGAGCTGCAGATCGACCGGCTTGTCCGGGTCGTTCGTGCACTTGATCTGCACGGCGCAGACGTCGTTCAGGGCTGCTTGCGCCTCCGCATGCTGCATGATGCAGTCGATGTGATTGGTTTCGTAAACCTGCTCGAGCAGGGAATCAGCAAGGCCATCGCCAACGACAGTCCTCTGAGGGCCTGGATTGTAGGTGTGTTCGCAGAGTCGGTCCACGGCCTGCTGGACGAAGCCTGACTGACGGCGCGGCCGGCCGGCGAAGTCGAATTCCGTCTCCGCCTCGCGGCGCGGCTGGTAGCGGTCGGACTCGAGATCGTAGAATGCCTGATTCTCGATTGCGGAAGCGAGCCGCGGACGGTGGTTGCGCAGGCCGGACTCGACCTCCTTCTGGATCCACTTCTTGTCGTTGGAGGTGATGCTGCCGCCGACATTCGGCAAGGCCGGGAAGAGTCTTGGGTCGGTGTCAGCCATTGATTGGGGCGATCCAGTAGCCGAACATGCCGGCGCCGATCATCTCAGCGCCCGTTGGTGTGCCGATCCAGATCTCGAGGGCCGCGAGATCGCCGTCGGGTTCCCAGAGCAAGAGGCCGTCGGTGTTCATGTTGATTCCCTGAGACATGGCATGTTTCGCGCGGCGTTGCGCGACGTCGGCATTGATCATACGCGAGAAATTTGATATTATTACAGAAGACGGTCGGATCATCACTCCGGCCGTCCTCCTGAACCCGCTGAGCTTTCGAGGAGCCCAGCATGTCTGAGAGCAAGTCTATCAAGTCCGGCGTTTACATAATCCGGTGCACGGTTAACGGGCGCGTTTACGTCGGCTCGTCCATCGACATGAAACGGCGAGAGTGGCAACATCGTAGAGATTTGGCACTCGGCAAGCATCTCTCACACCATCTTCAACGCGCCTGGAACAAGTATGGGACAGACGCCTTCGAGTGGTCCGTTCCGGAGAACGTCGAGATCAACGGCTTGACCACCGAGGAAGCCAGATCGCTTTTGCTTGGGCGTGAACAGCATCACATCGAGGCGTTCGACTCGGCTCGACGTGGATTCAATACGCTGCCGAAAGCAGGATCGCCTCTTGGCGTCAAGGCGTCGCCGGAGACACGGGCCAAGATTTCAGCCGCATTAAGAGGAAAGCCCAAGTCGCTGGAGGCCCGGGCTAAGTGGTCCGTTTCACAAATAACGTCGCGGATTCGGCAGACTTTTGGTAGAGGGAGGTGGACTTCCCAAAAAGCCCGGCAAGGAAACGATGCCGCCATGCCTGGACCGAGGCCCGCTCTCTGTACCTTCCCTGATGATTTTCTGCAAGAGGCCCTCGACACCGTGGGCCGCCGAACTGTAGCGGTCCAAACCGTCCAACGCTTCCGGCTTGTGCTGCTTCTTCATGAGCAGCCCTCCCTGGGAAACGATGAAGCGGCCGAGGCGGTCGGACTGTCCGCTCGACAAGTACAACGTTGGCGAAGTCGCTGGGCCACCGGCGATTTCTC
>JBEKTN010000175.1:0-16731 GCA_049516015.1 Isosphaeraceae bacterium | reverse complement strand
GCGGTCGTGGCAAGCTGGCGCAGTTCAGTTTACTGCAAAGATTTGCGGTCTGGTGGGTCGCGCCACCATGGCCGATCCTCTCAGTGGCGGCGGTGCTTTTAGCTCTTTGTCGGCTCGTTGATAAAACACAATAAAACAGGTCTGGCAACGAATGTCCCCGCAATTCTCACGGCTATCTCATGCATGCTAGGATGATGATGAATCGCCGAGGGTCCAATGCCGAGCGTACCTTACAAGATTCGGTATGCGAACGAAGCGGTTGACGACGTACGCGGGATGCGCAAGTTCGATCAAAGCAAGGTGCTGGAGGGAATCGAAATCCATTTGACCCACCAGCCCAAGTTCGTGAGCAAGAGCCGCATCAAAGCCATGGCGCAACCGTTCTGGAGCCAGTATCGCCTGCGGGTTGACGAGTTTCGCGTGTACTATTGATGTGGATGACGACCACCGCATCGTGAACGTGCTTCGCGTACTCATGAAGACGACCGATCAAACGCCGGGGGAAACGCCATGAAGACGGTGAGCTGGACGGCAAACTCCTCATGGGACGAAGTGCTGCGTCTGGCAGGAGAAGAGGAGGTGCTCGTTCTCCGCGACGGTCATCCCGTGGTTCTCATGACCCCGTTCGACGACGATGACCTGGCATGGTACGCCCGCGAACGTGACCCCGCGTTTCTGGCCTCAGTGGCGAAAGCGCGCGTACAGGTTGAAGAGGGGCAGAGCGTTAGCCACGAGGACTTGAAGAAGGAATTGGGCCTCGACTGAGTGATTCTCCTGAGGCTGCTTGATTCGGCTCCAATCGCACGACTTGAAACCCTTCGCAGTTTACGCCTGCCGGCGCGACAGCACGAGGGGGCCGAGCCCATTCCCCATGGGGAGGCCGCTGGGGCCCCACTCCGCAGTCACTCCGGTTCCAATTCCGAACGCGGCCGTTAAGCCCGCCGGGCCCATGGTAGTGCTTTGGCGCTAAAGTCGGTTATCGCCGGAATCTTTCCAAAGAGAGCCGCCCTGGAATCAAGGCGCGTGGCCCAGGATCGTGCCATCGCGAGATCGGCGGCCGTCGCCGGGATCAATCCCACGCGCATAGTCGCCCTGCTTCGACACCAACCGCGGTCCCGGGCGTTTCTTCCTCGCGCAAGCTTTTGCGGTTCGAATCGGCGCCCTGTACAATCGCAAGAGAAGGCCGTTCAAACTTCAAACATGGGCAGGACCATGGTACTAATGGGAATCGGGGCTTGGCGAACTCAGTGTGCGGAAAGAGCCGAACTCGCTGCATTCCTGATCGAGTCGCTGGATCAGCAGGTGGATGTTGATACTGAAGCGGCCTGGGAATCCGAATTTCTCGGGGGAGCCAACGAGATCCGAAACAAGAGGGCAGAGGGTGTGTCCGCAAGTCAGGTTTTCGCCGAGCCTTGCTTTCAAGGTTCGTGGGGTGGATGAAGGAGGAACAATCAATGGCCGATACGACCGATCTCGAGCTGGCTGAGTTCGCGGAGAACCCCGAGCCGCGTTGCCCGTGCGTGCTTCTTCTGGACACTTCAGGCTCGATGCAGGGGGATCCCATCAAGGCATTGAATCAAGGTCTTCAGGCTTTCAAGGACGACTTGATGCGAGACCCCCTGGCCTCACGGCGGGTGGAACTTGCAGTGGTGACTGGAAGGGGCCACCCACTTTCTGGCACGCGGAAAACGTGGGTGGCCCCTTCCGCCCCCGGGTCTTCAGTCTGGGATCTGGGAAGGGCGTGGGAAAGCCTGTCTTGATGTATCCCTTCCCAGTTGGCAGAATGGGAGTTACGGTCGGGTGAATCCAGGCACCCCGACTCACGCTAAGCCTGGCACACCAGATGAGTCGCGACGGTCGCCCCTTCTTCTGGAGTGGGCGATGGCTGACCAGAGGATAAAGAGGCAGGACACGCGCCGTGGATAAAGATCTAAATCTCTCGAAGGTTCGAGCCGCGCGGGCTGCGGCGGACCTGGTCGAGTCGGGAATGGTCGTGGGGCTGGGCACTGGCTCGACGGCGACGCTCGTGGTCCAGCGCCTGGGTGAACGACGCGAGCAAGACGGCCTGAAAATCATCGGCGTGCCGACCAGCGTGGCCACGGCTGAACTCGCGCACCGCCTGAGCATTCCCCTCCGCGAGCTCGACGATGTCAGCAGCCTGGACATGAACCTCGACGGCGCCGACGAGGTCGATCCCCAGTTCCGGATGATCAAGGGCCGGGGCGGGGCCCTGCTACGTGAGAAGATTGTCGCCTGCGTCGCCGCACGCCGCGTGACGATCATCACCAACGACAAGCGTGTCGATCGTCTGGGGAACATCCCCATCCCCGTCGAGGTCAGTCGCGTCGGTCTGAAGCACACCGAGCGGCGGCTTCAAAGACTGGGCGCAGAGACCAGCATCCGCCCGCTCCCGAGCGGTGCACCCTACCTGACCGACGGGGGTAACGCGATCATCGACTGCCGGTTTGCCGAAATCGCCGACCCTGAAGAGCTCGATTCCCGCCTCCACGCGGTGGTCGGAGTCTTCGAGACCGGCCTGTTCCTGGGCCTCTGCGACTTGCTCGTCGTCGGCACCGAAGACGGTGTCGAGCAGCTTGCGTCTCATGCGCGCCGGAACACCGGCTGCGGAGGCTAACGTTCTCACCGGCAAGATCACGTCACAGTGAACGCGCCGTCACCGTTCCAGTCGCGATTTCAGCTCATCGAGAATCTCGGCGGTTTTCGAAGCCCCGAACCGATCGCAGCCCAGCTCGACCACGGCGATGGCGCCGTCGAGCGTCCGGACGCCGCCGGCGGCCTTCAGCTTGACCTCCGGGGGCGCAGACTTTCGCATCAGGATGAGGTCTTCGTGCGTGGCTCCGCCACTCCCGTAGCCGGTCGAGGTCTTGACGTAGTCGGCCCTCACCTCGCCACAGATCTGGCAAAGCTTGACCTTCTGTTCGTCCGTGAGATAGCAGTTCTCGAAGATCACCTTGACGAGCGCCCCGTGCTCATGGGCCGCCTGGGCCACCGCCGCGATATCGCTGGCCACCGCCGCCCACTGGCCCCCGATGGCTTGACCGATGTTGATGACCATATCAAGCTCGGACGCGCCGTCGTCCATCGCCTTCCGGGCCTCGAAGACCTTGACCGCAGTGGCGTGGCCGCCGTGGGGAAAGCCGATCGTCGTGCCGACGGCCACTCCCGAACCCGCGAGCAGGCGCGCGGCGAGAGGCACGGCATAAGGCTTGATGCACACGCTGGCCACACGGTACTTCGTCGCAAGCTTGCAGCCCTCTTCGAGCTCGTGATCGGTCAGCGTCGGCCCCAGGAGCGAATGGTCGATGCGCTTGGCGATCAGGTCGTAGGTGAGTACCAGTCCCATGGGATGGACGCTCCGATGAACAGGATCTCGGCGGGACGTTCGATCACCACTTGATTCTGGCCAGTTCCGGTCGCGACGGGCAAGGGGGGTGAAGAGCACCAACGGGCCCCTCTTGGCTGGACCAGGATCCGGAACATAATTCAGAAGAATCGCCGATCGTGTTGTCCCCAGGTCCTTCACGGAGGTGTCACCGTGCCCGACTCACGTCCCACCGTCGCCATCCTCGGCGCAAGCGATGATCGATCCAAGTATGGCAACAAGGCAGTCCGTGCCTATCGCGACCAGGGTTGGGAGGTCTTCCCGATCCATCCCACCTTGACGGAAGTCGAGGGGATTCCGGCTTACCCAGATCTGGGTGCAGTCCCCGTTGAGCGCCTCGACCGCGTGAGCTTCTACGTTCCGCCCAGGATCGGCCTCACGCTGATCGACGCCCTGGCGCGAAAACCCGCCGGCGAGGTCTGGCTCAACCCCGGTTCCGCATCACCCGAGCTGGCGGCTCGTGCCGAGGCCCTGGGTTTGAATGTGATCGAGGCGTGCAGCATCCTGGACATCGGCCAGCAGCCGGGGAGGTATTGAGTGGGCCGGGCGCCGGAGGCGACAGCGATTGACACTATTCCTTGAGAGATTCTATGGCTGTCAAAGTGGATGATTATCTGGCCAAGCTGCCGAAGAAAAGGCAGCAGGCCATCGCGAGGCGGGCAGCGGAGTTGATCGCCGAGGAAGCGACACTGCGCCAGTTGCGAGTGGCCCGCGAACGATCACAAGAAGCAATTGCGATCAAGCTGCACATCAAACAGGCTGCGGTCTCCAAGCTGGAGCGCCGTACCGATATGTATCTCAGCACTCTGCGGAGTTATATCGAGGCGATGGGAGGCCAACTGGAAATCATCGCTCGTTTCCCGGACCAAGCGGTGCGGATCATGCAGTTCGAGACACTCGATCCGAACGCAGGCACGCAAAAGTGAGATCGACCTTGTTGGGAAGCCGTCGGCACCTACACCCGGCTCGCCGCCGGCTGGAGTGGTGTTGCGAGCGGGCGACGTGCAGCCATCGTGGGGCGAAACATCATGAGGATGACCAGGGGGAGATAGAGCAGGACGAGCGTTCCCCCCTTGTCCAGGTACCAGAACTGGCTGGCCACCAGGAGCGCTGCCGACAGGGAGATCAACTCGGCCAGGCTCTTGCGAGCCGGCCAGAGCGTGGTGACGATGATCAGGGCCAGATACGCGATCAGAACGGGAAGCCGGAACGCGGTGTCGATGCCGACCCAGAAGCTGCCGGTCGACTTGGGTTCGAACCAGGGCAACAGGCCGGCCTCGGCGATGCTCCGGGCGCCCAGGGCGCGCGCCCAGTGCCCCAGTTCAGGAATGGAGACGCCCAGCAAAGCACAGACGACGGCCACCGAGCAGGCGACGATGAGGAACCGGTACATTCCCCGCCCCCGGTAGAACCCGGCCCAGAGTGCGATCAGGCCCAGGCAGGCCGGAATCCAGCCGGCTGCCAGGCCGATGAGCGCGCCGGTGACCGAGGGTCGGGCGTGCCAGAAGACCGCCAGGATGATGAGCGCCGCCGAGATCAACTGGCCGCTGTCCTCGACCGCCATCCGCGTGTACGGCAAAACCAGGTAACACGCCGCCATCGCCAGGCCCGCAATCGGCCGGTCGAAATGTTTCCAGCCGATGAGGATCAGCCCTGTGACCAGCCCGCTATGGGCAAGAACCGCAAGTACCCGGGAAATGATGACCTGAGCTGGCTTCTTCTTGAGCGAGGTTGGCAGCCAGGGCTCGATTGCCTGCTTCACCTCGGCGGCTTTTTCGCCTTCTTCTCCTGCGGCCGCGGCAGGCCGATCCTCCCTCGCGGCCGGCTCAGCCGGATTGCGTGCGGCGCCGACGTGGACGGGCAAGCTGATCGTTTCGGCCAGTAGCAACGCCAGGATTCCGATCGACAGGCAGAGCAGGCCCGAAGCGCTAAGGTTCGGCTCCAGCAGTGGGCGGCGGACCAGGCCGAGGTCAAGCAGGCAACGAACCAGCCATGCCCCTGATCCCAGGAACAGCCAGATGAAGGCCGACCACGGGGGTCGCGCCTGGCTACCCACGATCAGCATCATGCCGGGCACAAGCACGAACAGGAGCAGCAAGTCCAGGTTCCGCACGCTCCAGAGCCGGCTGAACTTGAAGAAGAGCGTCACGCAGCCCAGCAGCGAGAGGTAAAGCCAGACTTCCGGGTCCAGTCCAAGATCGGATACGAGCGCACCCCTCACGGCAACCTCGTCAGTCCGATTCAAACGGAATGGGTTCGCCCGAGAGCTGGCACAACGCATTGAGAGCGGCGCGCTGTTCCGCCTCCTTCTTGTTGCGGCCCCAGGCCGGGGCGTGGCGCTGACGGCCAATCAGCGCAGAGATCTTGAAGCATTTCGAATGGTCCGGGCCCTTCTCGTCGAGCAGAAGATAGGTGGGTGTCTCACCAAACTCGCGCTGGGCCACCTGCTGCAAGTTACTCTTGTAGTTGATCCCGCCCTGCCCATCGACGGCCGCGTCGATCTCCGGTTCGATGTGGGTCACGATGAACTGACGAGCCGCGTCCATGCCCCCGTCAAGAAAGATCGCTCCGATCAGGCTCTCGAACACATCGGCCAGAACCGAGGGAGGCGTGCGTTCGCGCGAGCCCATCCCTTTGCCCATGTACAGAAAGGCGTCGATGCCCAGAGCCTCGGAGATCTTGGCGCAGGTCAGGCGCGAGACAACGATGGACTTGATCCGCGTCAACTCCCCTTCCTGGTAATCCGGATACTTGCGGAAGAGCAGGTCGCAGACAACGGCCCCGAGAATCGCGTCGCCCAGGAACTCCAGCCGTTCGTTGGATGACAACCTGTGATTGGCCCCCGACGCATGCGTCAGCGCCTCGCGTAGCATGGCTGGATCACGAAACGCATAGCCGAGTACTTCCTGGCACTCGTCGAGCGGTCGAGATTGGTCCCGTTTGGTCATCGGGGGCATGGTCGAACCCGTTTTGCGCCCAAGGGTTTGCGATGCAAAATTCAACTTATCCCGGGGCGACGGGGT
Source organism: Isosphaeraceae bacterium (assembly GCA_049516015.1). Classification (GTDB taxonomy): domain Bacteria; phylum Planctomycetota; class Planctomycetia; order Isosphaerales; family Isosphaeraceae; genus Aquisphaera. Next base: position 10,305 of record JBEKTN010000175.1, on the reverse strand, counting down.
TGTCAACCACCTCGTCGATGGCGGACGATCCCAATGCCATCGAGTCGGTCGGCAAAGCCGCGAAAGCCTGGAGGTCTCACCCCAGAGGCATCCTCCGCGCTGCTTGAATGAACGCGGCGACTTTCACGGCGTCTTTGCGGCCGGGAGATGACTCGACTCCGCTAGCCACATCGACCATCCACGGGCGCGCTCGCGCGACCCGTTCGGCGACATTTTCGGGTGTCAGACCGCCCGCCAGGATCAGGCGGGGAAGGGGAGGGATCTCGGCCAGCACGTCCTCGGCGACGAGGGTTGCCGTTCCGCCCACCCGACCCGGGACGTGGGCATCGACCAGCACCGCGTCGGGCGATCGGCCTGCCGCCCTGGCCCGCTCCAGGTAATTGTTCATCGCACCGATATCCGCGACGCTGCCCAGACGAAACGCGCGAATGATCAAGAACCGGTCCAGAACCCGCAGATCCTCGGGCGGTTCCTCGCCGTGGAGCTGAATATAGACCAGGCCGAGCTGGTCGGCGATGCGGGCGACCTCGTCGGCCGGACGATTCACGAACAGACCGACTGCCCGCGCCGGTCGCGCAATGGCCGCGATGATCTCTCCGGCCCGCGACAGGTCGACGAATCGCGCGGAACCGGAATGAAAATTAAGCCCGATCAGGTCGGCGCCCGCCTGCACGCAGGCGACTGCCTCGTCGACCCGGGTCAAGCCGCAAATCTTGACCCGCACGCTGAACTGATCAGGCTCTTCAAACAGCGATTGCGCGGCCGTCCGCATAGCGACCACGGCTCATTCAAGCTAGGCCAAGCTTGGCGAGGGCGGCCTTGAACTTGGTCTCGGGATTGACGCCGACCAGCCGGTCGACTTCCTTCCCCTCCTGGAATACCAGGACGGTCGGAATGGCGGAGATCCGCAGCCCGCCAGGAGTGGCCTGGTTCTCATCGGTGTTCATCTTGCCTACCTTGATCCGCCCGTCGAATTCACCCGCCAGTTTTTCGATCGTCGGCGCCAGCATTCGGCAAGGACCACACCACGGGGCCCAGAAATCGACCACCACGGGAATCGACGAATCCAAGACTTCCGACTTCCAGTTGGCGTCGGTAAACTCCTTCACGCTGCCGGCCATGATTCATGCCTCTTCCGTCTGCGAAAGTCGCGGAACACTGTAACTTAATCATCATAGAACACTCAGCGGGCAATCCCGGAACCCTGATCGACGGAGGCATTATAAGGTGCCTGAAAAGCGAGTCAACACTCGGGACCCTCTGGCTAAGGCAGCATACATGACCGATCGGGCGGCCCTGGCCTCATGCATCGACCCCCGCAGTGGTGGCTGGATGCGCCTGCTCCTCCTGGCCGTGCCGGCGACCGTCGTGCTCCGAATTGCCGGCGCGGGTCCAATCTGGCTTTTCGCGGGATCTGCCCTGGCCATCATTCCGCTGGCGGGATTGATGGGTGAGGCGACCGAACAGCTTGCCGAACGGCTTGGCCCGGGGATTGGCGGATTGCTCAACGCCACTTTCGGCAACGCGGCCGAGCTGATCATCGCCCTGTTCGCCATCTTCAAGGGCTACGACGAGGTGGTCAAGGCCTCGCTGGCGGGAAGCATCCTTGGCAATGTCCTCCTGGTGCTTGGCGCCAGCCTGGTCGCCGGGGGGCTCAAACACAGTACGCAGACGTTCAATCGCACGGCCGCCGGCGTGGGCGCAACGATGCTGGTGCTGGCGGCGTTCGGCCTGCTGATCCCCGCGATCTTTCATGCGCTACCCGAGGTCACCGCTGGGGATATTGGGCTGGAGCATGAGCTGAGTATTGGGGTCTCGCTGATCTTGATATTCACCTACGTCGCCCACCTGGTCTTCAGCCTGGTTACCCACAAGAACCTGTTCAATCCGGACAATGCGGATGCTCACGAGGAGGAAGACCACTGGAGTAACAAGACAGCAACAGCGGTCCTGATCGTGGCGACGCTGCTGGTCGCCTTGATGAGTGAGATCCTCGTCGGCGCCGTCGAGCATGCCAGTCACGTCCTGGGAATGAATTCGATCTTCATCGGGGTCGTGCTGGTGGCAATCGTCGGCAACGCGGCCGAGCATTCCACGGCCGTTCTGGTGGCACTGAAGAACGAGATGGACCTGGCCGTGGGAATCGCGCTGGGCTCTGCGCTGCAGATTGCCCTGTTCGTCGCCCCGGTGCTTGTCTTCGCCAGCTATCTACGGGCCGTGCCGATGGATCTGCGATTCACGTCGCTCGAGGTTCTGGCCATGGTTGTGGGCGTATTGATCGCCCGGATGGTCGCCGAGGACGGCGAGTCGAACTGGCTGGAAGGGCTGATGCTGCTGGCGGTTTACGCGATCCTGGCGTTGGCCTTCTTCTTCCTGCCCGAGCGAACTGCGAGCCGGACCGAGCAGAGTTCCGCGACGGAGGCTCATGCGCGGCTGGAGCCGTTCCTGTTCGGGTGGCATACACCCGGAGATCGATTCTCGAATAGGCTGGGTTCGATGCCACGCGAGGGCTAGTCGCGTCTGATCAACTCAAGGGACGACCTGGCGCTCTCCGGCATGCGATCACGGTTGCTAGCGACTGGCCCGCTTCGAGGTGGTCTCGGCTTGCTCGTCCAGGTAGAGCAGCCGGCCGCAGCTCTTACAGAACATGAGCTGATCGCCATTGATCAGGTGATTCAGCATCTGCGTGGTGACGGAGGTGAAGCAGCCCAGGCAGGCGCCATTTTCGCAGGCAGCCAGGGCATCGGCTCCGAACTGCCGGACGGTGCGGCTGTAGCGTTCCCGTTCTTGCTCGGGAATGGAGATCTCGGCTTCGACAATGGCCGTTTCCAGCTCCTGAAGCTGGGCCTTGTGGGTGGAGGCCTGGGTTTCGATCTCCGTCTGGATGGCGACGACGTCCCGGGCGAACGACTTGACCTCCGCCTCGAGCTTGGCGAGGGCGACGCCCTGCGTTTCGATCTGCTCGTAGCTCTGGAGAATCTCATCCTCGGTCTTGCTCATGGCCGCCTTGTCATGCGCGATCTGATTCTGGAGGGCCTTGTATTCCTCGTTCTTCTTGACCTGGTTGAGCTTGGCCTTCAGATCGTCGATCTTGGCTTGCTTGGCCTGGAGGGCGTGCTCGTTCTTCTTGAGGTGCACCTTGGCGTCCTGGAGCGCCTTGCGGGCTTTCTCGACGTCGGCCTGGCGGGTGGCCAGGGCGGCCTGGCGGCCGGCCAGCGTCCTGGGCGCCGAGGCGAGGCGGTCGCGCAGGGCCCTGGCACGCTGATGGAGGAGGTGAAGGTCTCGGAGAATTTCAGCGGTGGCGGTCATGAGTCAAAGGCTCCGTCGTGATCCCTGAGGGTCGGCCAGGACTTCGAAGTGTCATGGGTGGGGTCGCCGCCAAAAAAAACCGCCGGTCGCCCAGGCGACCGGCGGTTGATTGGCCGGCTTAACCGGTACTCTCGAGGAACCCCTCGAGTTGCCGGCTACGGACGGGATGCTGAAGTTTTCTGACAGCCTTGGCCTCGATCTGGCGGACCCGTTCCCGGGTCACCTTGAAGATCCGGCCCACCTCCTCGAGGGTGTAGGTGTAGCCGTCGCCCAGACCGTAGCGCAGCTTGATGATCTCGCGCTCGCGGTAGGTCAGCGTCTTGAGAACCTGGTCGATCTTCTCCTTGAGCATCTCCTGGGTGGCCGCGTTGATCGGGCTCTCCGCGGCTTCATCCTCGATGAAGTCGCCGAAGTAGCTGTCCTCGCTCTCGCCGACGGGGCGGTCCAGCGAGATCGGGTGGCGGCTGATTTTCATGACCCGCCGGGTTTCCTCGACCGAGATGTTGGCGGCTCGCGCCGTCTCCTCGATGGTCGGCTCGCGTCCCTTCTCCTGGAGCAGCCTCTTGGAGACGTTACGCAGCTTCGACATCGTCTCGATCATGTGCACGGGGATGCGGATGGTGCGGGCCTGGTCCGCGATCGCCCGGGTAATGGCCTGGCGAATCCACCAGGTGGCGTAGGTGCTGAACTTGTAGCCGCGGCGATACTCATACTTGTCGACCGCGCGCATCAGCCCGGTATTGCCTTCCTGGATGAGATCCAGGAACGAGAGACCGCGGTTGCGGTACTTCTTGGCGATCGACACCACCAGTCGGAGGTTGCCGCCGGAAAGTTCCCGCTTGGCCTGCTCGTACTCTTTGAAGCGCTCGTTCATCAGCTCGGCACGCCGCTTGAGGCTCTTGGGAGTCTCGAGCGTGATCCGCATCAGATCCTTGAGCTCCTTGACGAGATTGGCCCGATCTTCCTTGCCGCCGTGGCCGGCGCGCAGCTCCCTGAGCTGGGTGAGCAACTCTTCCATGCGGACGGCGATCTGCTCCAGCCGCTTCATGAGGGGCTGGACCTTCTGGGTCCGGATCGACAGTTCCTCGACGAGGTTGACCGCCTTGAACCGGCGCCGCTTGAGGTTGGCCACCAGGGCCAGCCGCCCGGCCGGCTCGCGCTCGCGGACGAAGACCCTGAAGTCGCGCACGTTGCACTCCATCAGGTGCTCGAGGGTCTTCAGGTTATGCGGCATCCGCCCCAGGATCTGGTCCTTCTCGAGGTTTTCGGTAACCGAGACCTTGACGGTCCGATCGAAGGGGAGATCACCCTCGTTGACCTTCTTGAGCACGTCGACAACCAGGGCCAGGGCGAAGTGGCACTCGAGCACCTTGCGGCGGAACTTCTTGCGGGTGCCCTCGATCTTCTTGGCGAGGTTGATCTCCTGTTCCCGGGTGAGCAAGGGAATCTCGCCCATCTGGGTCAGGTACATGCGAACCGGATCGTCGATCCGGCGCGAGATGTCTTCGAGATCCTCGGTCGTGAGCTCGGTTTCCTCGTCCTCGAGGGGCTCCTCGGCCAGGTCGTCGTCGGGCTCGTCATCCAGATCACCCGAGGCCAGCAGGCGGGTTTCCGCCTCGTCCTCGTTGATCAGCTCAATGCCCATCTCATCGAGCGTCTCGAGCAAGCTGTGGATGCGCTCGGGGCTCGTCGCCTCGTCGGGCAAAAGGTCGTTGACCTGGTCGAAGGTGAGAAACCCCCGCCGTTTGCCCAGCTCGAGCAGCGTCTTGATGCCCTCGTCCAACTTGTCCATCCAGAATCCTCCCTCACGCACGGAACGACGGGTCAGGACGCGTCTTACTTCGTGTCCGGCCGCTGGTTCATGAGACGTCGATATTCCAACTGTAAGGCACGACAGGCGTCCGGGTCGGTCACATCATCGGTTTCGGCCAGGGCCCTGCGCAGGTCACCCAGCCGATTTTGCCGCTCGCGCTCGGCCAGGGTGCCGAGCACGCCTTTGAGGCGATCTTGCCAGGAAGCGGGACGCACGTTCTCGGGCAAGGGCGCCGGGTCCATCGGCAGGAGCAATCCTGCCGCCAGGGCGCGAACCTGGGGGTCGTCGAGGCGAAGCATGACCTCCTCGGTGCGAGGCGCTTGCCCCTCGCCGTGAAGGTCGTAGCAAGCCTGCAGGATCGCCCGCAGAGGAGCATCCCGCAGCGCAGAGGCGGTGACACGAGAGACCAGTTCCGAGACCAGGCCCGGCTCGTTGAGCACGATCTGAACCAGCTCGCGGTCGAGCGGGTCAAGGTCGCGGAGCCGGAAGGGCGCCGGCGGAGTGCTGCCGGCTGCGACCGGGTCGACAGGCTGCGCGGCGGTCCGGGACAGGTTCGCCGTGGCCGCGGGCCCCGGGTTATTGCGGCCGGGCCGCGGCCTTGCGGCCTGGATCAGTTCCCGCAGCCGTTTTTTCAGGTAATCGACCGGCTGGTTCAAACGAACAGACAGGTTGTCCAGCGACTTGGCCAGCTTCAGATCCATGCCGATTCGCTGCGTGGAGGGTATCCGGCTGAGAATGCCGAGTACCCACTCCGCGGCTCGCCGCGACCCTTCAATCGCGCTGAAGTCGAACCGCGTCGCCGCCCGCTCGAGCACGAAAGCCAGCGGGTCGACCGCTCCAGCGACCAGCTCTCGAAATGCGTCCGCCCCTTCTTTCAAGAGGAAGTCGCACGGATCAAGGTTCGCGGGCAGACTCAAGATGCGCACGTCGAGTTCATGTCCCAGGAAGAATTCCAGCGCACGATCCGCAGCGGTCTGGCCAGCGGTATCTCCATCGAAGACAAGCACGACCAGGTCGGCCAGGCGACGGAGCCCCTGAACATGGTCTTCACCCAGGGCCGTTCCCAGAGTGCCCACGACGTTGCATAATCCCACCTGGTGCGCTGCGATCACGTCGGTGTAGCCCTCGACGACGGCCACCCACCCTGCTTCGCGACAGGCGGCCCTGGCGCGATCGGCTGCGTAAAGAACCTTGCGCTTCTGAAACAGGGCCGTCTCGGGGCTGTTAAGGTATTTTGCGACATTTTTTCCCTGCGAGGCCATCGAGCGTTCGACTTCGGGAAGAATTCGTCCTCCAAATCCGATCGCGCGGCCTCGCTCGTCATGAATGGGAAAGATCAGCCGACCCCAAAATCGCTCCCGAACCGTCCCGGGTGAGTCTTCCGGTCGAGAGACCAATCCGGCTTGCTCCAGAAGTTGCGTCGAATAGCCGCGGCCGCGGCCCTCGCTCACCAACCAGCCCCGCTCGACCGGTGCATAGCCAAGCCGAAACTGCTCGATGCTCGCCGCTGTCAGGCCCCGGCCCAAGGCATAAGCCCGCGCTGCTTCCGACTTCGCAAGCAACCGTACAAAAAGCTCCTCCGCCCAGGTTTGTACCGCAAGCAGGTCAGACTTCGACGGCCCCGCTGCCGCAACGGCAGCGAACGCAGAGACCGGCGGGCTATCCAGCACAATACCTGCCCGCTCGGCCAGCATGCGCATCGCCTCTGGAAAATCGACGTGTTCGTAATTCTTCACAAAATCAAAGACATCACCCCCGGCACTACAGCTCCAGCATTTGTACGACTGGCGCTCGGGGTTGATTTCCAGCGAGGGATTGTGGTCGTCATGAAACGGACACAGTGCCTTGTACTTGGAACCGGCCCGGCGGAGCGGCAGATACTCGCCCACAAGCGCGACAATATCCACCGCGTTTTTTATGGCGGCCTTGGTGGCGTCGGAGAGTCGGGGCACCGGGAACTCCTGATACTCAGGCACGAGCCCGGGTCCATGGTTCGCTGTCGCAGGAGTTCAGAAAGCCATCGGAGACCCCTTGCGATCTGCTCACCGTGCCCTAAGAAATCATTGCCGATGACAACGGAATTATAACCCCAACCGTTTTTCGGTCAAGTTTTTCGGTGCCGTTGCCGACATCTCGCAAATCCTTCTAAACCGGCATGATTTTAGCATTTATGCTGACAGAGCCAGAGGCACCAAGGCTCATGGGCCAACATCGCCCCTCCCTCCGTTACACTCGCTTCCGGCATCTCAGATCGCAATCGTTTAACCCCGGATCCCCTTTACCCAGCCTTCTCATCGCCCTTAAATTGCGTTCATTAATGTGCTGCAAACCAGGTGTCCAAGTCAAGCCCTGACCAACTTTCTTCAGCTTGTCGCCAGCGATTTCATAACCAGGCGCCGCCGGCTGAACGATTCTCGGCTGCCGACCGCGGCAAAACCGCATCAGCAGGCGGCTGCCCGCAAGGACGATCACCCGGCCGGATGAGGATGCGCGGGCATGCACTCAGAATGGCCGTAACGCAGCCCTTGCGATGCTGGATGCCGCCTGACTGGGCGCAGCCGCACGCGGGAGCTCACGGGCGATCATTGCTCCTGACCTGACCATTGCCGTTGCCGTCGCCGTTCCCGTTCTCGTCCCGGGCGTCGGGACCCGGGGGCTTGCCGCCGATAGCCAGGAAGACCGGCCGGCCCCCTTCGGGCAAGAGGACAACGAGGGGAAGACCACGCTCGGGATCGATTCGGCGAATGGCCGTCTCGAATTCCGTCATGGAGCCGACGGCAAACCGACCCACCCCAAGGACCCTTGTTCCCGGCCGCAAGCCCGCCTGAAACGCCGGCCCCGCGGGATTCACCTGGTCGACCTCGATGGCGATCTTGCCCTCGCCGGCCGGAACTTCCCGGACGTGGAAGCCAAGGAAAGCAGCCTCGGGGGCGTCCGGCAGTTCGCTGATCTTGACGTTGACCGTCCGCGCTGTGCCCTCGCGATAGAATACCAAGGGCACCTGGGCACCCACGTCTAGACCCGCGGTCAGGATTCGCAGTTCCGCGGGATCGGCGACCTCGCGGTTCGCCAGCTTCACGATCACGTCGCCTCGCTTCAGTCCGCTGGCCGCTGCCGGGCTGCCGGGCTGAACGCGCGAGATCAGGACGCCGCGATTGTCGGGAAGCCGCAGCCTGCGCGCCGTCTCGGCGTCGAGCGGATCGATGACCACCCCAAGATAACCGCGGATCACCTTGCCGTCCTTGATCAGCCCATCCACGACCTTTCTCGCCAGGGAGGAAGGAATGGCCAGACCTATACCCTCGTAACCGCCGGTCCGGCTGATGATCGCAGTATTGATGCCCACCACCTTGCCGGCGAGGTTGATCAGGGGACCGCCCGAGTTGCCAGGGTTGATCGCGGCGTCGGTCTGGATGAACGACTCGTAGTCGGCGATCCTCAAATCGTTTCGTTCGGTGGCCGAAACGATGCCCGCGGTCACGGAATGGTCGAACCCCAGCGGACTGCCGATAGCCAGGACCCAGTCGCCGATATCGAGCTGGTCGGAGTCGCCCCACTCAGCCTGAACTTTCAGCGTGGCGCGAACCTGGAGCACGGCAAGGTCGCTCTTGGGATCGGCTCCCACCAGCCGCGCCGGGACGTCGTCACCCGGGCCCAGCCGAACCATGATCCGCTCGGCCTCCTTGACGACGTGGTAATTGGTCACCACGTAGCCCTTGGCCTTGTCGATGATGACACCCGAGCCCAGCTCGCCCCCCTGGAACCCCGGCCCCATGGGATTACCTCCCAGCGGCAGCCCGGGCATGACCTCGGCTCGCCGCCGTTCGTGCTGGGCCTGCACGTTGACCACGGCCGGCGAGACGGCGGTCACGGCCAGCCGAAACAGCGCCGAGGCCTGGCTGACCGCGCCCGCCTTGTCAAGCTTGGCCAGAGCTTCCATCGCCGCTCTTGCCCGGCCCGCCTCCCAGGAATAACCCGTGCGTTCCGCCACGTAAGGCACGCCGTAAACGATGAGAGCGGCGATGCAGAGCACGAACAAGATGATCAGGAATCCGCGCCGGACGGGGGGCGTCGCGGGCCGCGGCGGCGGCTCCTCGAACCCGAAGCCGTGATCCTGAGGGTTGAACGACGCCATCGGCGGGGCTCTCCTGCGGTGCCTGGAAGTTGCGCCGCGCTCACAGGGCCCGCCAGAGCCAGTGGCTCTGTACGGAATGATGACGGCAAGAGGGTCGCTTCTCGAGACTCGGGCCTGGTCAACCTCGGATTGACAGGTGAGGGATTCACAAGCCTGAAGCGCCAGCGAAGGTGATTCCGGGATTGGAAAGGGACTTCGCTGGCGCATCAGGCTTGTCAATACCCGCCAAGCCAGGGCAGAACGGACACGAGGTATTGTGGACGCACCCGAAGCCGAAATCAACCCGCGATGCCCTACCGGGCCTCTGAGGAGGACAGAGTGAGATGAATGGAAGCGCGGCAGGATGCTCAGGGCGGTTTCCATCCGGTTTAGCTTTCCTTCGCGGTTGTTCTGATGATTTTTTCAGATCGCGGCTGGCCGCTCCTCCAGGTGCTGGAATGGCGGTTTCGCTGCGGAATCGGGTTGCTCTGAAAATCCTCCGGGCGTCTGGAGGGGGCTTCCGACCGTGGCGCACAGACTTCGCCCTCCAGCCCCGGCCTGTTTCGAGCGAGGCTCTTTGGCCATGTTCGAGGTCGCTGGTTCTCTTTGGTACCGAGTCTGTCTTGCTCCAAGATCGTGGGATTCGGCGATCGGTTATCGATGTCCTCTCGGTTCTGCCGCATCGAGTCGGACCGTCGGTCATCGTCGATTCCCGGCTCGCCTCCAGGCCGCATGGACGTCCTCGCCTGTTGAATCGTCGGGGTCCGCCGTCGATGCCGCGCGCCGAGCTGGTTACAGCACTCCCCACCCGGAAGGGGGTCAACATGCTGCGAAATGCTACATTTTACGGTTCCGGTAGAAGTTTGGCGAGCTTGGTTTTCGGCGCACGTTAATGTGGAATATGTATTTACGTCTATTTCTCTCTTGACTCTCGTGGGACGCAACTTGGCATGGTTCAATTACGGGTCACAGCAATTCCTGAGGTGGCGATTCATTGGACCTACGGCTTGAGCAGTTTCAGGTACTGCCTGGATGCGGGATTCCGGCGCAGAGAGACCATCGAGTGCCT
>JBEKTN010000174.1:0-16928 GCA_049516015.1 Isosphaeraceae bacterium | reverse complement strand
CGGAATGGCAGAAGGAAATCGCGAAACGTTTGGGCCTAGAGTCGGCCTATCGTCCCACGGGTCGCCCGCGAAGGGTGGGCCGAAATCAAAATGCCTCGCCCGGTTGAAGATCGCTCGGACGTCGGCGGGGCCGCCGAGTTTAACAATATCGGACCTGTCCCGCTTTCCTGCCAGCCAGTCACGACCGACGGCCTGGACATCAGCTCTTGCTCTGGAGCGCGATGACCCCGTCCCACCCCGTGGGCGGCTTGTGGTTGTGCTGGATGATGTAGCCGAGGATGAAATCCTTGCCCAGGTCTTGGGGAGGGACGAGGTGGAGTCGCTCCCAGGCGATCGACCAATCGCCGCGCAGGAAGGCGTCGAGCGCCGCCTCGTAGTGGGCCAGGTGCTCGTCGCCGAGGACCGGGTCCTGCGCGGCAGGAGGGAGTAGCTCGCTGACGGTCAGGGCGGTCTCCAGACCGTAGGGCCTGACCATCGCGAGGCGGCGGCACCGGGCAACGTCGACGGGGATCGTGGCGCGGACCACCCGCGTGGTGGCCTCATCGAGCAGGATCGGGACGTGCAGGATCTTGGTCAGGCCCTCGAGCCGCGAGGCGAGGTTGACCACCGGCCCGAACACGGTGATCTTGGACTGGTCGGGCGGCCCGATCTGCCCTGCGACGGCCCGGCCGCTGGCGATCCCGATGCCCGCCTGGAACCCGGCGAGCGGGTGATCCGGGCGGTGCGCGTAGGCCGCGAACGTGTTGCGGATCCCCAGCGCCGCCAGACAGGTTTGTTTCACCATGTCGGGCTGCGCCAACGGCCAGCCCCAGAACCCCATGGCCGAGTCGCCCTGGAAGTCGGCGACGATGCCCTGGTGGTCGAAAATGAATTGAGTCATGACCCCCAAGGCCTGGCTGATACGCTTGAGGACCACGAAGAGGTCGGCGGCGGACGTCTCGACCTTTTGCGAGAAGCCTCGGAGGTCACAGAACAGTGCCGTGACTTCAGTCTCCTTCGGCTTCAGCGCGGTCTCCGGGTCGGCTCCGCCGATCACCCGGATCACTTGGGGCGAGAAGAAGTGGCTCAGGAAGCTCTGTCGGTGCTGGAGTACTTGGAGTTGGCGGAGCGAGCTGAGAATCGAGGCGACCAGCTCGGCGAACTTCAATTCTTCGCCGAGGTCGTTCTCGTTCCACGTCGCGAGGAGGCCATCGGTCCGTTGAACTGAGAGCCTCCCGGCGGCGTAGATGCCCCAGCCCCTGCAGGCTTCGCCGGGGACCGGGGTGCAGAAAGCCCAGTCGAAGTTGCCCCCCAGGGTAAACCTCTGTTCGCCCTCGGCGAGGTCGGCGGCCCAGACGTGGACGACGCTGTCGCGGAGGCGGAGGACGGCCTCGCGGACCAGCCGCTGGCTCGGCCGGAACTCGCCTGCCCCGGGGAGTCGGCACTCAGCGTCGAGCACCCGCACGGCCGCGGTCTCGTGCCCGTCGAGGTCGGCCGCCACCAGTGCGATCGCATCGGCCCGGCGGATCCCGGCGAGGAGCAGGCTGACGAGGTGGGCAAACAACTCGTTGTCGTCGGCCGCGCTAGCGATCACGTCGGTGAGGCCCCGCAGCACCTCGATCCGGTGCGGGGCGTCGCGGTACGGGATCCGCCGGAGCTCCGGCGAGCTGACGGCCCACGACTGGAACAAGGGCCGGGAATCGGGCGAATCGGCGGTGCCCTCGGCTTCCAGAGTGAAGCGGGTTCGGCCGATGACGAACGACTCGCCTGGTCCGAGAGCGAACGTCTCGGCCTCGTCGCCGCGGTGGAAGATCGGGTTCCGCGCTGCCGGGAGCCGGCGGACGCGCAGGCGGCCGTTTCGCCAGGTGAGCTCGGCGTGCTGCCGCGACAGCGCGCGTTCCCAGGGGACGTCCCAGCCCTGCGACTCCCGGCCCAGGACGAACGGGTCTCCTTCGGGGAGTGTTCGCTTCCAGCGCTGGTCGGGCTGCTGCCCCTCTGCGACGAGTTCGGCCATGATTCGGCCTCCTGGGGCGGTACGGCCGCCGTACCGCCGGATCGGAATCGGGCATCCCGCGCCTGAGTGGCCGGGGGCGCGGGGCGGCCCAGCAAGACGCCGCGCCGGTCAGCCGCCGCCGGGTGGGTCCCGCTCCTGGGGCCGGGGGGCCGCCGCGCCTGTGGGTGCGGGGGCCGCCGTGCCTGTGGCGGTCGGGCCGGTCTCCACGGCAATCGGCCGCGGCGAGGGGGGCACTGAGCTCGTCGCCGAGCCGGTGGCGGTCTCGAGGGACGGCAGGCCCCACCACCGCCGCCAGCGCCCAAGCCACCGGCTCATCCTGCCCTGCCGCAGGCCCATGAGCACGAAGGCCCAGAGGCCCGAGACCACGAGCATCACCAGACCCAGGGCCCCGAACGCGTACCGGAGGATCTTCTTCTCCAGCTCCTTGAGGGGCTTGAGCGTCTCCTCCTGGCGCTCCACGACCAACACGACCCAGTCGCTCCCACGCACCTGGTCGCGTCCCCACGAGAGAAGGACCGGCGCCATGACGGCGAACCGGCGGGCGCCGTCGGACCCGACCAGGGGGTCGACGTAATTGTCGATAACCTCGTCGGCGTCGGTCGTGGACGCGTCATCCCCCGCGAGCCAGGCGTGAAGGACCCGATCGGCGCGCGCGACGACCTCGGGCGCGGTGTAGAAGCTGGCCCCGGACGACTGCTGCTCCATCGCTGGGAGTCGGGGATGAGCGACGACCCGCCCGGTGCGGCCGTCGGCGTCGGGGCGGAGGTCGATCAGGACGGAGCTCTGGTCCCGCGACCCGCGGAATTCGGTGAAATGCCCCGCCTCGGTCTCCATGGCGAGGATGCCGATCAGGGGGGCGCCCGCGGCGCGGCCGGGCCCCCAGACCGGGACACTGAAGGTCACGGCCAGAGTGTTCGCCCTCTTGCTCAGGTAGATGTTCGAGCGATGCGGGCGGGTGATCGGCGCCGGCCGGGGATCGCCGGGCTGGAGCTCGTGCCCGAGGCCGTGGAAGTAGTCGCGGTACCCGAAATACCGGCCGACCAGCGCGTCGTTGTGGGGACTGAGCGTGCGTAGCAGCCCGTTGCGATCGAGGGCGAACCAGTGGAGCGTGGCGGTGAGCTGGCTGAACCGGTTGTTCCAGTAGTCGCGGCGGTCGGCGATCCAGCGGCGGACCGAGCCGTCGGGGTCGCGGCCCTCGGGCGAGTCGAGCGGCGCGGCCAGCAGCCGCATCAGGCAAGGTTCGTCGGACTCGGCCGTGAGAACGCCCCAGCGGTTCTCGACCTCAAGGGCGAACCTCTCCGCCAGCGACCGGGCCGCGAACCGATTGCTCTCCGCCGCCTGCTGGATCAACTGTTTACTCGCCTGGCCCACGAACTGGCTGACTCCCCAGGCGGCGATGGCCGCGATCACCACCACGACCAGCAACGGTCCCAGCCCGCCGAGGAGGAGGAGCGGCCTCTGGGCCAGCCGGGTGGCGCGGGCGTCGAGCGCGTGAAGCACCGACCCAACGTCGCGGAATCGCGCCTTGGGGTCGACCGCCAGGCAGCGGTCGACGACCTCCGCCAGCGCGGCGTCGACCCCGGGGACGAGACGGTGGGCTGACGGCTTCGGGGCGCCGGCTAGCAGCCGCCGGTAGCGGTCGAGACACTCCTCCAGCCGCCCCGGCTCGAGCACGTCTTCCGCTCCGGGGTCGTCGCGAAATGGGATCGATCCAGTAAGCATGTGATAGAAGATAGCGCCAAGGGCATAGACGTCCCACCGCGCGTCGGGGACGGCTCGAAGGTCGGCCTGCTCGGGGGCCATGTAGAACAGGGTGCCGAGGGCCGCCCCTTGCTCGTGCGAGAGCCGCGACTGACCGAAGTCGGCCAGCCTGGGATGACCGTCCTGGTCGAGCAGGACGTTGGCCGGCTTCAGGTCGCAGTGGATGATCCCCTTGCCATGCGCGTGCGTCAGGCCGACAGCGATCTCCCGGAACATCGCCAGCGCGTGGTCCATGTCGAGCGGCCTGCCGCGGAGCAGTTGCTCAAGCGAACCCCCCTGCATGTAATCCATCACGTAGTAGGGCGGGGTCGCGTCCCAGCCGACTGCGAAGAGCTGGATGATGTGGCGGTCGGAGAACAGATAGCGGAGCTTTTCCACCTCGCGGGCAAGCAGCGACCAGTCGAGCCCGCCGCGGCTGTTGAAAAACTTGATCACCACCCGGCGACCGCTGTTGCTGTCGACGGCCCGCCAGGCCTCGCCGAAGGCCCCCTTGCCCAGGAACGCCTCCTGCTCGTACCCGGGGACGTGGAGTGGAGGCTCGAGCCTCGCCACGCTCAACTCGCGGGCGAGCCGGAGCTCGTCCGGCCGCATCACCAGGGTCGCGTCACTGATGTTCGTCATGCTCGCCACCCAGATCGTTGCCGGCGGCGTCCCGGGTTGACGGCGTCCCGGGGCCCCGCCGTTTTCGGCCAGCGACATCCCCGATCATCGCACCATCGGCGGCTCTCCTCAAGGCCATACCGCCGGGGCCATGACCGTCCGTCGTCTCCACGAAAAAACTGGGATCTTGACATATAAAACTGGGATCTTGACATATCCCGATAAGCTGAACATAGTGGGGTCTCTGCTCGCGACGGGCAGGTCGTGCCCGGCGATGATCGCACTGACCGTGTCGAACCAGAGCGGGCGGTGTGTTTCTTTTTCGCCGTGAGTGTAGGCAGTTTGCCCTGGCCGGTCGCCCGCAAGGGCTCGCCGGGGCTCCGACCCCGAGGAGGTCGGGGCCCGCGGTGCTGTTTGCGTGAACCCCGGAGCTCGTCATTCAAAATTCCATCAGACTCGTGTGTGATGGGCCCTCGCCGTGGCGTGCCAGGTCGTGACCGCGCGGCGGGCCGGTGCGGCGCGGGGGAAGTCGGACGGGAAACCGTCGTGTTCGGTGACTTGCGCAGTGATGGATCCTTCGGATTGGAGGTTACACAGTATGGCCGAGAAACCGACTGAACAGGCGCGTGGAGGTGATTGGGAACTTCGTTGGGGTCTGCTCGTGGCGGACGCGTGGGCCGATGACGCATTGAAGAAGCGGCTCCTGTCCGACCCGGCGGCCGTGCTCAAGGAACGGGGGATTACGGCCCCGCCGAATGTCCAGATCAAGACGATCGAGGACACGGCGAACGTGATGCACCTTGTGCTTCCGATGAAGCCGGCCGCAGCCGAGCTCTCGGAGGAAGAACTGTCAACGGTGGCGGGCGGTCACTGCCATGGCGGCTGCGGTGGCGGTGGCTGCCGCTGTGGCGGTGGCTGCCGCTGTGGCGGTGGCTGTGGCTGTGGCTGCTACCCGCCCCCCTGCGTCGTCGTCGGCCCCTGCGCGTAGGGCTGCGCCGGCGACGGGATCGTGATCCGCAGTTGGACCTGTCGCCCCCGGTCCTTTCCCTGGGACCGGGGGTGACCGTGCCCGGTGATCTCAGCGTCGTGCCAGCGTCGCCGGCCGGTCCCACAGATCCGACGGGTGGTCTTAATCGAAATGGGGGATGGGTCCATGATGCACCGCCCGGTGTTTAAGCCGCACTACCTGGTCAAGGTGATCGAGAACGAGGGGGTGTTCCTGCTGTCCGAACGGCACCAGACGGTGCTGCTAGGCTGGCTCTACGAGGTGATCGCCCCGCGGCTCGACGGCCGGCCGGTTGAGGATCTGTGCGCGGAGCTGCGGGGGCGGGTCATGCCCGCCCAAGTGTACTACACCCTCAACCAGCTTGAAAAGAAAGGGTACATCGCCGAGGGGGGCGGCGACGCGGCCACGATGCCGCCGGGGGAGGCAGCGCTCTGGTCGATGCTCCGCGTCGACCCCGGCGAAGCGGCCGGGCGGCTGGCTCGGTCCACGGTGGCGCTGACCGTCTTCGGTGACGTCGACATTGAACCTTTCCGAGCGCTGCTCGGGGCACTCCGCGTCCGGGTGGCAGAGGCGGGGTCGGAGGAGGTCGGGCTTGGCGTCGTGGTGACCGACCATTATCTCCGGGACGGCCTGCAGCCCTACAACAAGGAAGCCCTCCGGACGGGACGCCCCTGGCTGCTGATCAAGCCGGTCGGCACGATGGTGTGGATCGGACCGCTGTTCCGCCCCGGAATCACAGGGTGCTGGGAGTGCCTGGCGGAGCGGATCCGGGCCAACTTCCCCATCCTGGGCTACCTCGACGGCAAGCGCGCGTTGAACGGCGCGCCCGGGGCGGACCGATGCGGGACGCCGGCGACCGAGGCGGTCGCCTGGGGGCTGGCGGCCAACGCCGTCGCCTCCTGGATCGCGCAAGGGGAGTCGCCGCAACTGGAAGGCCGGGTCCAGACCTTCGACGTGCTCGGATGGAGGGGGGAGAGCCACGCCCTGGTGCGCCACCCGACCTGCCCGTCGTGCGGCACCGCCCCACCAGAGGCCGCAGCGCCAGATCAGGGGCCGGCACCCCCGCGGGTCGTCCAACTGACCAGCCGCAAGAAGGCGTTCACCAACGATGGTGGGCACCGGGCGGTGCCACCGCGAGAGACCCTCCAGCGCTTCGGCCACCACGTCAGCCCGATCTCCGGCGTGGTGCCCATGATGGAGCGGGCAGCGCCCGACAACGACGGCGAAGTGATGCACGTGTACGTCTCGGGGCCCAACATCGCCCGCGGGCCGAGGACCTGGATGGGCCTGCGGACGGATCTCCGCAACTCGAGTTGTGGCAAGGGGACGAACGAGGAGCAGGCTCGCGCCAGCGCCCTGTGCGAGGGGATCGAGCGTTACTCCGCGATCTTCCGGGGTGACGAACCACGATTCACGTCGCGGCTCGTGGACCTCGGCGACGTTGGAGTCCACCCCAACGCCTGTATGCTCCTGAGCGACCGCCAGTATCGCAATCGCGAGGAGTGGAACCGGCACACCACGGTGTATCACTACGTCCCCGCCCCGTTCGACCCCGAGGCGCCGGTCGAGTGGACGCCGGTGTGGTCGCTGACCCGCGAGCGGGTTGCCTACCTGCCGACGGCGTTTTGCTTCTTCGAATACCCGTACCCTGGGGGCGAGCCCTACTGCATGAGCTGTTCCAACGGCAACGCGGCCGGGAACACCCTCGAGGAGGCGATCCTCCAAGGTTTCCTCGAACTGGTTGAGCGTGACAGCGTGGCGCTGTGGTGGTACAACCGCGTCCGGCGGCCTGCGGTCGACCTCGACAGCTTCGGGGAACCGTACCTCCGCCGGCTGACCGACTTCCTCCAGAAGTACCGGCGCGACCTCTGGGTGCTGGACTTGACGAGCGACCTGGACATCCCAGTGTTCATCGCCCTGTCGCGGCGGACCGACGGGGGCGCCGAGCAAATTATGTTCGGGTTCGGCGCGCACCTCGATCCCCAGGTGGCCTTGTTGCGCGCGGTCACCGAGATGAACCAGATGCTGGTGCACATCCTCGACGCCCCCCCCGAAGGCCCCGCCGTCGACCGGCTCACGGACCCGGAGACGCTGGGCTGGCTCCGAACCGCGACGCTGGCGAACCAGCCGTACCTTGTCCCTTCCGACGCGCCGCCCCGCACACTCGTCGCGTACCCGCGGCTGAGGACTGACGACCTGAGGGATGACGTCCTGGCCTGCCAAGACAGGGTGAAGCGGCTGGGGATGGAGATGTTCGTCCTCGACCAAACCCGGCCCGAGGTCGGTATGCCCGTCGTGAAGGTGATCGTGCCTGGCTTGCGGCACTTCTGGGCCCGGTTTGCCCCGGGGCGGTTGTACGACGTGCCCGTGAAACTGGGCTGGCTCCCGAATCCTCATCCGGAGCAGGCGCTCAACCCGGTCCCGATGTTTCTCTGACGCCTGCCGCGGCCGGCGGAGGGGCCCCGACCGGGGGGTTTTTCGCGGGGTCGATCGACCATGGAACTGCACCCGGCCGAAGTCTTTCGGGTTCACCGCCTCGCCGGCATCAGGGGTGTCTCAAGGAGATCGTCATGTCGGCTTCCATGTTCTTGAAAACCCCGGAAGGGGTGTCACTGGCGCCGGGCGACGGTGGAGGACTCGTATTCCAGGGCCCCTGGTGCCGGTTGGCGATCCGGGAGGCCGACCCCGGGCCCTTTGCCGCCCTCGCAGCGACCGGCGGCTACGAGGACGTACTGGCCCGGACTGCCTTGCGGTCGAGTGGGCCGGCAGGGATGGCCCGGTTCTACTACTACCTCGGGCGGCTGGTGGAGCGGGGCTTCGTGGTCCGGTCGGCGTGCCTGGACGGGCGCCTGCTGGCGAGCCTGGTCCCGGTCTCTCCGGCCTTCCGCCTGGCCGCCGCGCGGGCCGAGCCGGTGCACCGGCTCGCCCTCTCGCGGTTCGCCTTCATACGCCGGCACGAAGCGCGGGCCTGCCTCGAATCGCCCCGGGCGCACGCTCGGGTGGTCCTGTACGATCGCCGCGTGGCGGAGCTGGTCCAGGCCCTGATGGAGCAACCCCGCGCGGAGGGGGCCGACGACGAGCCGCTCTGCGGGCTCCCGTCCGAGGCGGCCGAGGCAACGCTCGACCTCTTGTGGTCGGCCGGCATGCTCACGGAGCTGGACGTTAATGGCGCCCCGGCGGAGGACGCCGACCCGGCCCTCCGGTGCTGGGAGTTCCACGACCTGCTGTTCCATGCCCGGAGCCGGATGGGCCGGACCGACCTGCGCCACGGGGCGACGTACGCCTTGGCCGGGGTGGTCGCACCGCCCCCGGCGCTCAAGCCAGTGAGCGTGGCCGAGGCCGTGCCGCTCGAACGCCCAGACCTGGCCCGCCTGGAGCGCGAGGATCCACCGCTCGCCTGGGCGATGGAGCACCGGTGCTCAGTGCGGGAGTACGCAGCCGAGCCCATGACGGCTGGTCAGCTCGGCGAGTTCCTCTTCCGTGTGGCCCGGGTCCGGGAGGTGATTTCGCGCGAGATCCTGACGACCGCCGGCCCCATGACGATGGACATCGCGCCGCGGCCTTACCCCGCCGGCGGCGCTCTCTACGAGCTGGAGGTCTACGCTGTCGTCCGGGCCTGCGCGGGCATCGGGCCGGGCATCTACTATTACGACCCGTGCGGCCACCGGTTGGTCCGCCTCCGCGGCCCGACCGACGAGTGCGGGCTGCTGCTGGAGGACGCCGCGCTCTGCGCGGGGGTCGACTCCTCGACCCTTCAAGTCCTGCTCATTTACTCGGCGCGGTTCCCACGGGTGAGCTGGAAATACAGCGGCCTGGCCTACTCGCTGGTCCTGAAGCACGTCGGGATCGTCCAGCAGTCGATGTACCTTGTCGCCACGGCGATGGGTCTGGGCGGTTGCGCCCTCGGCGCGGGCGATTCCGACCTGTTCGCTCGTGCGGTCGGCACCGACTACTATGCCGAGACCTCGGTGGGCGAGTTCCTCCTGGGGAGCGTTCCGCGCGGTGGGTCCGCCCCCGCTCGAGGTCTCGGCGCCGGCGCCGCGGAACCGAACGGTCCCACTGACCCGGCGCGGCCGGCCCCCTGGTTGGCGGTCATCCAGCCCGGTCCGAGTGCCACGGTGCGGAGGCTTGGGAATGCGTAAGATCTTCTATCTCTTCGGCCAGCTCACCGACGCCGACATCGAATGGATGCTCTCCAAGGGGAAGAGGGAGCGGGTCCCGGCCGGGACATCGATCGTCCGCGAAGGCCAGCCGATCGAGTCGCTGTTCATCCTCCTCGACGGGGTGCTCGAGGTCACCGGCCCGGGCCTGGGGACCGATAAGCCGATCCGCCTGGGGTGCGGCGAGGTGGTGGGAGAGATCTCCTTCGTCGACTCCCGGCCGCCGACCGCCACGGTCACGGCCGCCGCCGACGCGGTCCTGCTGTCGATCCCCCGCGCGGCCCTCCTGGAGAAGCTGGAGCAGGACCACGAGCTTGCCGCGCGGTTCTACCGTGCGCTGGCCATGTTCCTCTCGCAGCGGCTCCGCGACACAGGTCGGCGGCTCGGTTACGGCCGGTCCGAGCTCGCCCCCGCCGGGACCGAGGTGGAGGGAGAGCTCGGTGAGGAAGTCCTCGACAACATTCACATGGCCGGGCACCGCTTCGACCACGTGCTCCAGCGGTTGCTGGGCTCGTGAATCCGACCGCCCGGACACCGGAAGGAGGCGCGATGGCAAGGCAGATCTACCGGGGCGAAGCGCTCCAGCGTTTGGCCTCGCCCGAGCAACTGGACCAGCTCATGCCCCTCACCGACCCTCGGGGGTGGTTGGCGCTGGCGGCTCTGGGGATGGTGCTGGCGGCCGTGCTGGTGTGGGCCTGCTTCGGTACGGTCCGGGTCACGGTGGAGGCGCAGGGCGTCCTCGTCCGCCCCGGCGGGGTGCGGACGGTGGCGGCTCCCCACGCAGGGGTCGTCTGCCAGCTCCCGGCCCAGGCCGGCGAGCGGGTTGCCGCAGGACAGGAACTGTGCCGCCTGGCCCCCACAGGCGGCGCCGGGTGCGATCAGCCGGTCCACAGCCCCATCGCGGCCCGGGTCTTGGACATCCCCGTCCACGAGGGTGAAGCTGTCGAGCCGGGTGCGCCGCTGGTGACGCTCGAATCGCCGGAGGTCGCGCCCCATGCCGTCCTGTACGTCCCCGCCGATACGGGGTACCAGGTCCGCCCCAGGATGGAGGCGCGGGTCGAGCCGGCGGGTTCAGACCCGGGGGGTGCCGGCGCCCTATCTGGGCGGGTGGTCAGTGCCGGCCGCTACCCGGTTTCGCGGGCGGCGATAGCCGGTTTGCTGGGCGACGAATGGCGGGCGGACCCGACGTTCCGCGGTAGCCCTTTGCTGGAGGTCGTCGTCGGCTTGACTCCCGAGGCCATGGCAGCAGGACCGGGGCCAACGTCCGGCGACTCGTTCCCCGGACTCTACAGCGGGACACCCTGCCGCGCTACGATCACGGTCGACCGGCTCAGGCCGTTGCGGCTGATCGTTTCCGGGCGGTCCGGCCGTGCGGGGCCCTGAGGCCGGGATGCCGAGGAGCGCCGCCGAAGTCGGCCGGGTGGACGCGCCGAACCCAGACAACGACAGACCGGGGTCCCTCGACGCGACCCCGGAGCCCAGGACGGCCCGCGAGGGCGTCCGTCATCGTGAGCCGAGGAGGCCGGTCATCGCCATGAGACTCCCATTCCTGTCGGATCACGCTCGGCAGATCCGCAGAGTGAAGACCCCCACGGTGCTGCAAATGGAGGCGGTGGAGTGTGGCGCCGCCGCGCTGGGGATCGTCCTGGGGTACTACGGCCGGTTCGTCCCCCTGGAGGAGCTCCGGGTCGCCTGCGGGGTCTCACGCGATGGGACCAAGGCCAGCAACATCCTGAAGGGAGCACGCAGCTACGGCCTGAAGTGCAAGGGGCTGAGCCAGCAGCCGGACGACCTGCTCGCCTTGCGGCTGCCGTTGATCGTGTTCTGGAACTTCAACCACTTCGTGGTTGTCGAGGGGTTCGCCCCCGGGCAGGTGTTCCTGAACGACCCGGCGACAGGCCCCCGGGTTGTGAGCGAAGCCGAGTTCGGGGAGAGCTTCACGGGAGTGGCCCTGACGTTGGAGCCGGAGCCGGACTTCCGGCCCGGCGGGGCCCGTCGCGGCCTGATCGGACCCCTCCGCGACCGCCTCCGCGGTTCCGGGGCCGGGCTCCTTTACGTGCTGCTGGCCAGCCTGATACTCGTGGTGGCTGGGTTGTTCCCACCGGTCCTCACGCGGGTCTTTGTCGACGAGTACCTGGTATCGGGGAGGCGGTCGTGGGTCGGCCCGCTCCTCATCGGCATGGCGGTCGCCGCCGTACTCCGTGCCGCCTTGACGTGGCTGCAGAGGCGCGCGCTGACAGGGCTGGAGACCAAGCTGGCCCTGGTCTCCTCCTATCGCTACTTCGAGCACGTCCTGAGGCTCCCCATCGAGTTCTTCACCCAGCGCTACGGCGGGGAGATCGGCACCCGGGTCGAGATCAATGACCGGCTTGCCCGGCTCCTCTCCGGGGAGCTGACGGCCAACCTGATGAACCTCGTGGTCGTCGCCGCGTGCGTGGGCCTGATGTTCTCGTACGATGTCCTCCTCACGCTGGTCGGCCTGGCGTTCGCCGCGGTCAATTTCCTTGCCCTCCAAGCCGTCTCTCGGAGCCGGAAGGACATCAACATGCGGCTGTTGCAGGAGCGCGGCAAGCTCCTGGGCACGTCGATGGCCGGCCTCCAGACCATCGAGACGCTGAAGGCGACCGGCGCGGAGTCCGACTTCTTCGGCCGCTGGTCGGGCCAGATGGCGAAGGTGCTCCAGTCGAGCCAGCGGATGGAGGTCTCAAGCCTCTGGCTGGGGCTGGTGCCGTCGCTCCTCACGGCCCTGAACACGGTGGCGATCCTCGGGGTGGGGGCCGTGCGGGTGATGGACGGTCACATGACGGTAGGCATGCTGGTCGCGTTCCAGAGCCTGACGGTGAGCCTGATGGGGCCCGTCGAGCAGTTCCTCTGGATGGGCAGCACACTGCAAGAGGTCGAGGGGGAGATGGGGCGCCTCGACGACGTCCTGCGGCACCCCATCGACCCGACGTTTCAAAGACCGGGGCCGGACGGCCCGGCCGTCGAGACCTTGCCCCGGCTTACAGGCCGGTTGGAGATACGAGCCGTCACCTTCGGCTACAGCCGGCTCGAGCCGCCCCTCATTGCGGGCTTTAGCCTCGAGATCCGGCCAGGTTCGCGGGTCGCCCTCGTCGGCCCGAGCGGCAGCGGGAAGTCGACCATGGCCAAGCTCGCTTGCGGCCTCAGCCGACCCTGGTCGGGAGAGGTGCTCGTCGACGGACTGCCCCTGCACCGGATCCCCCGCGACGTCCTGGCCAACTCGCTGTCCATGGTCGACCAGGAGTTCTTCCTCGTGGAGGGGTCGGTCCGCGATGTGCTGACCCTGTGGGACCCCACCGTCTCCGAGGAGGCCCTGGCGCGGGCGGCCCGGGACGCCTGTATCCACGACGATATCGCCGCGCGCCCGGGCGGCTACGACAGCAGGGTCGAGGAGGCCGGGAGCAACTTCAGCGGCGGCCAGCGCCAGCGGCTGGAGATTGCCCGCGCGCTGGTCAACAACCCGTCCCTCGTCGTGCTCGACGAGGCCACCAGCGCCCTCGACCCCATCACCGAGAAGCGGATTGACGACAACCTCCGGCAGCGGGGCTGTAGCTGCCTCATCGTTGCCCACCGCCTGAGTACCATCCGGGACTGCGACGAGATCATCGTCCTGAGTGAGGGCAGGATCGTTCAGCGTGGTACCCACGACGCTCTTTACAGCACCAGGGGGCTCTACCGTAGCCTGATCCGGAGTTCTTGACGGCCGGAGACGCAGGGTTGGCAACCCCCCTCTGGGCGGCCGGGTGAATCGAAGCGAGGCAAGACGATGCGCGAGATCGAGGGAGTCCTTGGCGGTGAGGGCCCGCCGCGGGAACTGGCGGGCAATGTCCCCTTGTCGCTCGACGAGAACGAGGGCGGCTGGCTTGTGATCTCGGGTCAGGTCGACGTCTTTGCCGTGCCGCTGGTCGACGGCAAGGCGAGCGGGGCTCGATCCCACCTGCTCCGGGCCGGGGTCGGTGAGATGGTGTGCGGCACCCGCCGGATGCTGGCGGACGAGCCGGTGGCCCTGATCGCGGTCGGGGGGCCCGAGACGCGGGTCCTCCACGCCAGCCCCGCCCGGCTCGTCGAACTGGCCCGCGACCCCGAGCTCTCGGGGACGACTCTGGCGCTGTGGGACGGCTGGGCCCGCGGGCTGATCGCGGGGTTGTCGCCCGGTCCGGCTCCGAAGCCCCTGCGCATCCTCACGGCCGGACAGCCTGCCGTCTTGGAGGACGTCACGAACGTCGTCCCCGCCAGCGGGCTGGTGTGGGTCATCCACGACCAGGGGACCTCGCGGTTCCTCGGCCGGGAGGAGCTGCCCCTGGGGCCCGGCGACGGCCTGACCCCGCTCGTGGACCCCGGCTGGATGGCGGCCCAGCCTGGTGCCCGATTGTCGACCTTCACGACCGCCGAGGTCGCGGGCGGTCCCGGGGCCTGGACCGCCCTCGAGCGGTTGCACCGGCTCGTCGCGCGGTGCGCGGAGCAGAACCGGCGGCAGGCCATGAGCCTGGAACGCGAGCGGCTCCACCTGAAGGCGGAGTCAGAACAGCGGCTGCTCCGATCGACGCTCTCGTGGTTGGCCGCCGTGGTCGAGCCGGAACGGGACGGCGCGGCGATCCCGGAGGTCGATGAGCCACCGCTGGTCACAGCCTGCCGACTGGTGGGTGGGCAACTGGGGACCCTGATCCAAGACCCCCGGCGGCTCGCCGGTAAAGGGCGGGGGAGTGACCCCGTCGCGGCCGTCGCCCGCGCCTCGCACCTGCGGACCAGGCGGGTCTTGCTCTCCGGGCCTTGGTGGCGCCGGGACAACGGGCCGCTCCTGGGCTTCCTATCGGCGGACGAGCACCCGGTCGCCCTGCTTCCGGTCTCGCCGTCGGGCTATGAGCTGATCGACCCGGTCGCCCAGACCCGGGACCCCGTGACGGCCGCGGTGGCGTCCCAGGTCCGGTCGTTCGGCTACACGTTCTACCGGCCGTTCCCGCCGCGTGCCTTGACCCTCTGGGATGTCATGCGCCTCGGATTCTCCGGCGGGGTTCGTGATGTGTTGACCGTGGTGCTGGTGGGCACCGTGGGAGGGCTGCTCGGGATGCTTCCAGCGATCGTCATGGGCTGGATCTTCGACACGATCACTCCCGGGCTGGCGCGGTTTGAGCTGATCCCGATCCTCTTCGCTCTGGGTTTCGGCGCCATGGCCGGGGCTTTCCTTCGTCTGGTCCAGGGGGTCGCGATCCTGCGCGTGCAGACCCGGGCGGAGGGCGCGGTGGAGGCCGGCCTGTGGGACCGCCTCCTGAACCTGCCAGCCTCGTTTTTCCGGGTCTACTCGTCGGGCGACCTGGCGACCCGCGCGATGGGGATCTCCGCGATCCGGCAGGTGCTGACCGAGGTTGCCTGGACGACGCTCGTCAGCCTGCTGTTCTCCCTGGTTTCCTTCGGTCTGCTGATCGTCTACGACGCGCGCCTGGCGGTGCTGACGGCGGCGCTCGTGACCGCCCTGTTTGCGGTGACCATTCTGACCTCGCTACGGCAGTTGCGCTACGAACGGGGCCTCCACGATCAGCGCGGGCGGATTGCCGGCCTGGTACTTCAGATGATATCGGGGATCTCTCGGCTCCGGGTCGCGGCCGCTGAATCGCGAGCCCTGGCGCTGTGGGCCGGGGAGTTCAGCAAGCAGCGTCGGCTCACGATCCGCTCCCGCAGGCTGGCTGACAACCTGTCGGCGTTCGACGCCGCGGCCTCCGTCCTGGCTACGCTCGTGCTCTACGCCACAGTCGCGCGTGCCGCAGGCGGGGGGCTCAGCCTCGGCAAGTTCCTCGCATTCAACGCCGCGTTCGCGCAGATCCTCGCCGCCGTCGCCATGATCAGCGCCAACGCCGGCCTGGTCCTCCAAGTCGTGCCGCTCTACGAGCGGGCCTTGCCGATCCTGCGGGGGCTGCCCGAAATCGACCCCGGCCGGGCCGACCCCGGCGAGCTGAGCGGAGAGATCGAGATCAACCACGTGTCGTTCCGCTACCAGTCCGACGGCCCCCTCGTGCTGGACGACGTCTGCGCGCAGATCCGGCCCGGTCAATTCGTCGCCTTCGTCGGGCCTTCCGGCGCCGGCAAGTCCACCCTCCTCCGGCTGCTGCTCGGCTTTGAGGTGCCGGCCGCCGGCTCGATCTACTTCAATCGCCAGGACCTCTCGGTGCTCGACTTACAGGCGGTCCGGCGCCAGATCGGGGTCGTGCTCCAGAACGGCAAGCTGACCCCCGGCGACATCCTTTCGAACATCATCGGCACCTCGACGCTTACCCTCGACGATGCCTGGGCAGCCGCCCGGCTGAGCGGGATTGACAAGGAGATCGCCCAGATGCCCATGGGCATGTTCACGTACCTTGGCGACGGGGAGAGCACTCTCTCTGGCGGGCAGCGGCAACGACTCATGATCGCCCGGGCGATCGCCCCTCGGCCCCACATCCTCCTGTTCGACGAGGCCACCAGCGCCCTGGATAACGTGACCCAGGACCGGGTCCGCCAGAGCCTCGCCGAGATCAAGGCGACCCGCCTGGTCGTGGCCCACCGCCTCAGCACGATCGAGCACGCCGATATGATCTACGTCATGGAAGCCGGCCGGATCGTCCAGCGCGGGAGCTATGCAGATCTGGTCCAACAGCCGGGCCTGTTTGCCGAACTGGTCAAACGCCAGATCGCCTGAATACCATCGCCAACCATGCCGTTGATTGCACGGCTTACCGCAACAGGTCCGGCAGCTTCGGTGAGGCATACGTGTTCCAGCCGGAGAGACCCTCGACGCTCACCTTGAGGCAACGGCCCGTGCCCGAGGCACCGCCCGGTGTGGTCTCGAACACCCCCCGGGCTTTGGGTCGCGGGCCATACTTGGCCAGGCCGGTGCGGAGGGTGAAAAGGTGACAGCCACTAAATTGACAAAGCTGGGATATCTTGGTAAAAGGCCGTGAATGTCACGACCGAGGCGACATTCTCCGGGGGGGATGGTTTTCCACGTGCTCGACCGAGGCGTGGGCCGGAGAGTGCTTTTCACCAAGGACGAGGACTTTTTGGCGTTCGAGCGGGTCGTTGAGGAAACGCTGCGAACTCGCCGGATGCGGTTGTGCGCTTACTGATTTGATGCCCAACCATTGGCATTTTGTCGTTTGGCCCGAGCGGGATGGCGATCTACCCGCGTTCATGCAGCAAGTGACCAACACGCATGTGAAACGGTGGAAGGAGCATCGTCACGAGATCGGGTACGGCCAGCTCTATCAAGGACGTTACAAGTGTTTCCCGGTGGCAACAGAAGACTACTTCTACCAGGTCGTTCGCTACGTGGAGCGGAACGCCCTGCGTGCAAACCTCGTGGAGCGAGCGGAATCGTGGCGTTGGTCGAGTTTGCGCCGTGTGGAGCGCGAAGACC
>JBEKTN010000173.1:0-18391 GCA_049516015.1 Isosphaeraceae bacterium | reverse complement strand
GCAAAGGCCACGTCGAGAGGATGGGAAACGCCGGGTCTTCGCGCTCCACACGGCGCAAACTCGACCAACGCCACGATTCCGCTCGCTCCACGAGGTTTGCACGCAGGGCGTTCCGCTCCACGCAGCGAACGACCTGGTAGAAGTAGTCTTCTGTTGCCACCGGGAAACACTTGTAACGCCCTTGATAGAGATGGCCGTAGCCGATCTCGTGACGATGCTCCTTCCACCGTTTCACATGGGTGTTGGTCACTTGCTGCATGAACCCGCGAAGATCGCCACCCCGCTCGGGCCAAACGACAAAATGCCAATGGTTGGGCATCAAACAGTAAGCGCACAACCGCATGCGGCGAGTTCGCAGCGTTTCCCAACGATCCGCTCGAACGCCAAAAAGTCCTCGTCCT
This sequence comes from Isosphaeraceae bacterium, assembly GCA_049516015.1. GTDB lineage: Bacteria > Planctomycetota > Planctomycetia > Isosphaerales > Isosphaeraceae > Aquisphaera. Next base: position 17,990 of record JBEKTN010000173.1, on the reverse strand, counting down.
TGGTGAAAAGCACTCTCCGGCCCACGCCTCGGTTGAGCACGTGGAAAACCATCCCCCCCGGAGAATGTCGCCTCGGTCGTGACATTCACGGCTTTTTATCAAGATATCCCAGCTTTGTGAATTTGGTGGCTGTCACCTCTTCACCCTGTCACCTTTTCACCCCTCCGCCAATCCCGCGCCGACAACGAATGGACCCTGCTCTGGCAACGGGGTAGCGCCTTCTCTCTGGATTCGAGAGTAGAATCGACTGCTCTGACGCTTGCGATCACGGGAGACCGCTTTGGCGCATGATCGTCTGGCTTGGTCTGGTTGCGAATGGGCTGCTGATCTCCGGTGCCTGGTGGCTGGCCGGCGTCGGGTTTCGGCAGGCAAGAACACCGGACCGCGTCCTTGCCTGTTCGGTTTTGAGCGTCACCTGGTGCTTGCTGGGGCTCGAGGGGCTAGGAACGGCCGGTCTGCTGACGATCGGCCCACTGGCGGTCTGGATGGGCTTGCTCTGCGCAGCCGGCCTGGTCGCGCGCTGGCTGCGGCCCGTTCCGCCGATCGGTCCGGCTACCGGACAGACGACTTCGGAACCGTGGCGATGGGAAACCTTGCTCGCGCTGACGTTTGTGCTCTGGGTCTCGGTCGAGATGGCAATGCAGTCACTGTTGCTGCCGGTCAAGGTCGTCAGCGACGGGCCGATCTACCATCTTTATTTCGCGGTGAGGTGGTGGAAGGCCGCCCGGTTATTCCTGGTCGCGACTCCGTTCGGCGAGAATGCCACGACCTATTTTCCGGCCAATGGCGACGTCTGGTTCACGTGGCTGATGGTGGCGTGGGGAGGTGACCGTCTCGCCAGGATCGGGCAGGCACCGTTCCTGTTGCTTGCGGCGATCGCGGTGTTTCGCAGCGGGCGGATGCTCGGCGCGAGCCGGAACTCGGCCCTCCTGGCCACGTGCTGGTTCCTCACGTCGACTCCCCTCCTGATTTTCTCGTACGAGGCCAACGTCGACACCATATTCGTCGCCTTTTACATGATCGCCGTCTACTTCTTCCTCCTTGATTTCCAGGAAGCCACGGGCACGACCGCACTGGTTCTGGGCGGGCTGGCAGCGGGCATCGCCCTGGGGACCAAGCCCGTGGGCGTCGTCTTTGTCCCTCCGCTGCTCGCCCTCGTCCTCGGTGCCAGGGGGGCCCGGTCGCGATCGACCAGGAAGACCCTCGCCGCCTTTTTCTTGATACTCTTCTGCCTGCTGCTGACTTCCGGGTTCTGGTTCGGCCGAAATTTCCTGGTGACGGGAAATCCTCTCTACCCGCTTCACCTCGAGCTCTTCGGCAGGTCCATACTGTCGGGCTGGTATGGGCGGGATGCCATGCGGTTCAGCGTCTACTTCCTGCCGATTACCGAGTGGCGGGCTCTCATCGACATTCTTCTGGCTCTGGCGGATCCGCGGCTTGCCCCGTTCTGGATCGCGGCCCTGGGCGGAGCCTGGGCTATTGGCGGCCGGCGTTGGCCCGAGCGGGACCGGTTGACATGGGCACTCGCGGCTCTGGCCGTGCTCAACGTCGCCCTCTATTGGATCTGCATTCCCTACCGGACCCAGCAGAGGTTCATGCTCCAGGCGCTGGGCCTGGCCGCGGCGCCGCTGGCCCGACTGCTCGATCGCTGGCGCGGGCTCCGCGTGGCAGCCGCCGCCCTGCTCATACTCCACCTGCTGACCACCCAGACGTGGCCGGTGACGCTCGAGGAGACAAAGATCCCCTGGGACTTGAGCCCGTTCATTCCCAACGCGGTTGGCGCCTCGCTGCCCTTGTTCGCACGCATGGGGCGCGCACTGCGCGCGGGCCCGGATCCGGCGGCCATTGCCGGCATCATGTTCTTGCTCAGCATGGGCTGCTGCGCGGGACTTACGGTGTGGACGGGCAGCCGATCAAACGTCTCCACTGGCCGCGGACTGAAGAAACGTGCCCTGCTTGCAGCCGGCGGTCTGGGACTTGTCGGCCTGGCCGCTCTCCAGACGGGGGCGCCGGCACTCGATGCAAGGCAACTTTTTTATCCGCCCTTTCGCATGTTCTACCTCGGCTGGCTGGACCTGGAGGGCCGCTCGGGGCCCTCAGGCGCTCGCCTGGCCTACGCCGGAACGAATATCCCCTATTACCTGTTCGGGACCGGCCTGCGGAACGAGGTCCGCTACGTGAATGTCGACGCCCACCCCGATTGGCTCATGCACGACTACCACAGGGCCGCGCTTGACCGAAAGGAGCCGGCCTGGCCCAATTCGCGACCGGGCTGGGACCGGGCTCACCCGAACTTCCAGGCCTGGCTATCCAACCTCAAGGCCCAGCAAATCCAGCTTCTGGTGGTGACCCGCGCAGATTCCGGCGAGGGGCCACACAATGTCGCCGACTCCGCAGGATTCCCCATCGAACGGATCTGGGCCGATTCGCACCCTGAACTCTTCGAGCCGCTCTATGGACCCAAGCAGAAAGATCCCTTCTTTCGGCTTTACCGGTTGCGCGGGTCGTCCTGAACGTGCCAGCAGTGCCTCTTCTTGCCGCGCGGCACGGTCCATTTTTCTTCAAGAAATTCCCACGGATTGCCACGCGAGAAGGCACAGGTATTAGAGAAGAGCGTTCCGGCGAAGCCGGCCAGAAACTGGCGCACACTACATCGATGATCTCACACCTGGGAGAACCACGGGATGCGATTGACCCTCAGAACACTGCTCGCCTGGCTTGATGACACACTTCCCCCCACACAAGTCCGCGAGATCGGCAGACAAGTCTCTGAAAGCACTTATGCGCAGGAGGTGGTGGAGCGAATTCATCGCGTGACACGCCAGCGGCGATTGATGGTTCCGGGCAAGTCCGGCCCCGAGGGCAGCGATCCCAATATCGTTGCCGGCTACGTCGACAATGATCTCGATGCCGAACAGGTCGGGGAGTACGAAAAAAAGTGTCTGAGCTCGGACGTCAACCTGGCGGAAGTTTCCTGCGTGCATCAGATTCTCAGCCAGCTCGGTCAGAAGGTCCACGTTCCCGCCGAGGCCAAGGCCCGGATGTACCAGCTCGTCAAAGGGCGGGAATCGACTCCCGTGCCCCGGAGTGACGAGGTCAAGCCGGTGGTTCGTGTGCCTGTCACAGAGCCAATTCAGCCCTGGGTCGCGCCCGCGCCCCCGGCCCGGCACTGGCTGGAGCGGTTTGGCCCCGTCGCCGGCTGCCTGGCCCTGGTTGCCGTGCTGTGCTGGTCGGCCTACCAGAGCCTGACACCACCGCCACCCGGAACACAGTCGCCCGCGGTTCCCCAGCGGCCCCCGGTAGGAGCCGCCCCGGCCGCCGAGGGTTCGGCCGAGCCAGGTGCGCCGAATCTCCCCGCGGGGAACCAGCAGCCCGCGGCCGCTGGAGCGATCGCCGGGGTAGCCAACGCCGGAGAGTCCAAAGCTGCGCCGGTCGCAGCGAAAGCGACTGAGTCCGAGGCGGCCGCGGACACGGCGGCAGCATCGAAGACGACGGACAACTCCGCCAAGCCCAAGGATGAGCCAGCGGCAACCCCGCCGGCGCGTGCCGTTCCGGCTGGCTCGCTGGGCGTCGTTGATAAAGTGAACGGCGTCCTGCTTCGCTTCAACACCGACAAACGCGAATGGGAACGGATCGCCGAGGGAACGACGCTGGCCACATCGGACCGCTTGCTCTGCCTGGAGCCCTTCCGGGCTCGGATCGTCGTTGCCAAGACACCCATCACGCTGATCGGTGAAACTCAGGTGCAATTGACGAGCAAGACCGCGGAGGAACCGCCCGCCTTCGAGCTGACCGATGGCCGAGCCCTGATCGATGGCTCCGCTCCGTCGGGAAGCCTGAAGATCGGTTTCGCCGGCCTTACGGCGTCCATCGACCGGCCCTCGCACGGTGCCGTGGGACTCGAACGAATCGGCCTCTGGCATTACGGGCAGCCGCCGACCCTGCTCCCCCCGCTGGCCATCCATGCGCTGGACGGCGAGCTCGGTCTTACCCTGGACGGGAGCAAAGAAACCCTGGCTGGCCCCGGCACGATCGTCGCGGATCCCGGCGGCCGGTTTCAGCCCAGGACCAAGAAGGACCTGCCGACCTGGATGACCGCAGCCGAGCAATCACTCAAGGACCAGAAGCTGGGCGAGCAGTTCCTCGAGCAATTCTCCAAGGACCGCTCGGTGATGGAGGACACCGTGCTGGCCACCGAGAGCGAATCACCCGTCACCAAGAAGCTGGCGATCCTGGCGGTCAAGGCGCTGGGAGATCTCTCCTTTGTGACTCCCATCTTGTCCCGCGCGGGCGACCGCAGCGCCCGCCAGAGCACAACCGCGGCGCTCCGCGCATTCCTCTCCAGGGGACCCTTGGCCGCCAAGCAATTACGAGCGAGCCTCGGGGAAGAGTTCGGCGACCAGACCGGCCAGGTCGTCGAGAAACTGTTGATCGGCTATTCTCCCGACGAGGCCGCGCGGAAGGAAACGCACCAGCGATTGATCGAGCTGCTTTCGCCGCGTAATCAATCGCTGGCCTTGCGCGAGCTCGCGCTGGACAATCTGAAGAACATCACCGGTCGAGAAGATCAGGGCTATGATCCCGAAAACCCGGATGAAAGGGGTTACAACGCATGGAAGTCACTGCTGAACAAGGATGAAAACAAGCCGGCTCCGAAGCGCTAGGACGCCGGTTGATGGGCCTGAGAGCAACCGCACCAGGACGGGCTGGAGCGTTCGCCCCGGACCAGTCAGAGCAACTGTGGACTGAAGTTTCCCGCGTGCGTGCTCCACGATTCGGCTGGGGCGCGCACGCGTCGTCGTTGTGGTCGTTGGATACGGCCCCCCGTTCATGGTATGATTCAGTGCGGCCCCGAAGATCTTTCACCTATCTTTCCCAGGCTTCCATACGTATCTCGGCGCCGATCTCTGGTCACGGGGATATGCGGCTTCGGGTCTGGCCCGTCGGATTCTTGCATAGGGTTTCGCACCTTGAACCGCAGCGCATTGCTCATCGCTGGAATGGGAGCGATCCTTCTCTCCCCGGGGATGGGGGCACGCGCGCAGTCGCCAGCGCCTGCGCCAGCGGAAGACCGTGCGCAATCCCAGACAACTCCCCGTCCCGGCGGTTTGCCCCGCGAGGTGATCATCCTCAACAACGGCAGCGACATCGGCGAGTTCTGGAAGAAGCTCAAGCAGCCTGATCTGATTCTCATCAAACCCAGCACTCCCAGCGATCCACCGGCACCCGCGACCCCGGCGGCAGCCAGCTCGCGGCCCCGCGATCAGGTGGTCAGTGCGGTCAAGATCCGCGGCCGGGTCGATGACGACATGGCCAATCTTCAGCTCGAAATCGACCTGAGCCTGCTGGCGCCGGGAGAGGCGTGGGTTCCGCTCGGAATCGACAGCCCGATCATAGGCTCCGCGCGCGAGGGCGAAAAAGAGCTTGAATTGCGCAGCACGGAGCGAGGTCTATGGGAAGTCCGGCTTGAGGGGGCCGGTCAGCACAGTCTTCGATTCGAGCTCAAGGTTCCGGTCAATGTGAGCCTTGATCGGAAGCACTTGACAATGGCCATACCGGAAGCACCTTCAACCTACTTCGAGCTGGATGTTCCCCATCCGGTGCAGGAGGTCGATGTTGCCTCGGGCGGGTCGGTGGGCAAGACGATCATCGCCGGCGGCAAGGGCACCCGTCTCAGCGCTCACCTTTCGCCGCGATCGCGACTGATCCTGGACTGGACCGACGAGGCGAACTCCGGGTCCCCTCCGCCCCCGCTACTGGCGGCCCAGGTGGAGATCGCGATCGACGCCGACCTCGAGGCTGTCACCACGCGCTCGTCCTGGGTGATCCGTTGCGTTCGCGGGATCGCCCGCAAGCTTGAGATCCGGCTTGACGAGCAGGACGTCGTGCAGATCTTGAAACTTGACGACCAGTTTCTCGTGGCGGGGATCGAGCGTAACTTGCTGACGATTCCACTCGGTGAGGCGATGCGGCCGGGAGAGACGCGCCACGTTGTCATGGAGACGCGACGAACATTTCCGCCCAACGCCCCCAAGACTTTCGCGTTCTCCGGCTTTCGCCTGTCCAATGCCGTCGAGCAATCCGGTGCGATCGGGATCACGCAGCCTGCCAATCTTTGGATCAACGTGACAACGGCCCAGGGCTTGCACCGTATCGACCCGCGGGAGTTACCGACCGAGCTCCGCTCGCGTCCGGGGATCGGCACTGCTTACCAGTTTCTCGATCAGCCGTACAAGCTGGCGCTGGGCATCGAAAGTTCTCCTCCGTTGTACCGCTCGGAGTCGATCACCCGTATGGTTCTCGATGCTCAGACGGCGCAGGTGGATACCACCGTTCAGGTCCAGCGCGTGCGCGGCCGGCTCTTCGAGATCGAGATCGTGGCTCCCCCCGGTTTGCAAATGATTTCGGTCGGACCTGCCGACCTGGTGGAGTCGGCGATTCCGATCGTGGCCCAGACCCTGGCGACCGGGAGCGACCGGCCTCAGGAAACAGCACAGGTGCTGAAGATTCAGCTCACGCCCCTGGGTCGCGACCGGAAATCATTTTCTCTGCAACTCCGGGGCCAGCAGCGAATCGGCCCCGAGGGAGCGGTGAAGCTCGGTCTATTCGCCGCCCGCGACGGAGTTTCCACCGCCAGCACCGTTTCCCTGTTCGCCGACCGCGAGGTGACCTTCGAGCCCGGCGACGAGCCCGCACGGCGGGACGAGGCAAGCACTGGCGCGTTCCGGCTTCAGCCTCCCGGGGAGTCTGCGGCGGCCAGCCTGGCTGCCGCTCTGGGAGAACGATCCCCGATCGCCGTGCTCAAGAGTAACCAGAACCCGACCTGGCTGCGCGGCCGCTTGACCCGCCACCCCCTGTCGATCGCTCACGACACCAGGATCTCCGCTCATCTCTCCCGGCGCTCGATCGATGTGCGGCAGGACACCGAGCTGCGGGTTCGTCATGGGTCGATCAGCTCTCTGACGGTCCGGGTACCGCTGTCGCGGTCACAAGCGTGGCAGGTCCAGGGCAAGGAGACGATCAAGCGCGAAGAGCTGGACCAGAAGGCCGGCGATTCACGGCGCTATCGGCTCGTCTTCGATCCGCCGATCCTGGAGAGCTCGCTGTTGACCTTCCGATTCCAGGTCCCGGTGGAAGGGGCCATGGCAAACGGCGACCCGGTGAAGACGACCATCCCCTGGATTGGCGTCGAGGAAGGCACGTCGGCGTCCACCACGGTCGAGCTGGCGGTGGCCCCGGGAATCAAGACGGCGGTCGATGACACGGCATGGACCGGCTCTGCCCTTGACGACGAAGACCAGAGCGAGGGCAACCGGCCACGGCACTATCGCTTGAGCAAGCCGGTGCCGGAGAACGCAGGTTTCACGTTCTCGGCCAGGTTGATGGACCAGGTTTCGCTGCCTCCCGTGGTTGTGCCTCGCTCACTGCTGCGCACCGTGCTGGGCGTTGACAATGAGTCGAGAACTCATGCCTGGTACTGGATCGAATCTCATCCGGCCGGCGTTTCGTTCAGCCTGCCGGATCGCGCCCAGTGGATCCGTGCCCGGATTGACGGCCGGGCCGCCGATCAGGTGGAACACGAACCGTCCGGCGGGTTCTATCGCCTGGGCCTGCCTCCCGAATCGCAGTCCAAGCCCGTACTGATCGAGCTGGAATACCAGCTTTCGGGCAACTGGGCTGACCAGGTCTGCGCGGCCCCGGAGCTGCCAGCGGAAGCCGTGGTCTTGCAGACACTCTGGGAGGTCCAGATACCCTGGAGCCAGGCTCTCATCGGGGTGCCGCAGGGATGGGCTGACGAGAATGATTGGCACTGGGACTTTTATGTCTGGAAACGGCGGCCCTGGAAGCCGTTCTCGAAGCTGGTGGGATGGGTTGCCGGGGCGCCGGCACAGACCGCCAGCCTGGACGAGCTGCTGGGAGAGGAACAGGACAGCTCGCACAGCTATCTCTTCGGCCGCTCGGGCAAGCCGGTTGCCATGAATCTCTGGGTGGCGAACCGCGCGGGAATCATCGCCGTTTGCTCGGGCAGCGTGCTCCTGCTGGGTTTCCTCCTGATGTTTTCCCGAGCCCGCTTCCGAGCGATCTGGATTGTGGCGGCGGGGCTCTGCTTGCTGGCTTCGGCCCTGGCGCACCCGAGCGTGCTGCTGCTGGTCACTCAATCGGCTCTCAGCGGAGTCATCCTCACCTTGCTCGGCTGCTTGATTCAAAGGCTGATCGAGCGAGCCAGGTCGTCCGGTTCCCCGGCCATCCCGATACCATCACCCGGCCCGGGACAGACGGGCTCGGGAGCTTCGCAGATCGGGCCTGACGGGGTGGGCTCCGATGACTCCACGGCGATCCGCGCCCGCGCCTCTGCGACGATGGATTACGCTCCACAGCCCTTGTCGCTGGCGCCCGAGCAAGATTCTGCCCGGAGTTCGCGTGTGGGGCAGTCGGGGTGAATCAGTCGGCGGGCCGCTCCGCGGCGATCAGGGGTCAGGTCCATCCGGCATTCGAGTTCGGAGCCAGAAAAGAACCGTGATGAACAAGGGTGTTGCAGTTGTTCGGGGCCAGCGTGGGGCGGCCGGTAGGCTTTGCGGGGCGATGCTCTTTGCCCTGTCCGCCCTCTTTCCAGCGGTCGGGGCTGCTCCGCCTGAGATCATCCGTGTCCGCATTCCCGACGCTCAGGCCGCGGGCTGGTTTCCCGCCGGAACCCCGTTGCGGATGATGGCTCCCGATCGGTTTGAATCGCTGCTTGATGCGGCGATCCGGGGAACGTCCCCGACCAAGAACGCGAGCCCGCCACGTTTGATCCGGGCGCGCCACCACGCCCGCTGGAACGCGGGAGTACTGACCGGTGAATCCCGGCTGGCCGCGGTAATCCCCGATTCGGGACCCACGGCCCTGGTGCTCGATCCATGGACGCCGATGATTCTTGCACGTCCCCGGAATCTGCCGTCGGTGGGGGCACTCGAATCCGGCAAAACGGTCCTCTTGATCGAGCCGGCGGCCTCGGCCGGCGGCAACCCGGCCGTCACCCTGGACTGGGAACTGCGGGCCCGCCCCGATTCCGAGGGACGCAGCTTCGCGCTGGGTCTTCCCGGAGACGAGACCACGGAGTTGACCCTCGAACTGCCGGCGGGCTGGTTACCGCTGGGTCCGGAAGGTCTTCGAGAGGGGCCCCTGCCCTCATCCCAGACCGGCTTTCAATCGTGGTGTTTCCACGGCCGTCCGGCGTTGATCAATCTCCGGTTGCTCGACGGCCGCAGGCCGTTACCCCCCGGTGAGGAGGCCCTGATCTGGGTGAGCGGACCGACCCGCATCACGCTGGGCTCGACCGAGAGCCGCGACGCCCGGTCAGCGAACTGGAAAACGGACTGGACCGTCCAACCCGATCGACGAGGATTGATGCGATTCACGGTGGAGCTGGGCCCAGGACTGGAGTTCATCGCGGTGTCCGGGCCCGAGGTCAAGGAATACCAGGCGGATCATGAGGGCGAGGTCACCCGGGTCCGTGTCACCCTTGCGGGCATCAGCCGGCTGCCGACTCCCCTCCATTTCGAGGCTCACGCCCGGGTGCCCCTCGAGGGGCGATGGACCGTGCCCGCCATGCGTCCCCTCGATGCGATCTGGACAGGTGGCACCACGACAGTGGTTGCCGACCCCTTGCGCGTGATCCAGGACTGCCAGGAACGCGCCGGCCGGCGCGTGCCGGCACAGGGAGACGAGCCGGCAGATGCGAACGTGCTTGTCTTCGAGGCCAGATCGGCCGATCCGGTCGCGGACCTCGTGTTCCGTCAGACCCAGGCTCAGCCGGCGTGCCAGGTACGTGGCCGGTTGCTGGTCGGCCAGGCGGCGCCGGAACTGGAATGTCAACTGATCGGGGTCGGCGGCCACGGCCCCGCAAGGGAGCTGAGCATCGAGTTGCCACCGACCTGGGTTGCCGATCGCGTGCGCTGGAGCGGCGCGGACGAATCGATAGCTTGGCATCCGGCCATTCAGGCGGATGGCAGCACCCGGCTGCACGTGCTCCTTACGGGCGGCGAGGGTGCCCCGGAGGGCCGGGCCCTCGAGGTCGCGGCGACCTCCACGGCCGCGGGAGGCCGGGGACCGCTTGTCCTGCCGCGAGTTCGTCCCTCCGGTCTGGCCATCGTCGACGAGACCTGGGTGGCCATGGTGGACAGGACGATGACCCTCACTCCCATCTCGGCACAAGGCCTCGTCTGGATCGATCCTGCTCGCGTGGAAGGAGCGATCGGCTCCAGGTCTGCCGTGAGTCCGGACGTACATGCCGCCCTGGCCTGGCGCTGGAATGGCGAGAACGCGACAGCCCGCGTGGACCGAGAACGGGCCGAGCAAAAGCCCAGGGCCGAGATCCAGTACCGCTCGAGAATCGAACAGGACGGGAAGCACCTTGCCGTCGCAGGCCAGATCCTGATCAAGCCGGGCAGCAATCCTCTGGATGTTCTGCCGGTCTGGATCAGCCAGCCGGCCGGCGGCTCCCAGGACTGGTCTTTTCGCGCCGGCCCCGAAAAGCAAGAGCTCATCAAGCACCCCCTGGACGATGCAGCGCGGTCTGGTCTCAAGTTTCCCGCGACCGGCCTGGCCTGGAACCTTGCTCTCGGCTCGCCCGAGCCGGGAGAGAATCGGGTTCACTTCAAGGCTCGGCTTCCCTGGAACCAGCGCGGTCCCATTCCCTTGATATCGCTTCCCCGGCAGTTCTTACCGCGGAGCACGGTCCTGCTCGAGGTGCCGTCCCGGATGCGTTCCGATGTCCAGACAACTGGGTTGCGCCGGCTCGAGACCACGATGGCCGAGCGGCTCGCGGCCTCCTGGCAGCCGGAGCCCAGGCCGGACCCGGCTGGACAGGGCGCCCCGGAGCGGGCCTACCTGGTTGCTCATGCTTTCACTTATTCGGAGCCGGGAGGCAAGCTGGTGCTGAGCACGGAGGAGCTGCTCCAGAGCCTCGAGGCCGGCATCATCCGCGACGTCTGCTTGACCACGATCTTGCACCCGAGCGGTCCCTGGCTGAACCGACTGCGGCTGCTCTTGCATGCCGAGCAGCTTGCCGACCTGGAATTCACCATGCCCGCGGACAGCAAGCTCGTCCGGGTTCAGCTTGACGGGGCGGACGTGGTGCCAACGCTCGATCACGGACGGATGGTCGTCTCGCTCCAGCGGAGCAGTCCGGGCCTGCGGTACAAGACCGTGGATCTCGACTACGAGACGAGCGGCCGGACCGTCAAGCCGGGTGCCGAATTGAGGCCTGTGCTGCCGTGGATCGGCATGCCTTGCCTCTCGTTCTGCTGGGAGCTGGTCACCCCACCGTGCTGGCAGGCCAGGTCGTACGGGCCCGGCCTGCTACCGGGCGATCCTGGAGCTGCACCGAACTGGCCCTTTGGTTCACTGGGGGTTCCCGAACTGCGCTGGCCCGGCCGGCAACCAGGCCCGCGCACGGTCTCCGACGAAACCCTTCGCCGGCTCGACGAAACCCTGGCCAGCACGTCGTCCGAGGAGCTGACCTTCGCCGAGTGGTTTACCCGGTGGGATTCGGGGACGCCGCCGCTGCTCATCGACCGCCTGGCCCTCGGTGCCGCCGGTCACGGGCCCATGTCCCGGTGCATCCCGATTCGCGTGGACCCCAGGGGAGGGCCCCTCTCCCTGAAGACCCTTCAGCAATACGGGCTTACCCTCTTGCCCCTCGATCCCGGATTGGTGATCACATCCCAGGGCGAAGCAGCGCGGTCTGACCAGGCGGACAACTGGAAGAGAGCGATCGGCGAGGCACTCCTCTGGGGCTCCGATCGATCCGACCGGTTCCAGACCGCGGCCCGATGGCGCGGCGAGATCACTCCCAGGGACGCTCCCCTGGGCGGCTCGGCCGAGCCCCTGCGAGCGCTTCCCGGCTGGTCAACCTGGCGCTTCACCGGCGCGACCTGGCCGGGCGAGGCAAGTCACGTCGAGCTGCGCGATGAGCGCTGGGGCCTCGTCGCGGGCTGGACGGTCGCGCTTCTGGTCGCCCTCGGTCTGAGCTGGTTGCGCAGCCCGTCGCCGCGGTGGGCGATCCTCGTGCCGATCGCCATCGTCTTCCTGGCGGTCCTGCTCCATCTCTGGCAGGGCGACGACCGCGCCAGCTTCAGTGCGGGCCTCTTTGTCGGGGCGATGGCCAGCCTGCTGTACCGGCTCGGAAGTCAGCTCACCGCGCAGCGTCCAGGGGAGCGCCCGGTCCCTATCCGGTCAGGTATGACGACCGCCACACCCTTCCGAAGTCCACTTCGAGCCGCTCCGCTTCTTCTGGCAGTACTTGTGATACCGCAAGATCGCGCGGAGGCCAGGCGCGACGGAGAGCAGCCGATCCCCGTGCTGATGCCCTACGAGGGGACGTTCCAGCCGGGGCAGGTTCCGGAGCGTGTCATCCTGCGCCAGAGTGACTACCAGTGCCTGCGGGAGCTTGCACAACCCCAGCCGCCCGCGGACAAGGGGCCCCTGCTCCTGACCGGGGCAGTCCATCATGTCGCCTGGTCCGGCGATCAGGAAGTCTCCCTCGTGAGCGATCTCGAGCTCCGATCGACAGCCGGCGCGGCAGCGACGTGGAAAGTCCCCATCGCCGGAGCCTACGACATTACCGCCACTCTTGACGGCCGCGAGGTCCCGGTGTTCATCGAGGCCGGCGGTCAGCAGGCGGCGATCACCATCCCGGGAGCAGGCAGCTTCAAGCTCCAGGTTCGGCGGGCCGCAACCGTGGCAACGGACCGTCTGGCGGAGTTGCTTGACTTCCCGGTCAATCCCATGCCCTCGGCCCGGTTGATTCTGGACCGGCCATCCCGCCCCCGGCCAGTGCGGTTATTGAATGCTCGAGGCAAGCTGACAGCCGCCGGTGATCAGTCGTTGGCGGCAGAGCTTGGGCCGGTTGACCACGTCGAGATCCGCTGGGGAGATGCCGATGCCGCCGGCTCGCAAGTCGCCGGCTCGATCATCGAGAGCATGCTGCTCTGGGATATCGAGCCTGCCGGGGACCACCTTCGCGGCAGGTTCACTTACCGGGGACCGCGGCGGCTCTCGACTCTGAGTTTTCAGATGGATCCCGGGCTCATGACCCGGTCGGTCGAAATTCCGGGATTGATCGATTCCTCCTGGGGAGGTACCGCCGAACGACCGATCTGGACCGCGAGGATGGACCCTCCCTTGCAGGAAGGCGCCGTCCTCCTGCTGGAGCTGTGGCGACCCGTTCAGCCCTCGAAGGGCGGCAAGGCGACCAACTCCTCGGATGACCGCCCCGCCGGCGAATCGACGCGGCGGTTTCCCCGCCTTGAACCCCTGGGCGTCGAGCGCTATTCGGGACTGCTCGGTTTACGACGGCCGGGACACTGGACGGGCCGTCTCGAGCCGCTCTCGGGCACTGATCCCCTGAGCGACGAGAGCTTCGTCAAATCCTGGGGGCCGTTGCCCGATGATCGGCTCACGCTCGCGGGCACCACCCGGCTCATTCGCGACGGATCTCCCAGCCTCCAGACCGGGCCGGCGGTTGCACGGATCAAGGTCAAGCCGGTCCTCCAGCTCGGGATCGATGCGGGACGCATCGATGTCCAGCTCGACGCCGACCTCGACGATGTCGCCGGATCACTGAACCATCTCGACCTCGCTCTTCCCCATGACCTCGTCCTGCTGAGCGTCGAATCCGACGCCCTGACGGACTGGAGCCGACCCGATCCGCGCCAGCTTCTGCTGCGCTACGATCGCGCCTTTCCCCGGTCGCGCAGGCGGCTCAGAATCACGGGCTGGGTTCCGGTTCTCGAAGACCCGCTGAAGATCGGCATCCAGCAGTTGCAAGTGCCCACCCCGTGGCTGGAAGTCACCGGAATGGAGACCGTTTCCGCCTCTTTGATCATCTCGTCGGCCTCCAGGCTTCAGGCGAAGAGCGCACCAGGGCTGACACTCCCGCCTGCGGGGCTCACACCCCTGCCCGCGGGGCCGACCCTCGCGGCAGGCGGAAGCGTTACGCGAGCTCGCCAGATCTTTCGCGTTGACGACCCCGCGAAACTCGGCTTCCTTCAGTGGAGCTCGGCTCCCCCGCGGGTCAACGTCCTGATCGAGAGCCAGATCACGATCCATCCCGATTCGGCGGAATGGGTGGCGGTCCTCCGCTACGACGTCGTGGGCGGTGCGCTCGATTCGATCCATCTCAAGCTCCCCACCACTTGGGCCACGAAAGCCGAGGTTGACCTGGCCGGAGGCGTCTACAATCAAAAGTCCGACCCGCTCGGTCCGTTCATGATCTGGACGATCAGTCTGGAGCGTGGGGTCTGGGGGTCTCAGCGCGTGGTGCTGCGCTCGGCACTCCCGCTCTTACCCGGCCAGGAACTCCAGCTTCCCGAGATCGCGCCCTTGGGGCGCGGGGTCGCCGATACTTACCTCGGCCTCGTCTACGCGACGGGCTCGACGCTCACGACTGCGGGCTCGAGTGGACTGCACGAGATCCGCCACGCCAACCGGTTCAAGGACGAGGAGTTTGGCGACGTTCCCGGAACCAACTCCCGGGCGTTTCATGTCGAGCGGGACAACTGGTCGTTGAAAGTCCAGATTCCCCCGGCCACGGACGACGCCGGGGGGGCCGCGAAAGAATCAGCCCGGGTGGTGTCCGCGGACGTGAACGTGACCATGTTGCCGGACCGCTCGCTACAGGGCCGCGCAGTCTACGAGACCCAGGCACGTACCGGCCGGTTCCTCGTCGCCGAGCTTCCTCCCGACAGCACCTTGCTCTGGACAACCGTGGACCAGAGCCCCACAGCGCCACTCCGCTCCAGTGAGGGCCGCTGGCTCATTCCCCTGGGCGAGCAGGGGCCTTGCCGCGTTAGCCTCTTCTGGAGCGCAACGGATCCGGTCGTGGGATCAACCGGTTCGGCGTGGTCACTGGTCCTGCCCAGCGCCGGAGTGGGACGAGTCTCCACGCTTGTGACGCTTCACCTGCCCGATCACCTGACGATCAAGCCGTCGCTCGCCGGGATGGAACTCACTGTGCCCGACCGGATGGAACTGGAGCGCGCAGATCGCATCGCTCGGCAAATCAACGAGTTTATCGCACAGATCGACCGCAGCTCCGGTCGCGATCGAGAACGCGCCACCTCGCTGTTGATCGCGCACGAGATGTCCCTCCGCAGCGCGGAACGATCGTTACGATGGAGCGCCCGGGTTGGTGACCGCACGCGAAAAGCGCGTGCCGAGTTCGACCTGGAGGTGATCCAGTCAACCCGGAAGGCTCTGCTCGAGACGCTTCGCGCCGCCGCAATGGACGATGAGATCGA
The DNA here is from genome assembly GCA_049516015.1 of Isosphaeraceae bacterium. Lineage (GTDB taxonomy): Bacteria > Planctomycetota > Planctomycetia > Isosphaerales > Isosphaeraceae > Aquisphaera. The sequence continues at coordinate 2,709 of JBEKTN010000173.1, read as the reverse complement.
TGCGGCCCAGAACTACTTTGGACTTTCCAGGAAATCCGCCGCCGGGACCCTCGTTGCCGTGCCGGAACCCGCTGGCCCGGATCGACTCCGCAACCTGGGCCGGCCATCGTTCTTGATCGGCCTGTCCTCCGGCTTGAACGAGCAGCCGACGAAAATCAACGGCTCGTTCGAGAACGCGAGCTCCACCGAGAACGAGACGCCCGACCGCGCCCGCTCGACGCTCATGCTGGGTCTACTGACGGCGTTAGGCCTGACAGCCCTCGCGCGTCGTCGCCCCGCCACGTCAAGCTTCCTGCTCCTGATCGGTTTTCTCGGGATGCTTGGGTTCGTGGGCGGCCCGGCTGCCGCGGCGGCTGGGCTGGCTCTGGCCGCCGGCGGATGGGCTTATCAGCCCCGTCACCAGCTCCCGCCGCCAATCCCTTCTCCACCTGCCAGGCAGCACAGCCAGGGATGACAGATGGCAGATGACAGATGGCAGATGACAGATGTCACATGCCAGGTTATCGCTTTTCCCGGCGGTTCTTGCCTTCTGGCATTCGGCATCTGCCATCTGCGCCGATTTTCGCGGAGGCGCAATTTGCCTTTTTCGCCTTTTCCCGCCCGACAGGCTTCCCCTACCCTGGGACCAAACGGCTCCCAAGGACGTCCCGCGGGGGCTGACGCAGAACGACATAGCCAGCTTCGTCGGCTGGAGTCAGTCCCTCATCAGCCTGGGTTTTTGATCGTTTGCGCCCTTAAGGCGTCTGGCGATTAAAAACGGGGTTGAACAAGGTCATGGGACGCAATCTAAGCGCTTTGGTATGAAAGACTTGTGGCCATAGGCAAGCCGATCTGGCAGCTGATCAAGCCAGGGTTAAAAACGGTCAAAAACCCAGATCCTGACTCTTTCCGACCCCAAAATCAGAGGTCAAGAGCCCAAAACCCTCAGTAAACGCGCCCACAACCCCCTGTTAAAAAAGGCTGGGCTGACAAAGCCGGCAGCCGCCCACCCCTCCGGGGGCCCGGTCAATAGTGTTCGGCACAGTTTCTGCTCGCTGCCCCTCCCTGCACATCCAAAGACTTCCTGTAAATCTGATATGTTTAATATTTATTTATCTTGCGCTTTGCTCGCTCCTCGCGCATTCTATATCGAGTCCGATCGTCTCATCCCATCGAGTCCGATCGTCTCATCCCTCGCCAAGAGGTTGTCCGTTCCGGCTCGATGTCCACCATGCCTGGAAACAAGCGGCCCAAGCTGGATGCCCAATCGTTGAAAGCTCTCAATCGAGCCCAGCCTTCCGCTCCTCCTTCAAAGCCTGAATTCACGACCAACATCGACCCAACTCAGCAGAGTGACGCCGCTCTCGGTCTTTCTCTTCCCCCGCCAAAACCTCCGACCCAGATCAACGCCCGCGATCTCAAAGGCCTCAAGTATTTCAATCTCATCAACCCTCTCCTGGAACACCTCCATGAATGCGGCACCCAGCGCGACCGCGCTGGCAATCGCATCCTTCACTACGACCAGTATGCCGCGTTGGTCCTCCTTTTCTATTTCAATCCCATTATCAAAGGCTTACGCGGCATCACGCAGGCCAGCCAACTCGAAAGACTACAAAAGGAACTAGGCTGTTCGCGGGCCAGCCTGGGCTCGCTCAGCGAAGCCGCGCGGGTCTTCGACTCCGAGCCGCTCCGCGAGATCATCGGCGAGTTGGCCCACAAGGCTCTGCCGATCACAGTCGGCAAGGAGGCCGAGGCACTTCGGGGCCTGACGGCCGTCGATGGTAGCCTCCTGCCCGCCCTGCCCAAGATGGCGTGGGCTCTGTGGCAAGACGACGAACACCGCGCCGCCAAAATGCATGTGCATTTCGATGTGTTCAAGGGCGCGCCGATGGACGTCACCGTGACCCACGGCAGCGGCTCGGAGAATCAGCAGTTGCGGAACATGCTCCTGCCCAAGCGGCTTTATGTCATCGATCGCGGCTACGCAGAGTACCAACTGTTCCAGGACATTATCGACGCCGGCTCCTCCTTCATCGGACGCATCAAGGACAACGCCGCCTTCGAGGTGCTCGAAGAACGGCCGATCACGCCCGAGGCCAAGGCTGCGGGAGTGATCCGCGATGCGATCATGAAACGCCTGGGCACGGAGCATCACAAGAATGTCCTCAAGCAATCCGTGCGGATCGTCATCGTTGTCACGGGCAAGACCGATTCCAATGGCCAGCCCGATGTGCTGATCCTGGCCACGGATTGTCTCGATCTGGCGGCGGAACTGGTGGCCTTGGCCTACAAGTATCGGTGGTCAGTAGAACTCTTTTTTCGCTGGCTCAAGTGCATTTTGGGCTGCCGCCATCTGCTGGCAACCAACCAAAACGGCGTGGAGATCCAAGTCTACTTGGGAATCATCGCCAGCCTGTTGATCAGCCTTTGGACAGGCAAGAAGCCGACCCAGCGGACCCTGGAGATGCTTCAGTTCTACTTCAGCGGCTGGGCCACTTGGGAGGAATTGCAGGCCCACATCGAGAAACTGAAAGACCACAAGTGATCTCGCACGCGACTGCTTCGCCCCGGTGGTCTGCGCTGTTCGCTGCTGCGCGCCGCCTGGTAAATTCATCGATGCCGGTGGTCGCTTTCGGTTGCCAGGTCTTCTGAAGAGGGGAGCGTCAGAGGAAAGTCGACCAGACGGTGTTTCATAAATGGACATTGCATCTATAGTGCCGATCAATATTG
>JBEKTN010000172.1:0-18878 GCA_049516015.1 Isosphaeraceae bacterium | reverse complement strand
CGATTTCGCGACTTTGGACGCGGTCCGTCTGCGTTTGGCGTTGTACGAACAACTGAGCAACCGAACTCCAAGGCCGTTTGCGTGGAAGTTCACTCGACAAGACCTGCTGAATTGGCTAAAGCATGCGGCGCCGCACTTCTTAGCAGCTTCCGCTGCCTAACGCCGGAGGTCAGGATTACCACGACGTTATTTGTGAAACGGACCACTTAGCCAGTGAGCACCCGTGAGATTACACGCCGCCGCCCCGTGGGGCTAGAACCTGGTGAGCGTTGTTTTGAGCCGGAGCGCACCGTGTGGATCACCGGACTGGAGCCCAACCGATGAGCGTGTTCAGGATTGTCGACAGAGACGGCGAGATAGTGGCCGACGTCGATGGCCTCGCTGGGGTGAATGAGATCGTTCGCCGAATTCCTACCGGTCGCTACCATGTCGACGAGATTTCCGCAGACCCGCTCCCATCGGGACAGACGTCCCGGCGCTGGGGCTTCGCCATACGCCATGACGACAGTCGCGTAATTCTCGACCCGGACCCGTGGGAAGCCTGAATGTCGCCGCTGTAGAGCCCTCGTAGCCTGCCCCGAACTGCCCCAGGCGATCCGCGCCGGCATCGTGGCGATGGTCAAGACCGCCTCGCCCGGGAAGGCGAAGTGATCGTCCGCTCACTTCTCCACGATCGACTCCGACCGCTCCGGGGGGGCGTCTCGCGGTGGGCGACGAACCGTCTGCTCAGCCGTCCGACCATGAGGGTAGCCGTCATGCCGTGGAACCATGCGAGCGCAAGAAAAAGGGGCTCATGGTCGAGCCCCTCCGGGTTCATTGGATAGCTCCGGCGGGATCAGTGCAACCCCGCCGGGCTGGATGGGTCAGTCTCGGTCCTTGAAGCAGGTTCCGCAACGGCATTCCCGACGACCAGCCACTAGACCCTCATGGGCGAAATTCAAAGGGGACGGGAGTCAATTTCTCGGGCCCAATCGACTCCCGGACTCTTATCCGCTCTGACGCTCAAGCGTCCCGACCAGTTTTGCAGCGTCGACCAGGGAATCTACGGCCGCCTGACGCTGCGTAGCCTCGCCGTGCTGGCCGAGGAGCGCGGCGACCGGGCTGAGGCACGGCGGCTCTGGAGGATGGTCCTCGACGAGTGTCCAGGCGACGCCCAGGCCACCTCGCGCGGGGCTGCTTCGCAGTGAATCGAGGAGATCGCCTCCGGGGAGCGTCAGCCTGATGCCCTCAGGGTTCAGCCAGGGAGGTCTCGGGAAAGACCGCCAATCCCGGTCCGACTATGAGACGGCCCTGGGCGTGAATCCAGCGGGCGATGTCGACGGCCGCGAGGACCTGGTCCTGATCGCCCACGACCGGATCCTGGTACTCCGCAAGGATCCCGGAACGCCCGACAAGAAGCCACAGCAGGCTGCGATCAAGCCAGCAGCTACGCGCTGATCCGGTCCGTGGAACTGAACGAGCTTGCATCAACTCGACCTGGCGAGGTGCGCCGCGACCCAGGCCCTTAGCAAGGGATCCCATTCCGACTCGGAAAGCCCCTCGCCAAGGTTGAGGGCTTCCAGCACTCGCTGTGGGGTCAGCATCGGCAGGGAAAGGCTCTGGTGGATCTCGACATAAGAGCCGCCTTCGAGCCGGCCGAACCAGAGGCGCGCCTGGCGCGGGTGGAAGCGCCAGACTTCGGGAACGCCCAGGGCGGCGTAGAGCGGCAGACGACCGCGCGAACTGCCGCGATGATCCACCTCGATCCACAGGTCCGGTGGCGGATCGACTTCGAGGTCGATCTCATCCTTGCCGCGGATCTTCGACGCGCTGGCCATGTAAAAGCTCTGGTCGGGCTCCTTGCCCCATCCCCGTTTCCTCCCTTGTCCGCGTCGTTTGAACGTCGTCGATCCCGCACCTTCGCACGTGATGCCGAGCAGGGACGTCACGGCCAGCACGATGAAGCCTATGCGCCTCGAGTACTTCTCGTGACGGTATTGCGGCGACATGATTTCCAGCGTCCCCTCGTGGTACGTCATTCGAACGTGGTAATTGCCCGGCGCCCGCCGAACTTCCTCGTAGAAGTCGTAAGACACGCCACGCAAGGGAAACACCAGTCGAGTATCGAGTTGAATCGAGGCCATGGTCCGCATGCTCCGGTCAAGGCTGCGAAACCTCATTAGAGCAGATCAGGTCTGCGCGGTCGAGCAACCGGCATCGGGCTGAATGACCGGATCCTGGTACTCCGCCAGGATCCCGGAACGCCGGACAAGAAACCACAGCAGGGTGCAATCAATCCAGCAGTAACGCAATGATCCTGCGCGGCCGACCTTCTCAAAACCGCACGAAGACTCTATAAACCAGGGCCTCACAGCTTCTCCCACGCCCAGGTCAACACCCCCGGGGCTGCCCTTCCTGGTCGCCGTCGGCGGGCAATTCGCGGAAAAGGCTCAAGGTTCCGGCCCGCTCTTGCCGATGAGCGGGTTGATACGGATTCTCGTGGTTATGCCGTCCGGCGGGTTTTTGCGGCGGATGCCGGGTACGAGCGACGTCGAACCGGGCCGGGCCAGATTCCAGGAAGGATTCCACGGATGGCACGCAGTGCTCACGATTCTCCAAGGCTCGGTTATCTCGTCGCCCTGGCCATGCTGGTTCTGGCGCTCCTTTTCCCGATCGGGCTGATGGTTTTCAACCCGACTTTGATGTTCCAGCGGGGCTGGGAACAGTACGTCGGCACGGCCATCTACCTCTGGGCGGTCGTGACCCTGGGGCGGGAGCTCTGGTGGCTCTGGCGAAACGAGAAAGCGTTTGCTGAAGCGGCCCGGCTGCTCCAGTACATTGGTGGAGCACTCAAGCGCGGCGGATCGGCACCGGGAACAAGGCAGGGCTCGGGCGAAGTCTCAACCATTGCCGCGGGGCTCGCCAGCGATGGTCGAATTCTCCACGTGCGAGTCCGCCAGCTCGTCGGCAACGTCCGCGATACGCACACCCCCTCGGCCTCCCAGCTCATGGAGGTCAACCGCGAGGCCTCGGGGCTCGATCAGGAGCACATGGCCGGCCGGTTCACGCTGACGCGCTACATCCTCTACCTCCTGCCGGTGATCGGCTTCATCGGCACGGTTGAAGGCATCTCGAAGGCTTTGATGAACATCAGCAAGGTCTTGCCGCTGGTGAAGGACCTCGATGCCTTCCTGAACAACCTCACCGGTGTGACCTCGGCCCTCCAGATCGCCTTTGACAGCACACTGCTCGCCCTCTTTCTGAGCGCCGCGCTGATGCTGGTGCAAACCCTGGTCTATCGCAAGTCCGAGGCCCTGCTGGCCCGCGTCGATGGCTGGGTCGTGGAGCACGTGCTGCCGGGAGTCGGCACCAAGGATCCGTTCGCCGAACGGCTCGACGAGCTGATCGGTCCGCACCTGGCGCAATTGCGCAGCGAGCTGGCGACCATCCTGGCGCCCGCGGCCCAGTCGCTTCAGGCGGAGGCCGCGAAGATCGGTCAGAACCTGAAGGCGCCCATCGCACAGCTCGCGGCGTCGATGGATCAGTTCCCGCGCTCGATGGCGGCGTTCCAGGAAGGGGCCGAGGCCATCGGACGGGTCGGCAACGAGCTGGAGATCCTGGAAACGGCAGGCGAGTCCATGCGGCAGGGCGCCGCGTCGCTTTCGCGGATCGAACGCGCCCTGGCTCAATCGGCCGTACCCGATCCGCAGCTCGAGGACATCAAGCGCGGGCTCGACCGCGCAACCCAGGCAATCGAAAGCCTGTCCGACTCGTGGTCTTCGGCTTACGAGAAGTCGAGCCGCACCACCCAGGAGCAGCTCGCCAGCACGATGAGCAACCTCAAGGACGCGCTCGAGCTGATCAACGTGAGCATCGAGCAGGGGAACTCGCTCTACCGCAACATCGTCAAGAAGATGTTCGACGAGCGGACCGGCGGATCATCACGGTCTGACTCGGTCCGTGCCGCGTGATCGCAGGGTTCAGGTGGCGGATTCCAAGGGAACCAGTCGGGTGGTGTAGGAGAGGGTTGTTCGATGCGCCGCAATCGTAGGGGTGGGGGCTCGGGCCTGGAGTTCGGCGGTTCCGGCGAGGACTCGTTCGTCGCCGTGGTCGTGACCAAGCTCACCGGCGCCCTGCTGTTCATCTTGCTCTTGACGATGGTGATCATGGCCCTGTTGCCCAAGGCGGTGGACCTGGCGCCGCCGGGGGGCGACAACGCTCGGGAGGGAACCGAGGCCGAGCCCGTTCCGCTGTCGATCACCACGCCCGAGGCGCTGCCCGAGGCAATCGCCGGGCGTCCTTACGCCATTGCCCTGGCTGCCGCCGGAGGCCGCGGGCCGCTGCACTGGAACATCGAGGGACCCTTGCCGGAGGGGTTGACCTTCGATCCCGCATCCGGAGTCTTGCAGGGAACTCCGGCGAAAGGGACGCCCCAGCCACTGTCACTCTCGGTACGGGTCAGCGACGGCCTTTCGATCTCAACTGGATCGGCACGGCTTGTGGTCTACCAGAGCGACAGGCCGCTCATCACCCCCGCGTGGTGGAAGCCCGGCCTGCCACCTGTCCCCTGGCGGGCCTGGCTCGATCAGGGGGTGGGATTTCTGGTTCTCTGGCTGATTCACCTGGTTGGCATGAGCACGCTGGCAAACCTGGAGCGAATTGCCGTGCAGGGATCGGTCGCATTGGAGGGAAGTGACTCCGGTTCTTTGATCGTCGGCCGCCGCTACGCGATCTACCGGAATCTCATCCGGGTAAGCACATTATCCGCGATGCTGGTGCTAGGCGTCTGGCTCTGGACAGCGCGGTGAACTGGCCGGCGAGAGGCAGTGACCAGCGAACCGGAGACGACTCGCCAGAATAGTGCGAATCTTTCGGAAGTTCTTGTTGCCGGCGGATGCGAGAAAACCGCTCAGATGATAAACTAACCGGTCGGTAGCTGGGCCTGCGCGCCTGGACCACCGACGGCGTCCGTGCCCGGCCGCGACAACGAGGAGCAACGCGATGTTTCGCATCCGAATCACTCTGATGACGGCCTTGGTCGTTGCACTGGCGGCCGTGGCGATCAACTCGCAGGCACAACCACCTCCAGGCGGTCAACGAGGGGGACGCGGTCAGCGCGGCGGAGGACCGGGCGGCGGGCCTGGAGGCCCCGGAGGCTGGGGTGGACCCGGCGGCCCCGGCGGACCCGGCGGCAACGTGATCGCGCTGGCCGGCAACGAGGCCGTGGCGAAAGAGCTCAAGCTGACCGATCGCCAGAAAGCGAAGGTCAAGCAAATCTCCGGCGATCAGAGCAAGAAGCGGGACGAGGTATTCCAGCAACTTCGCCAGCAGACCGACATGGCCAAGGCGCAGGCGGCCCAGCAGGCACAACTCGAGGCGCTGCAAGGAGAGCAAATTGATCCCTCCGTCGATGCTCGCGGCTCGGCAGCCGGCAATGCCTTGGCCGGGGCCTTGAACAACCGGGGTTATCAGCCCCAGGTTTACGGCGGGCGGGTCCAGGGGGGCTTGGTCGATCCTGCCGTGCAGCAGCAGGCAGCCCAGTTCCAGGGACGGCAGGCGGCCGACGCCGTGCAGGCCCAGAGCAGGCAGATGATGCGCGAGGCGATGCAGGAACTTCAGCAAGAATCCGAAGGTAACCTGGCCAAGGTTCTTGACAAGAACCAGGTCAAGCGGCTCAAGGAGATCCAGCTCCAGGTCGAGGGGCCAGCCGCCGTGCTCCGCGAGAACGTCGCCGAGAGGCTCGAGATCAACGAGGAACAGCACGCGGAGATCCAGACCATACTGAACGAAGCCGATGCGGCCCGGTGGCAGATCACGCAAAAGAACCGTGAGCTCATACGTACCCTGGTGCCGAATCAGCCTGCCAGCGGGAATCCTCCGGCCGCGGATGGACAGCCCGATCCCAATGCGCCTGCCGCTGCCGGCGGAGCCCAGGGCGGCCAGGCCGGCCAACCTGGCCAGGCCGGCCAACCTGGACAGGGCGGACGCGGCGGACGAGGTGGACGAGGCGGCGCGAATGGGCAGAACAGGCCGCGCGTCGATCCCGAAGCAATGCAGAAAATCATGGAGCAGCCCGAGGTCAAGGCCAAGATGGAGGAGACTCGCAACGAGCAACAACAGCTTCGTGATCGCGAGTACGCCAGGGTTTACAAGGCCATGGATCGACGTCAGGTGGCGACGTTCAAGAAGATGCTGGGCAAGCCGTTTGACGTCGAATCAGTCAGGGCGGGGGGAGGTTTCTTCCGCGCTGGTCCGGGTGGTCCGGGAGGGCGGCGGAACGGGGCCAATGGCAACGCCAACCAGACCACGGCTGCGGCCAAAGCCGATACCGCCAAGACGACGCCCGCAGCCAGCGCCGATTCCAGTGCAGCCTCAACCACGACCACCAAGTCGGCCACGACACCCCGACGGCAAAGTCTCCGCGAGCGTCGAGGCCTTGGTGGCCAGCAGCCAACGCCCGAGGGCGAATCGCCCAACTGATTTCAGTCATATCCTGTGATGCCGTTGATCGTTAGATCAATTGACAGACCCGGGTGGACACTGGCCTTTGCCGATTGCTCGGTTCGCCGTATAAGAAGACCTCACTACCACGCTCCGGTCAATTGACCCGGGGCGTGGTGGTTTTGCGCCTGTCCTTGTCGCCACTCGCGAACCGAACGGGGCAGGTGCCAGGCAGACTCGTTGGACGAGCGAGGCACTGGAGGGAACCAGGCCATGCGTCAGAGCAAGGGACGGATTGTCCTTCTGGGGATTCTCTGGATGGGCTGCGGCGAGGCGACTCTGCTGCACGCCCAGAACCCCGGCCATGCCGGCGGTTGGTGCTTGCCGGACAATCGACTTGGGATCCGCACTGCACCTTTGCTCTTGCTCTCGCGCCCTGACGTGCAGGTCGATCTACGACTCGAACGGGCACAGATCCTGGGAACTCAAAACACGATCAACGAGCTCACACGTCGAGCCCTGACCCTGCGCGGCAAGACGGGCGCCGCGGTGGTGGCCGAGCGGCGGGCAATCGACGAGGCACAGCTCGAATGGCTGAGCAGCAACCTTACGGGGAACCAGCTCGAGCGACTCCGGCAGATCGAACTGCAATGGGAGGGCGTCCCGGCGATGCTGAGCCGCCCCATGGTCGCCGGCTATCTCAAGCTCACTGCGGAACAGCAGCAAACCCTGGCACGAATCATCGCCGAGCGGAACCGGCTGCGAGCACAAGGCCGGTCAGCACCGCAAACCGAGCAGGGCTTTCGCCAGAAAGCCTTGTCGGTTCTCTCAAACAGCCAGCAGGAGCTATGGGCCAACCTCCTGGGGACTCCGTTCCGGTTCGTCGCGACGGCCGTGCCGCCAGGGAAACGCGACGTGTCAGCCCAGCAAGCCGGTTACTCCCAGGAACAGCGTTGAGCACGACAAGCCGCGCTCAAGATCCCGGTTCCTCACCCCTGGTAACGTCGTTCGGCAACTCGCCTCCGCCGGTTCTTTGAAACCGGAAGTCGCAAAACGGCGCCCCCTGCATCAGTGTCTGGGTGCGCACGAGCCGGATCTCGGGGCTGAAGCCCTCCGCAAGGGCGAAGTCTCGCTGGCAAGACAGGCTGGCACCGAGCTCGGCCAGACCCAGGGCGTGGTACATCTCGGCATAACGGCAGCGCACGACGTTGAACGAGAGACGTTCGGCCGACTGTTCGATCAGCTCGATCTCCAGGGCGCCGTTTTCGCACCAGCGGTCGAGCGTCCGGGAAAATGCCTCGAGGCTCTGTTCACCCAGGCTTCTTGCCAGATCGGCACCACCCTGCCGCGCCAACTCTCCGATCACTTGGCGAAGGATGGCGAGGGTGCGTTCCTGACCCAATTCCGCGGTAAACGCGCGCACCAAGGGCCCGACAATCCTGGCCTCGATCTCGCGTTGCTGAAGCAGCGGTAGCTTTGGAGCCTCGATGCTCATCGAATTTCACCTTCTCCATCCTCTGACGGAAATCGGGATAGGACCGGCTTGTGATCATTCTACCGGCGGCCACGCCATGGAAACCCGCTCGAGCGGCAGCCAGCTTACCGAATGCCCGTGCCATGCCGCATACTTTAGGATGGAGAGAATGCGCAAAACCTCTGCGAGAGAGTACCCACCTGGCCGATGCGTAAGATCTGGTTCGTCGTTCATGCCCTGGGCTGGATGAGCGTCGTCGGGCTGTTTGCCTGGCTCTGGTTCCACGATCCCTTGCTGACGGCAAAGACCGCGCGCCGCGAGGATCAAACCATCCTCAGGAACCGCGTCTACCGCATCGTTGCATCCGGCACAGCGAAGCTCGACATCTACCTGCCGCCCAATAGGACTGTTCAGGCGGGCAGTTCTGGTTTGCTCCCGGGCGTGCTGGCGATTCACGGCGGCAGCTGGATCGGCGGGTCGAAATCGGAGTACGGGCCACAAGTCGCACGCCTGACGCGGCATGGGTACGTCGTCTTCGCGGCGGATTACCAACTGGCCCGCCCCGGCAAACCGAGCTGGCCCGGGGCGCTCGAAGACTTGCGCGAGGCCGTCCGGTGGATTCGCCGCCATGCCGATGAGTTTCTTGTCGACCCGAACCGGCTGGTTGCCTTGGGCAGCGGCTCGGGGGCACACCTGGCCCTCCTCCTGGGCACGTTTCCCCCCGATCACGAGCCAGATGGCATTTCATCGCGAGTTCAGGCCGTCGTGAGCATGTACGGCCCGGTCGACCTGGCCGATCTCGTGACCGGCCGTCACTTATTCAACGACCCCGCCAGACAGCTCCTGGGCCAGGACCTGCCGGACTGGTTGGCCCGCGCCCGGGCTGCCTCACCCCTGGAGCATGTCAGTCGTGACGACTCTCCCACCTTTCTCGTTCACGGGTCGGACGATCGGTGGGTGCCGTTCGAGCAGTCGCAACGAATGGCCGTGAGCCTGTCCCAGGCCGGCGTACCTGACCGCCTGATCGTTGTTCCCGGCGCGCGACACGGCTTCGAGCTGCTGGTCGAATTCCCGGAAACCCGGGACCTTCTGCCGGAAATCCTTGCCTTCCTCGATTCCGTGTGGCAAGTTCACCTACGCGAGCACCGCTAGCCCTGCACAGGCACTGCCAGTTCAGCGGACTCCGCGGCGGTTGAGGCGGTCGTCAGTTTTTCCGCTCCGACCGACCGGCCGCACTTTACGCCGCCAGTCCCCTGGCGGGAAAAGCCGTGGCGCAGTTCCTGGGCGGGCCGCCAGCGGCCGTGCCCGGCAGCTACGCGGCGGCCTCGCCGGTGGACCAGGTGAGCCCGGGCGACCCGCCGACTTTCCTGGTTCATGGAGCCAATGATCCTCTGGTGCCGGTCAGCCAGTCGGAGGAGCTGGCCGCCGCGCTGACAGACGCGGGAGTGCCCAACCGGCTCGTCGTGATCCCCGGGGCGGGGCACGATCTCGACTTCCCGATCAAGACACCTGGAAATTTGGCCAGATCCTTGAATTCTTGGAGACAACCTGGAACGATAATTATAGCCAATCCTTAAACCTTTAGTACTCGGCGTGTTTGCGTGCGTGTTCGGATGCCCGACTGAGGGCGGGCCGGATGGTCGTCGTTATACGGAGGCGACGCGGTGGCGACCGAGCTTCATGCGGCGGGCGTGATCACGGCCATTCCGGGAGAGATCGATCTGTCGGGAGAATTCGATCCGGTGTTGATCACGGCCGCGGATCGACCTTCGAACGACACTCTGCCGGTCATGCCCGACCCGGCAGCCGACCACGAGTGCAGCGAGCTGAAGAGACGCCGCGCAGACATCGACCTCAAACATCAGCGGATCCGTGAGTTTCTGGATGCCAGCGAGCAAGACGGGGTGGTGCTGGGGCGTGCCGATTCGGTGGCCTGGTTTACTTCCGGGGGCGACCTGGGTCAGGATCTGACCTCCGAATACAGCTCCGTGCTGCTGTTCATCAACCGCACCTCGCGGGCGGTCATCTCCGACAACGTCCAGAGCAGCCGGGTTTTCGAGGAAGAGCTGGCCGGACTGGGTTTTCAGCTCAAGGAGCGCCCCTGGTTCGACGAACCATTCCGGCTGGTCGCCGAGTTGTGCCACAACAAGCGGATCACGACTGACCTGGGCTCGACCGGTTGCATGCTCTTCAGGCGTGAGGGTGATCCGTTGCGTGGCTTACGGCAGCGACTGACCAGCCTGGAACGGCAACGGCTGCGCGAGCTTGGTCGAACGCTGACGCTGGCGGTCGAGGCGACCTGCCGCAACTTCGACCGCGGCGAGCGCGAGGCCGACGTCGCCGGACACCTTGCGCATCGCCTGCTGCGCGAGGGCGTCGTTCCCGTGGACCTGAGAGTCGCCAGCGACGACCGGCTGGCCCGCTTTCGACAACCCACCTTCAAGGCGGCGCCGATTCTCAAGCGCGCCACGATCGCCATCACCGGCCGTCGGTTCGGTCTGTGCGCCTCGCTCACCCGCACCGTCTCGTTTGGCCCGGTTGATACCGAATTTCAGTCCCACCACACTCTGGCGGCCATGGTGGACGCCACATCCATCTTTTTCTCCCGACCCGGTGAGCCGATTTCCGAGGTCTTTCGCCGCGCCAAGCGAATTTACGAGAAGTTCAATGCGCCTCACGAGTGGACGCTCGATTACCAAGGGTCGCTCATCGGCTACTCGCAGCGGGAGAGCCTGCTGACTCCCGACAGCAACCTGATCATCCAGCCCGACATGGCCATCTGCTGGAATCCCAGCGTGGCCTCCGCGCGGTCGGAAGACACCGTGGTCATCGACTCGCGCGGTTACGAGGTCGTGACCGCGGCACAGGACTGGCCCCAGCTCGACGTCTGCGTCAAGGGCTACACGATGACCAGGCCCGGCATCCTGGTACGGTGAGCACGCGTCCTGGACACCTTGAATCACGATGCAAGCCGAGGCGGACGCCGCAGTTTCGCAGAGCCCGGAGCGCTCGAATCGGACAGGTCGAACTTTCCAGTCCTCGCCGACGAAGTACAATAAGAACATCAGGACAGTGGAACCCCGTCCTGATCCTGGAAAGGAAACGACTTTTCGATGCGCATGTCCTGGAAACTCGGCCGGGTCGCCGGAATTGACCTCTTCCTGCATCCGACCTTCTTGCTGATCTTGTTGCCCGGTATGACCGGCAACCTATCTCCCGTCTTGATCGTTGCCCTGTTTGGCTGCGTGGTGCTGCACGAACTGGGACACGCCCTGATGGCTCGGCGGTTCGGGATCGAAACTCTGGATATCACGCTCTACCCGATCGGTGGGGTGGCCCGGTTGCAGCGAATGCCCCGGGCGCCCGGGGCGGAGTTGCTGATCGCGCTGGCCGGTCCGGCCGTGAATTTCGCGATCGTCGCCGGTCTGCTGGGCCTGGAGCTATTGGGAATTGGTGGGATGGAGTCGGACTCGTGGCTGGGAGGATTTCTTGCAAGCCTGATGCTCGTGAACCTCATCCTCGGTCTGTTCAACCTCATTCCCGCATTTCCGATGGACGGAGGACGCGTGCTCCGCGCGCTTTTGACCGGTTGGGTGGGCCGAGTTCGGGCCACGTCGATCGCGGCCACAATCGGCCGGGCCCTGGCACTGGCTTTCGGCGTTTATAGCCTCTTCCACTGGAACCTGTTTCAAGTGGCACTAGCTGCCTTCATCTACTACGTCGCGGGCGCCGAGGAGTCCGGTGTGATCGCCGAGGAGCGAAAGCGTGCCTATTACACCCCGCAAGACCAGGGGATCTGGACCGCGCCGCCAGGCTATCACTGGGTGCAACAGGGCAACGGTGTCTGGCAACTGGCCCCGGTCGTCGTGACCAGCGGGGGCCCGAGACAGAACGCCTCATCATGGGCCGGTTGACACCGATCGTCGAGCTGGGCGTGGCGGAAGCCTTGGCGATTCTCACCGAGCAACTCGGCGTGAGTCCTGAGACCCTTCCGCCGCTGGACGCGATCGAAAACGAGGATTGGGGCCGCGATCTCTTGCTCAGCAAGTTGCAGGAGATCGACGACCGTACGCTGGCCGCCGCTGGGCTCTCACGGCAAGACGGCGACTTCGAACAGGCAAGCGGTCAGTCATCGTGGACGGTTCCTCGCGACGAAACAGGCGGGTAGATCGAGCGGCTCGGAAGCTCATCACTCACTGGGCGTCGCCCTTGGTTGGATCGGCTGCCGTGGCGGGGGCGCCGGGGGGATCGGCATCCATCCGTGCCCCGTACGATCGCCTCCATGTATCCCAGCATCGTGTCTTGTAGCAGTCGACAAGTGCATCGCGAATCTCTGCGACGGAATCGGTCAAGATCAGCAGGTTCAGGTCCTCGGGCGAGATGGCTCCCCCGGCGAGCTGGGTGTTCACGATCCAGTCGAGCAGCCCCTTCCAGTACGCAGAGTCGTAAAGGATGATCGGAAACCGGCTGATCTTCCGGGTCTGCACCAGGGTCAGGGCCTCGAAAAGCTCATCGAGCGTACCGAACCCGCCCGGGAAGATGACGAATCCTTCGGAATACTTCACGAACATGGTCTTCCGCACAAAGAAGTAACGGAAGTTGATGGACAGGTCCAGGTAGGGGTTGTTAATCTGCTCGAATGGCAGCTCGATATTGCATCCAATCGACAGTCCGCCCGCCTCGTGGGCCCCCCGGTTCGCTGCCTCCATCAAGCCCGGTCCGCCTCCCGTGATCACGGCAAAGCCGGCGTCGGCCAGCAGCTTGCCGAGCCGTCGTGCGGCCTCGTACAGCGGGTGCGACTCGCGAAATCGAGCCGAGCCGAAGACGGTCACGGCGGCCCCGATCTCGGCCAGCGCGTTGATCCCGGAGACAAATTCACCCTGAATCCGCAGCACACGCCACGAGTCCGTGTGCGTGAACGCCCCCAACTCCGCCGCCTGGGGCACGGGTTCGGCGGGGAGCGCGCGATTGAGCAGTTGCTCGTCCTCGGTCCAGTGCGCAGCGGCGTGCACCGGGGCAAGCCGCAGTGTGCGACGGACCGATGGTCCTAATCGACCGGATCTCCCATTCTCCCCCCATTTCGATGTTTCGTTCTCGCCACGTTCAGAGCCAGCCTCCCGGTTATTCCCGTTGGGCTGATCCTTGCCGTTTGTGTCTTGCGTCATCGTTTGACTTCTCGCGCCTGCTCAAGAACCGATGGCCGAGCGATCATGGAATCGCTCCAGCCCCTATACACGCTAGCAACTCGGGGGTCACGCAGCCAGCGCTGCGCCAACGGGCCGGACTTGGCCCTCCTCAAGCTATTGTACGCGACGATTTCCGGAGAATTCGTCGCCAGGCCGCAAGATGGATAGAATGTGACCTGTTTGACTTTGAGTCCTTGTTCCTCCGAGCCGGAACGACATGCCCGAATCTCTGCCATCTCAGCAACAAGCCAAGGTAATCAACCCACTCTGGAACAGCCCTTTTCTCAAAGCCTGTCGCCGCGAACGGGCGGAGGTCACGCCGATCTGGTTGATGAGGCAGGCTGGACGATACATGGCCGAATATCGGGCGATACGCTCGAAGGTGTCATTTCTGGAGCTCTGCAAACGTCCCGAGCTGGCCACCGAGGTCACGGTCGCGGCGGCCGAGATCCTGGGCGTCGATGCGGCCATCCTGTTCGCGGACATCCTGCTGGTCCTCGAGCCCATGGGCTTTGATCTCGAGTTTGCCAAGGGCGAGGGCCCGATCATTCACAATCCCGTTCGCGAGGCCGGTCATGTCGACCGTGTCCGTCCGCTCCAAGATCCAGCGCCTCTCAACTTTGTGTACGAAGCCGTACGCTCGATCCGGGCCGCTCTCAAGCCCGCGACACCGCTCATCGGCTTCGCCGGGGCTCCGTTCACCCTGGCGTGCTACGCCATAGAGGGAGGAGGATCGCGTCATTACGAAACCGCGAAAGCGTTCATGTATCGGGATCCCGGAGCGTGGAATGCGCTGATGACGAAATTCGTCGCTTCCACCGCACTTTACTTGAACGCTCAAATTGCGGCCGGCGCCCAGGTTGTGCAAATTTTTGATAGCTGGGTCGGAATCCTCGGTCCTGAGGATTATCGCCGGTTTGTCCAGCCTCACATGTCTCGACTACTAGCCGAGCTTGAACCCGCCGCGCCGGCGATTCACTTCGGCACCGACACGGGATCTCTGCTAGAGCTGCAACGCGACGCCGGCGGGTCGGTGATCGGACTCGACTGGCGGGTCGACCTGGCCCGATCCTGGAAACGACTGGGTTCCCAGGTTGCCGTGCAAGGAAACCTGGATCCCGTCGTTCTGTTCGCGGACCTACCGGAAATTGAGCGGCAGACCCGGCGCATCCTCGAGCAAGCCGGCGGCCGGCCCGGTCACATATTCAACCTCGGCCATGGAATTCTCCCACAAACCCCCGTCGATCATGTCCGGGCGCTGGTGGATATGGTCCATAACCTCTCTCAGGCCACGCACTAAACCGGGCACCCGGTTCGTCGTGCCCCCTCGCGGCCGGAGGCTGAGCATGCTAGAATCATCGGGTAAGGGCGGTATCTTTGCACACATGCACTTCGGCCGCAGCCTGCTGAAAAATCGAGGCTCAGGCAGGTTTCTTGCGATCATGTGCGTGTACTTCTGGGTATGATCGAGGGTAGAAAGTCGAAAGCGTGCAAGTCGTGATCTGGACCGCCGGCGCAGGCTGTCGAGATTGACGCAGGAATAATACGGCATTGGGCGGCCTCGTTCATGTTGAAGGAGAGAAGGGACTTGGTCGAGCGTACTCCGACCTCCAGAAAACTCGATCGAGTGGTCGTGATCGGGGGTGGGCTCTCTGGCCTGGCCGCGGCTCATCGAATTCACGAGCTGGCGGCATCCTCGCGCCAGCCGATCGAGGTCGTGGTGCTCGAAGCGAAGGACCGGATCGGGGGGGTCATCTGGACGGAACGCCTGGACGGTTTCACCCTGGAGGGTGGACCCGATTCGTTCATCACCAACAAACCGTGGGGGATCGACCTCTGCAACCGGCTTGGGCTGACCGGCCAGCTCGTGGAAACCGACTCCAGCCACCGCCGTTCGTTCGTGGTGAGGAAAGGGCAATTAGCACCGGTCCCGGAAGGCTTTGTGCTCATGGCCCCGCACCGCATCCTGCCGATCTTGACGACCCCCGTGCTGTCCTGGCGCGGCAAGCTGCGGGTGCTGATGGATCTGGTAGTTCCCCGGCGGGATGAGGACACCGAGGAGAGCCTGGCTGCGTTCGTCAGACGCCGGCTGGGACGGGAGGCCCTGGAGCGGTTGGTGCAGCCCCTGGTGGGCGGAATCTATACTGGCGATCCCAACGACTTGAGTCTCAAGGCCACCCTCCCCCAGTACCTGGCGATGGAGCGTGAGCACGGCAGCCTGATTCGCGCTGCCAGGCGGCAGCAATCGCGCGATCGGGCGACTCGTCAGCATGAGCGTCAGGCGTCGGGTGCTCGCTATGGCATATTCGTCTCGCTGGCCGATGGGATGAACGTGCTGCCACGGACTCTCGCCGCCGCGCTGCCGCCGGGAACTGTTCGAACCAACTCCGCCGTGCGCCGGTTGAGCCGCAACGGTGCGGCCTCTCCCTGGCTGATCGAGCTGCTGGACGGGCCGCCGCTGGAAGCCGATGCCGTGATCGTCACGACCGAGGCTCACTCCACGGCCCGGATGATCGACATGGAAGACCCTGGTCTGGCTCTCCAGCTTCGTGCGATCCCTTACGCCTCGTCGGTCATCGTCAACGTCGCCTACCGCCGCGACCAGATCCAGCACCCGCTCGACGGCTTTGGCGTCGTGGTCCCGGCAACCGAGGGCCGTTCGATCCTGGCAATCTCATTCTCCAGCGTCAAGTTTCCCAGCCGCGCGCCGTCAGGTATGGTGCTCTTGCGCGTCTTCATCGGCGGTGCGACCCAGCCCGAGCTGTTCGACCTGGACGATTCATCGCTCCGCGATCTGGTCGCCCAGGAAATGGCCGGCCTGATCGGGGTGCAAGGTGAACCGCTCTTGCTGCGGATCGCCCGCCATCCCCGTGCCATGCCCCAGTACATGCTCGGCCATCTCGAGCGCGTCGAGGCGATCAGGCGCAAGCTGACCAGGTATCCCCGGCTCTTCCTGACCGGGATCGCCTTTGACGGCGTCGGAATACCCGACTGCATTCACGCCGCCGAGACCACCGCCGAGAAGGTCTTCAATTCCCTGGCCAATCCAGCCAGCACCGCGGCAGCCTGACGCCGGGCTCGTTGCGCGAACAAAGGGGACTTTTTTAATTGTTGTGGCAAGATGCCTGGTCTGCGGAAAGCCGGTTTGCCTGGATCGTGCAATTTACCAGAGCAATTAGGAATGACCCCTTCGCGGCGACGTGGCACGATGAGGTCCCGGATAAATCGAGCGAGAGAGGTCGAGGTTAACAAAGCCTCTATGTTATGCAGACTATCAGGAAAATTAGCAATGTCCCGAATGCCATTAAGCTAAGTGTAAACTCTGAGCTTCTTTGTACTTGCGATCAATTTCGCTTGGGCATATCGTGTTGACCATAGATATGTTCACAATATTGCTATAGCGAAAAATCCCCAAGTTCAGGTCACATGTAGAAAACTAAATATCAATATGATGTCCGAATTGTCGGGCGAACGAAAAACGCAAACAATTTGATGGAAATGACTTACACCTTCCTTAATGCCATTCAGCAATGTCCCCTTTGCGTCCGCGGTCCCCGTTAACGAAGACGTTAACCGGGACGGCCTCGATAGCTTTCAGAGCGTAGGCTGTGAGGATTGCTGGCATAACGCAAAATTCTACCAAGAAAAGAGTTATGGACAATAGTCCGCGCGGCTCCTCTCATCGCAAGGGCGCGAACGGTCAGTACGTGCTAGAGAGCGAAAGAGCGAAAGGGGCCACTCAAGTTCTTGCACCCGGAAACTGGGTGGCCCCTATCGACTCCGGTACTACGGCAAAAGAGCGGAAGGGACCACCCGCTTTCTGGCACCAAGGGAACGTGGTTGGCCCTTTCGCCGCCCCCGCTCCGCAATGGCTTTCCCTGCGTGATGCCGGTCGCCCGCGTCCAATGTTGCCACCGGCTTCAGCCCTAGTCCGTGCTCCAGCCGCCATTGCTCTGGGCAATAGACGAACACCGCGATCTCCGCCGCCGAGACCAGCTAAGCACCACCATTACAGTCGTTTCTTCCTCGCAGCCGTCTGCTCTCCCAGCACCCACTTTACCAGCCATGTGCGCATCCGTATACTGATCGTCAGTACATACGGCTTGTCCACCTGTATCGGGGGCTCTGATCGTGTCGCAGTTGGAACGGATCTTCCGCCTAGAGATCGAATTCCACCGCCGCCTGCGGATTGACGCCCATCAACCCGCCGACTGCTGCGGTCTTCAACCAGCTACGCGTTGCAATCCGGCTACGAACCACTCCTCCTTATCCTTGGGCCCGTTACCGCCAGCTACGTTGAAACCTTAACCGAACGCCTGACCCTGGCAGAAAACGCCCGCGACGTCCTCAAGACCCGGGATACCGTGAAACAGCTCTTAGGAATTTCGCCGCTCATATAACGCGACTTAATCTATAATACTATCGCAATCTAATTCAATGTCGATTTCATTGATTTGTCGTTCGTTCGTCTATTGCTTCGCCCTCTTAGTACGTGCATAGTGGCTACTCGGCGAACCACTTGGCCGAATCGATTGGAACAACGTTGAGGCTGCCTATGACCCCTTTTATCGTCTTTGCCCGCTACGTCGAGGCAATTACACAAGGTTCTCTGATTGAGCGGGTCAGCACGACCGATAAGGAGTACCACTTTCAGAACTGGTTTAGTAGACGGCTGGAGGAGACGCATTCACACTTCGACATCGGCGGCAGGAACAGTTACCCCGATTTCCGTATGGTTGAAACCACCGAGGGTTATGAGTTAAAGGGACTGGCCTACCCCGGCCGTGATGCGACCTTTGACAGTAACAGCCAGGTCCCAGCGGATTCCACAACGGCCGGACCATTTATTACGTCTTTGGCCGCTATCCAAAGAAACCGGACGGCAACAGCTACCCCGTGCTCGACCTTGTCATCTGTCACGGCGATTTTCTCAACGCCGACCATGAATATACGCACAAGAATAAAAGCGTTAGAGGATTTGGAAGCTACGGCGACATCTTTATCCGCGATCGGAAAATGTACGTCGTGCCGACGCCCTTCCGCCTGGTCGATGGCGTGGCACACCGACAAACGCTTATCTTACCTACCGATGTGAAAGCAGACACCAATTTTTTCGAGGTCGGAGAGTTACGCCGACGCGAGGCTGCCGAGCTGATCATCGGTTACTCGTTCGACCTTCAAACCAACGACCTCCTTCCAAAAACAGTGCCGAATCCGGGTGCAGGCAAAGAGCATGCTTTCCGAGCCTGGAGATTCAAGGGGGCCACTGCCGACCGCGTTTCTATGCGAGCCATTCAACCTCAAACAGTTGTGGCCGAAGCCGAAACCACGGAAGAATAGCATGCACCTGATCGAAACCGACGCATTTCCATTTGAGTTCCTTTCCCAGCTCGCCGAGCGTGAAAGCTGGCGAAAAGAGGTCCACCGCCCGATTTACCACGTACATAAATGGTGGGCAAAACGGCTCGGCTCGGTCTTTCGCGGGATACTTCTCGGCACCACCCTGCCCGAGGGCGGCGACCTCCCGGCAGAATTCTACAAGACACAGAATCTCTCGAATGCCGTTGTCTTTGACCCCTTCATGGGATCGGGCACGACCATCGGCGAGGCCCATAAGCTCGGATTCACAGCGATTGGCCGTGACATCAACCCGGTTGCCGTGGCATCCGTGCGTACCGCACTAGGCCTGAATCAAGCGTGATATATAACCCGGAGGGCAAGATTTCTCAAGAAAAGCTTGAAAACCCCGCAGGTTTTTGGAATAATGTAGAAGAGAACACGGTCTCATTATTCCAAAA
>JBEKTN010000171.1:0-17061 GCA_049516015.1 Isosphaeraceae bacterium | reverse complement strand
TCCATTTGAAGCCGTACTGGGGAAAACCCGCCGTACGGAATTTTAGAGGGGGAAGGGGAAACCCGAAGCTCGCTTGAGCTCGCCGGGCGCCCCTTCCCTACTCGGCTCTTACGTGCCGTCTTCGAAACCAAAAACAAAGTCTGACACCCGGCAGTGTGCTGTCCTTTGTGGACAAAGTCTCGAGCGGAGTCGAACAATGGCTGCAGGAAGAGCATCGCTCACGTATTACGTTTTCCAGGGCGTCCTAGTACTACAGCGCCATGTCTGACAACTGTCGATGGCACAAGTCATTATTTTTCAGGTACTTAAGTCATTTTTCCGAATTTCGATTAGAACTTGGCTTATGGATCAAAATCCCTGTGAAACAAGCCACTTTCTCGCAATCGGCGTTCTAACCCAGCGCTGGAGTACTAGTCGGACGGGCAGGACGCGGATAAGGTGTCAGGAACCGATATTCTCCTTCTTATGTCGTCCTCCTTGGAAGAAATCGCCCGCTTTCTCAAGGCCTTCTGCTATCCGCGCGTTTCACTCTGCCCGTCAGCGCAGCGTCAACCCCAAGTGCCAGGACTTGCCCGTGAACTCTTTCCATCGTCGACCCAACGAAGTCGATTCCAAACCCCTCTCAAGCCCGCGATGCGTCCCGGCGAGTTTCGAGATCGGTCATCCAGGGCGACCCAGCGCTGCGGGAACGCAAGCTTCAGAGCCATTGCAGGATTCTCGAGGATGAGCTGGCGGAGCGGCCCGACGATCTATTCCTGCTCTTCAACCTTGGCTCGATCGCCATCGAGCGCCAGGATTGGTCAGGCGCCCTGGGCCATCTGCGGCGCAGCCTGTCCGGCTCCGCCCCCACCGATTCGATCGTGCGGAAGCCGCTCGCCCTGATCGCCCGCTGCCACCAGATGCAGGGCGACTTTGCCGCCGCGCTGGCGGCATCCGACGAGGGCTTGTCGCTCGACCCCGACGACGCCGACCTGCATTTCCGCAAGGCCGTCCTCCACCGCAAAGCCGGCCAGCCGAGAGAGGCCGAAGCCTGCTGGCGGAGGATCTTGACGCTGAAGCGTCCCGACCAGTTCTGTAGCGTCGATCAGGGCATCTACGGCCACCTTACCCTGCGGGACCTCGCCGTCCTGGCCGAGGAACGGGGCGACCGGGACAAGGCCCGGCGGCTCTGGAGGATGGTGCTCGACGCCTGTCCATGCGACGCCGAGGCTATGGCGCGCGGGGAAGCATAGCTGTAAGTCGAGGAGCTCCGGGCCAGGCAGCGTCGGCCCGATGCACTCAGCTCCAGCCAGAGAGGTTTCAAGAAACACCGCCAATCCCGCTCCGACAATGAAACGGCCCTGGGCCCTCCTTGCAGGAACCGCCACCCCGTGCTCAACCCATGAAGAGCACCAGGCCGAGCCCCGCCAGGATCAGACCGCTGAGCAGACCAAGCTGGGATTCCCACGACCTGGCACCAGACGAAAGCAGCGCCGACTTCAGGCGGGCTGCCAGCAAACCAACACCAACCAGCACGGCGGCCATGCCGGCTCCGAAGGCGATCACGAGCAAGACCCCGACCGCCAGTCGACCGAGAGCCGCGGAGAGCACGACCAGTCCGACCGCATCCCAGCAAGGAACCAGGCCACCGGCCAAGCCCAGGCTCACAAGGCTAGCGGACGACATGGCGACTGGCGGCGTCTGGGCTTCGCCCTCGTGTTCTTCCCACCCTCCCAGATAACGACCGATCCTCCAGAATCCTCCCGTGGCTATGGCAAAACCGGCCACCTGCATCAATCCTTGATGCAGCGCGGCCACCTGCGACGCGCCTGTCCACCAGAGGAGTGCGGCGATCCCCAGCACGCTGCCGGTGTGAGCCAGCGTGGTGACCAGTCCCAGGAGTGCCGGCTGGTACCAGCGAGCCTCGGGTTGCAGGGCGATGGCCGACACCAGGGTCTTGCCATGTCCTGGCTGGATGGAATGAATGGCCCCCAGTCCCGCGGCGATCAATACCAGCCCGATCCATGAAACACCGGACTGGCGATCCAGCAGACGCGAGAGCTGAGTGGTCCGGCCAGGCTCCGGTGGAATCGCCTGACCGCCCTGGCTTGCGGAAGCCGGCACCCCGTCGCTGGTCGCGACCTCTCGAGATGGCACGGGCGTGCTGCCTGCGACCGCGCTGGATGCGCTGAGGACGGCCGTCCGGAAGGCGATCTCCGTCTGCCGGGTCCTGAGCTCTTCGTCGTCGCCGAGCTGCCAGACCGGCCGGATGGGAATCTGATCGACATTCTCAGGGAGAGTATCGCCGTCAATCTGCACGCCGTCGCGGGCGCGCACGGCAAGCCGGCTGGTCCCCTCGCTGGAGGCATAATTCGTGTCATGGATCGACAGCCGGCCACGCTCGGGCAGTGCGCCCACGAGATGGAAGGTGTAACGAGGATGCTCCTCCACAACCAGATCGAAGTCCCGCACCGCAAGAGCGACCGGCTGACCGTCGCAGCTTACAAGAAAGCCTTTGGCGTTGAGCGGTCCGGTCACCTGTCCGTAACGAGCCAGCCATTCGGATCGCTCGCCGCCGGGCAATGATCCGATCAAGGCGCGAAGGTCCTGCGTGAGCGTGAGCTCGGTGAGGCTGACCTCGTAATCGATCTCGATCTTGCCCGGGCGAACCGTGGCCTGGGTTGAGCGATCCACCCGCTGGTTGGGTATATCATGCGGCCAAGCGGGCCGCTGCAAGGCCAGGGCCGCGTGGAAAAAAAGGGCAAACCCCAAGCTCAGCAGGCGGATCTGACGCCAGCGGACTCGCGCGTTCAATTGTAGTACTTCTGAAGCGCCTTGGTTACGACGTAGATGACCACGTGTTTGCTGACCGGTTTGGCGAGTACACAGAACGCGTGCTCGGAAAGGGCGCGACGGAGCAAGTTTTCATCGCGGTCAGCCGAGATCAGGATGGTGGGAATCAAGCCCTTGATCTGGCGTACGATGGCGATGGTCTCCAGCCCGGAAAGACGGGGAAGGTGCATGTCCATGAGCGCAAGATGGACCTCGTGATCCTTGACGATGTCGATGGCCTCCTCGCCACTCTCGGCGAGGAAGGTACGAAAGCCCTCCGGCTCGAAGACATCGCGCAGCGTCTCACGGGCATCCGGGTCATCGTCAGTGATGAGTATCGAGTAGCGCTGGACCGCAAGCATGGGAACCGGACTCACACCTGGTCGATCACGTCGGCGACTCGAGTGTCATTCCTCGTGTCCGAAGCGATCTTGCCGCGACTATACCGGCCGCTTGAATCACGCATCTCTCACTAGGCTAATGCTATAGGATTTTGTATGCAACCCCTGGGCCGGATCTGCGAACGGCTACCTTTCCATCTCTATCGATCGGAGCAACTCTTTGCAAGACTTGTAGTTAATGTTCAACATAGAGAAATCGGCCTGTTGTGTGAACTCGAGACGACTGCCCGTTTGGGCGTCACTTTGGCAGTCAGCGTGTCGTTTGTCGTGAATTGGCGTCCGTCGGCGTGCTCGTTGCGCGGGCGATCTTCGACAGCCAGCCCTTCGATTCGCCCCAGCGCTTGTCGGGATCGAAGGCGTCGATGGAGGCGAGCTCGGCGGGATTCGGTTTCAAGTTGCGGTAAGTGTACCGTTCGATCAGCTCGCCGCTGGAGGTCTGGACGGACGAGACCATGGCAGGCATGAACGTTCGGGTATCCAGGTAGACTTGCCAGGTCTCTCCCTTGGGGGTAACTCGCTCCACCAGATGGCAGGGCTGGTCCAGCCCCCTGGGCCGATCGATGCCCTTGTAGATGAGTTTCCCGTCACTGGCGACGGCTGCCGTCTTCGGCTCGAGGAACTTGAACAGGTTGTCAAGAATCGTGTCAAACCCGGCTTCGGTGATCGGGTGTCGGCTGTTCCGCAGCGCCAGGGGGCTGTCCACCGGGATCGTCATCCGGGGAACCGGCAGCGCAGAGTTGCCCGAGTTGACGTACATCATCCGGTCGTTGATCGCCGCGGAGTAGATGACCTCCCGGCCCTTGTTCGGTCCCTTGGCCCATTCCAGCCGCACGGCCTTGGGGTTCCGGCGGATGTTCAGAACCACTTCCTCCTCGGCCTGCATCTGTCCACCGACACGCTCGACCCGGGTGATATTGACCTGGTACGTCGACAGGGTATCGAGCCGGTCCCTGGCGGTGGCCAGGACATCTTGCAGTTTTTCGTCCCGGTTAGGCGTTCGCCGCTGCTCGGCCAGGTCATCCGTTGCGTTCTGCCCCGCGCTGTCCCTGGTCCGCGACTTGTCAGGCCGTGGTGCAGTCGCTGACTCCACGGCGGAGTTGCCGCGTCTCCAGTTGGTGACGGCCGCCGAGGCCAGCATCGGCCCCCCAGCATCCGCGGGATCCTTCAGGGTAGGCAAACTTTCCGGTCGCCCGAGGGTGACCCGGATGCTGGTGTCGTCGGTCTTTGCACGCTTTTTTCGGGCCGTGGCGTCCGGCGATCGGGCCGCGTCTTGCTGGGCTACCAGGTCGGGCGCCGGTTCCTCAGTTGTCGCGCTCTTGCGACGGGCCTTGGCATCGCCGCTGGCAAGCTGGGCGTCATCTCCCGCCTGGGGACGAGCCGCAGCCCCTGAGTCGGCGTAAAGGTCATAGGCCGGCGCCTTTGTCGCTTTGTCGGAACGGTTCCAGAACGCTCCCGACAGGCCGGTTCGATTCTCGCCCAGGGAACTCCACCCGGCACAACCACTGAGCATCGAAAAAAGTGCGAGCGCCGGTATCCAGAGCAGCAAATGCCCAGGAGATGCACTGTGACTGCCGGGATCTCTCGCCGCTTTCATGGTATCGTGCTCCCCCTCACTGGGGATTCGCCGGTCTCTTCAACCGGTGCCGGCCCTTGGACCATGGCCTTGATCACTTTGCCGCGGAGCAACTGTGGGCTCCGGGGCATGCCTTTCCATTGCCGCGATAGGTGCGGCATCGGCTAACAACCACCAGTGCAGTCACGCACCCGACCATTGACGGCGCTGAGTGGTCCGAAGCGGTGCAGGTTTTCGGTTACCACAACTTCCCAACCTGGACAAGGTGAACCTTGTCCGGAAACGTGCGGCGGGCCCCGGCGGGGTCGAAGTCTGGAGGCGTCTCCCTCTCGGGCCTTGGATTGCACTCGAGACAGGCGACGCTTTCCCTGGCCCGGGAAGCTCGATTCACGAGGTCACGGGTTCAGAGAGATGGAACGACTCGATCGCGTCGAGGTCCGGGATCAGATGCGGTTGCTTATACTGTTCGACGGTTCCGCCGCTTCGCGCTAGCCGTCGCTTCTGGAATTCCAACCATGAGCCTTCGGGCAGGCGGATGGTGCGGACTGGGCCGAGTCTGAGGGTATCGCGCTTGTTGGCATACTCGATGTTCTGGCTGCGAAGCTGGTCGTCAACGGCCGTGGCCAGATGCCCGGTGGATTCGCCGAAAGCCAGATCGTTTGCCTCCACGAGCAGCGAGTAGAACGGAGGTTCACCCCAGGAAGGCAAGAGAAGGTACGACCTGAGACTCAGGCCGACCTTCTGCTGGGCCTCTTCGACGGCTGCGATCACCTGGTGTTCAGAGAGTTTTTCACCGCTGAGGCTGGAGAAATGAGATCCCTTGTTGAGGAACTCGATCACCGGAGCGCGGCCGTGAAATCCAACGCAGTGCACCAGGTCATGGATGTTATAGCGATAAAGGCCGCCCGCGGTGGTGAGAACGATGTAATAGTTCTTGCCCTCGACGAGGTCGGCCGCCTCGACTGTTTCTGGCGTGTCGCGGTCCCCTTGGTCTTCCGGAATGAACTCGAAGTAGTGGTGGCGGATATCGAGAATTCCGACGGGAGTTCCATCCTCGACCGGGATGGTCATGCGTCCTTCCGAGGCGATCAGGCCCACGTCCCGCACCGGTTTGTCGCCGAAGAACTCGGGAAAGCCCCGGAGGTAGGCTTTCATCGTACCGCCCATCCAGTTGGACAGGAACTGGATGCCGGGCCAATAATCCTTGGGCAGCAGACGGCCGGTTCGGGCCACTATCTGTTCAAGTCTCCTTGCCTCGGCCTTGCGCCGGATGCTGGCTCGAAACCGCAAAGCCCGGCGAACCTCGTCCGGAATCTGCCATTTCGCAGCGATGGTCCCATCGTGGAGGTCGCGGATCAAGGTCTCCTTCTCGCGGTCGCCCAGCCGGACCACGGCCAGAATCGTGCTCGGATTGGCGGCGATGATCGTGCCCAGATTGCGGTGGACAGAGCACCGCAGCGCGACGTAGTATTTCGATTCGATATCCTTGATGCGTGATCCGCAAACCGGCATGCAATAGACGCTGCGCACCAGCGGGTTCTGCATCGAGGCGGTCAGTCCCGTGATCGCCCCGCAGGGAATGCCCGCGGCAGTGAAGCTCTCTCGCCAGTCACTGGCGATCTGGAGGATGGGCCGCAACCCCTGGCGGAGGATCTCGGGATGGGCATCGAATGCCTGGATTCCCCAGATGGTCCAGCCCTCGCGGTAATCTTGGAGTGCCCGCTGCGTCACGGGAATGGTCTTGGGCCGGCTGGTCGTCCCCGAGGTCATGGCGAACATCAAGACTCGGGTCCCCGCGCCGAAAAGCGCCTGGATGTCGCCCTGCCGGACCCGGTCGATGTATGGCTCGTGGCGGTCATAACCGCTGACGGGTACCTGGCGGCGAAAGTCGTCCGGCGTCCGGATCTCGCGGAAGTGATGGTCCCGGCCGAACTGGCTGTCGGCGTTGCGCGCGATCTGCTCAAGCAGCAACCGGCGCTGGACGTCGGCGGCGTGCAGCGTCTGGTCGAGAAACGCTCGGGCCAGCCGGCGGGCGCTGTTCACCGCCGGCTGGCCGAAAAACCACTTGATGGTCTGCAACATGGCTCGGTAATGGTCGGGGACAGGCGATTAGCTCGTGACCGAGGCCGTGGCGCTGGGGACGAGCCTGGGTGAACCAACCGGCCGAGCCGGCTCGGCGGAATACAGGGAGACAGCCGCATGCGTGAGACTCTGCGCCGCCTTCGTGACCGGGTGCCGCGGGGCGTGCTGGCCGAGGAACTCGGTGATCCGGGCCGCGTAGGCTTCCGGCTCGCACTCGCGACAGCGATTGTGCTTCGCCGCGGGGACCAGCCACATCTCCTTGGGCTCCCGGGCGTGATCGAAGAGTGCTTTGGCGATTTCCGGGCCGATGTATGCGTCTCGTTCACCGTGGATCAGCAGCCAGGGTCGAGGAGACAGGCGGCGGGCGGCGGTCTCGATATCGGGGAACCGGCATTTCAGCCGGCGCTGCGAGGTGAGCAGGCTCACCCAGCCCAGGAAGCTATACAGCCAGCTCGGAAAGAGTGCCAGCAGGACCCGGCTGCGAACGAAGATCTCGGCCCAGCGAAACATGTACGCCGTGATCGTCCCGCGGGTCGGAAAAGCACCGTCGGTCACCACGCCCCAGACGTCAGGTTCCTCCGACCCCACGACCAGGGCTGTACTTCCTCCCCGGCTGACCCCGACCAGTCCGAATCCGGCCTGGTCGTGATCAGGACGGTTACGCAAGCAGGCCAGCGCGGCCCGCAGGTCGCGAACCTCGTAATCGGTCGCCCACTGAAGGGGAGCGTAGTCAGGAGCGCTGGCGCTGGAGCCATGGTTCCGGAAGTCGAATGTGAAAACGTCGTAACCGAGGTCGCGAAGATGGTCGACATACGGCAGGTAGCTCCAGCGGTCGCTCAGATACTCGTGGCAGAAGACCAGCAGGCCCACTCGCTGCGGGTTGCGCCGAGCGAGGAAAGAGCCCGCGAGTTCCAGCCCGTCGTCCGTGGTAAATCTCACCGGCTCGCCAAGATCCTCGGGTGACACGCGAAGCGGCAAGAACACCGGGCGAAGCTCGAAAATCCGCCCGATCACCGGCCCGTACGTGAACACGGCATAGATCAAGAAGATCACCAGTAATGCAAGCGCAACAAGCACGGTCGCGGCAAGGAGGTCAAAGTAGAGGGAAAAACCAACCACGGGGAAGGACTCCTGATCGGATCGCCACGTACACCCGGTTGCCTGGTCGAATCTCCCGCATGTTGCAAGGGGGCGAAACTCAAGCGGCCCGAGTGGGCTCATTGTGCATCAATGGGTGAATCGTCTGAGAATCAGCGTGATGTTCTGCCCGCCGAAACCGAAACTGTTCGAGAGTGCGATATCCACGCTCTTGCGCCGGGACACATGCGGGATGTAGTCCAGGTCGCAATCCGAGTCGGGTTGATCGAGGTTGACCGTGGGGGGAAGGACGCCGTCGCGGATGGCCAGCAGGCAGACGATGGCCTCGACGCTGCCGGCGGCCGCGATCAGGTGGCCCATCATGCTCTTGGTGCTGGAAATCGGCACCTGGTAGGCGGCTTCCCCGAACGCTTTCTTGATGGCCAGGGTCTCGATCGAGTCATTGACCTTGGTGCTGGTGCCGTGGGCGTTGATGTAATCAATCTGATCCGGGCTGATCCTGGCGTCGGCCAGGGCCTCCCGGATGCAGGCGATCGCGCCGCGCCCATCGTCATGACTGTCCGTGATCCGAAAGGCGTCGGCCGTCGATCCGTAGCCGACGATCTCGCCGTAGATCCGGGCGCCGCGCGCTTTCGCGTGCTCCAGTTCCTCGAGAATCAGCATTCCCGCGCCTTCGCCGAGGATGAAGCCGTCGCGATCCCGATCAAAGGGACGGCTGGCCTGTGCCGGCTCGTCATTACGGGTCGACAGGGCCGTCAGCAGGATGAAGCCGGTCACGCCGAAGGGATGGATCATGCTGTGAGTTCCTCCCGAGAGGACCACATCGGCACATTCGGCGCGGATCATCTCGTAGGCCTCGCCGATTGCCTGGGAGCTGGCGGCGCAAGCCGTCAGGCAGTTGGCGTTGAGCCCCTTGGCGGCGAAGACGTTGGCCAGGTGCGCGGCAGGGGTTCCGGGCTCCTGTTCCGCCTCGGCAATCGGATGGAGTTCGTGCAGCCCCAGCCGCGTGAACTCGGAAGTCGCGACCTTTCCGCCATGCGTCGTCTTGTAAACAAGCTTGACGAACCGGGGAAAGTCTTGCTGGCCCTCGCCGGCCCCCAGGTAGACGCCGAACCGGGCGCGGTCCAGGGGGAGCCGGGACTCGAGCAGGCCCGAATCCTCCATGGCCATCTGTGCCGCGGCCAGGGCGAACTTGGTATTCCGCGAATGATTGGCCCACCGGCCTGCGTCGTCGCGATATCGGTCGAGCTGGAAGTCCTTGACCTCGGCGGCGATCCTCGTCGGGAACGTGCGTGCATCAAAGAGCGAAATCGTCCCGACGCCGCTTTTACCTTCAAGGAGCGAGGCCCATGTTGACTCCACGTCGTTACCGACCGGAGTGACCATTCCCATTCCCGTGACCACAACGCGACGCATGAGAGTGCTTCCTCGGAATTCGGGGCGTTTCCCCCCTGGCCATGGATGCCCTGGGAGCGACCTGAGAGGTTCCCTGGAATCAGCCGGCGGCCTCCGGAGCAGTGCCCCGAACCACCACGGCGGCCGCCTGACCGTTGCCCGTGATGTTGGTGTTGATGAACGTCGGGTTGCGGGTTGGCCGCGGTTCCCCGCGGACCAGATCCAGCGCGCACGCTGGATCGGGATCGTCACAGTTGAGCACCGGGGGAATGAATCCGCGATTGACTCCGATCAGGCTGCCGATCAACTCCACAGCGCCACAGCCCGACGCCAGGGTACCGATGTAACCTTTGAGGGCCGTCACGGGAGGAGGACTCGCGCCGAAAACCCGGTGCAACGCGCGGGCTTCCGCCAGGTCTCCCACTTGAGATCCCATGCCGTGAGCATTCACGTGACCGACTGCCGATGGACTGAGACCGGCCTCACGCAGGGCCGACGTGATTGCGATCTCGGTGCCGCTTCCTTGAGGATCGAGGCCTCCTCCGGGCATCGCGTCACAACCCGAGCCGGCGCCGAGCAGCTCGCCATGAATCACGGCCCCTCGCCGCAAGGCATGCTCGCGCTCTTCCAGAATCAAGATCCCGGCACCCTCCCCGGGTACCGTCCCGTCGCGCCGCAGGTCAAACGGCCGGCAAGCCCCCGCGGGCTCTCCCCCCCAGTGCGACATGTTATGGAGCAAGGCCAGACGGACAAAGCTCAGGGGATGGATCTTCGAGTCGGCCCCTCCGGCGATCATCACGTCGGCCTTGCCGCGAGCGATGATCCGGGCGGCCTCGGCGATCGCCAGGTTGGAAGAGGTGTCACCCTCGGTGATCGTGTTGCTCGGACCCTGGCAGTCCATGAGGATCGAGATATGGCAGGCCAGCATGTTGGGAAGATACTTGAGCAGCCAGATCGGCTCGATCATGCCGATCGACTCGCGGCCCCAGGCCTGAAAGTCGAACGCACCCGAATGCGACGTGGCCTGGCCAATGGCCGGCGCCAGCTCATCAAGTTCGCTGGAGATCAAGCCCGCGCCCAGATCGATGCCAACCCGGGCCGGGTTCACGCCCCCCTGATCCAGCCGGGCGTCGACGAAAGCCAACTGCGCCGCCGTGACGCACAGCTGGATGTCTCGAGCCATGTACTTCCGGCTTTTGCGTAGCTCTTTGATGAACTTGGCCTTGGCCAGGACTGGCGTCTTGAGGAAGTCGAAATGACGGATCTCGGCGCCGAGGTTGTTCGACAGGCCTTCCACGGAAAACGCCTCGATGGGGCGCACCGCACCCTGGCCCTCGACCAGAGAACCCCAGAATCGGTCGGGGGTATCACCCAGCGGAGTGACCAGGCCCAGACCGGTAATGACCACGCGGCGTTGGGAACCAAGCATGAATGACTCGTCGATCTCCGCCCGATCAGGCCTCGAGCCTCATCCTATCACAGCGGCCTCGATACCTTTTATCCCACTATTATGACCCCTCCGAGGCGTCCGGGGGACACAAACATGACCTGGCCCGCAAATTTTTCGTAAATTCCCGAATCTAGCAGGAGCGCGACCGTAAGAGCGGCTCCGGATGCTCAGGAGCCGGTTGGTTGGCGGGGCTGTCCATTGTTCGTGTTCGAGGCCGCCTCATCGGCTTCGCGAGCCCGCTGCTGGGCCTTTGCCAGATCGAGTACCCCGAGAAGCTGCTGCGTGAAGACAAAATTCTTGGGGCCGAAAATCTGGTTGGCGCGCGAGTTATCCAGGTGAGCAAAGACGATCTCGGCATCGACGAGCAGCTCGCCCTCGAGAAACGCCTTGGCCTCGACCACCGCTCCTTCACTTCTCAGGTCCTTGAGGGTGACCTCGTAGATCAACTGGTCACCGGCGCAGGCCACGCCCAGGAAATCAGCTCGGGGAATCTTGGCGAGGACGACCTTCTCGGCGAACCCACCCGCTTCTCCGACCAAGATCCCTCCGGTCTGGGCCAGCCCTTCGATGATCAGCGAGGCGGGCATGACCGGATAGCCGGGGAAATGATCGTGCAGATGCTCCTCAGCCAATGTGACGTTCTTGACCGCCCGCGCGAACTGGCCGCTGCGAAATTCCAGGAACTTGTCGATCCAGATCCAACGCATCGTCGGGAAGGCTCACCACAAGAAAAGAAGGGGGAGAGGCGACTCCGCGGACGGCAAGCAGTTCCGGGAAGCCGGCAGAGCGTGGCCAGATGCAATCGACGCGTACTATACCCCAGGTCCGGCCACAACCGGTTCCGAAACAACCGCTCCGTCTCACAACGGCTCATGCGACCGGTTCAGGCCGCCAACTTGCTCTTAACATAATGAACCAACATGTCGACCGTGTAAAGATCCCCGATATTTTCGACGTCGGGATTGGCGGCAAACTTGCTCAGGTCGGCGTACGGCAGCCGGGACTTGAGCTCGCTGATGCCCTTGCCGGTCAGCTTGCCGTCAGAGACCCATTCAGGATCGGCCACCAGGTTCTCGGGGAACAGCTCACCGCGTGGGATCTTGATCCCGAAATTCCGCTCCAGACGGAAGACGATGTCCAGAAAATCAATCGATTCGGCGCCCAGGTCCCCTTGCAGGGTTGCCTCTTGGGTCACGTCTTCCTCGTCCACGCCCAGTGCATCCACCAAGGTCGCTTGGACTTTCTCGAAGATCTCATCGTACGTTGGCATGTCATCCTCAGGATAAAAGGGATTGCCGCTCAACCCCAATCCAGACCGACCGGCAGGGGCACCTAAGATCAAGTCGGCTCACTTAATCGTCGGCGAAAACGAGCGTTCAACTTCAAAGGTCTATCGTCTGGGAAGGCTTCTCAGTCTGTCGGCCGGCCTGAACCTGTTACCCGACCCAGATGGGTCCAACAATCGGCCGATATCATGCGGAAAAAGGAGAATCCTTGCAACATCATAAGGGGGGATTCAAGGCCATGTCACAGAGTCGATCTAGATCGACAGCGCTGTCTGGTGAGAATGGCTAAAATGGAGTGGTGGCGCAAAACCACATGGGGCGGGCCGGCGTGGGTCTCTGTTGAAGACCCCGGTTCGGGGTTATCAGGCGTTGGTCTTGATTTCCTCCACGAGAGGCAGACGCGTGATGGCTCGGGCGCCGACAGACCCCTTTCTGAGCGTCTGATACAGGTCGCGCAACCCTTCGACGATCGTCGCGTCAGTTTGATGAAGAGCCGGGTCGCGGTCACGCAAGTTGAATCGTGTCAAGACAATTCGTCCCTTGACCATCTCCTGGCCGTCGATCACGCCCACGCCCTTGAACGCCGTCTCCCGCTCATCGTGGGCAGTCAGGTTCACGCGGAGCTCAAGCTGACGACCGGGTTCCACGAAGCTGCCATACTTGATCGTCTTGGCCTGTTTCAGGACGATGATGCTATGGGCAAAATCTTCCATGTCACGGATCACCCACGCACCAGCCTGTGTCAGTGCCTCGAGCATCAAGACACCTGGCATGACAGGAAACCCGGGAAAGTGGTCGCTCAGATATTCCTCGGCCAGCGAGAGGTTCTTCACGGCCACCAGGGATTCGCCCCGCTGCACGCTCAGGATCCGATCGATCAGCACAAAACGCATGGGGTCTCCCGAGTTTCATTGGGCAACGAGAAGGGTGTACAGGAGGTCGTGGCACTTCGCCGGGGTCGTTTGCCTTCCGCCACTACGAACAATATCACAATAACATAACCCAGCAGGCACCATGATTTCAAGAGCCGGCCCCGCCGCAGACTCAGTCCGCGACCAGCATGAGGTCAGAAGTGACTCTACAACCCGCCGACGGTTCGTCAAACACCGAGACCCCGATTTCACTTCGCGCTCTGCCGGGCGATCCGCAATGGTCAGCCAAGATCAGCTAGGAACTTGGATTTGCTGACCTTATACTACGTCTACCGGGGATGAAACGGCGGCTGGCAATCGTCAGCGGTCGAAAGCGGCTCGTACGAACCCGATCTCCCGGCGGTGGGCCGCACCGGCCGGGGCGGATCGGACCGCTTGCATGGGAGCCGCCGCAGGTCTGTCTGGAATGTCTCGGGAAGGCCACAACCATGCAGCCAGTTCTTCTCAGCTTGGTCCGTCTCATGGCGACATCTCTGACGGCCTCATGCCTGCATGCGCCAATGTCGTGGTCACCGGATGGTCAATGGCTGGCTTACACCATGGTCGAGCCCGCGGACGCCCCCACGCTCAAACCGGGCTGGCTGTACGATTCCGGGGCTTTGTTTCCTGCTCGAAGCGGATCCTTTCTTCCTCTGGATGAGCGGCCGAAGGCAGGACTCCCAAGATACCGGATCTGGGCAACCGAGCGGGCGTCTGGAGTCTCGGTGCTGATCGCCGACGCGGCATATCCGCTCTCTTCGCCAGCCTGGGGGCCAGACGGACATACCTTGTTCTATTGCCGGTTCGTTCCCCGATCGCCCGGCACGGATCCGAGTCTGTTACGAGGTCAGTTCGAGCTGGTGGTTCAGGAGTCCCTCGATCGGCAGCGGGTGGTCATGACGCTGCCTGAGATCACGCTCAACCGGGATCAGGTCGCGACCTTTTGCGAGTTGAAGGGCTCGTGGAGTCCCGATGGCCAGTACCTCGCGGTCCCGCGTCCGGGCCGGACTGCCGCGATCCTGATCGTGTTGCCCGAACAAGGCCGGGTACTCAAGACCCTCGACCGGGCCAGCCTACCCTCGTGGTCACCCGATAGCTCGCGGATGACGTTTGTCCGCACTGCCCAAGACGGCTCGGCGACGCAGACGCTTCACGTGATCGGTCACGACTTCGGGCCGGGTCGGTCACTCGCCGAGCTTAGCGACATGTCTGAGCCGGCATCCTGGAGCCTGGACGGTCAATCGGTCCTTGTGGCGGCGCGACGGGTACAGGTGCGCCCTCAAGAGTTCGACCTGCTCCGGGTTTTCGTTGATTCGAGGGTGGCCACACGCGCCATGGTTCTTCGAGACGAGGGACCCATGAGAGAGTCGAACCGTGGTCCGTTGCCACTGAGAAACTCTCAACCACCCGAGAATCTGGATGCCAACCGGATGCTCGCACTGGGGCTGGACGCCCCCTCGCCGAACGCCTCGCAGCGTTTTTCCCTGGGCTTCGATCGAGACCAGGAAGAGTGCGTCTTCTCGGCTGATCTCGAGGGACAGATTCCCGTCATCGGCTACAACAACATCCGCCGCCAGACGGTCTTGAAGAAATTTCACCCGCTGGACATCAGCCTCAGGATTGGCTCGCTGGCCTTGCACCCGGACGACCAGGTCGTGGCCGTTCGGATCGACACGCTGGGAGGGTCGTCGCCTCCCTTGCTTTGTGACCTGGGGACGACCAACGTGAAACTCATCGCGCCGAACGCTTGTACGCGTCAAGAGTGGCTCACGACCCTCGTCGCGACTGCTAACGGCCTGCTGCAGACTGTGCCGCAGCCGTCGCTCGACGGCCAGCCCGTCGAACGGGTCTCGTTGCTGCCGGCCCCCGGTGAAATGCTGGAACAGAATCCTGCGATGATCCGCCTGCGCCGAATCGGCAAGATCGCCAGAGCATTGCTCGACGAGCCGCCCGCGGACCAGAGCAGCGCGGCCAGCGACGACCCGGTTGGCAAGCCTCAAGACGAATATCGCCTTTTCTTCGACTACCTGCGCGGCAACTTCAAGGATGCGGAGGCCGATCTCGATGTCCTCGCGTCGCGTGCCGCGACGCCCGATCTGAAGTTTCGGCTGCTGGCCCTGCGAGCCCAGGTCCTGCACGCCCAGGACATGACCCTCCAGGCCCGTGCCGTGGTCGATTACCTGCTGAAGGTCCAGGGTGGCCAGACGCGCCGGGTCGAGGAGACGCCGGTCGGAATGGTGTTCACTCCGGCAGATGAGCCAGGGCGTCTCTGGACCCGTTACCTGGCTCAGCGCCTGATCGACAAACCACCGGCGACGAAGTCGTCCCCTGGCGACAACCCCGGCGAGAACGAAGAAGTGATCGACCCGCGGATGCCCATTCCGATGGGCGGTTTCGACGGCAGAGTCATCGACGAGGGAATCCAGTTTCCGCAACGCGGGCCGGGGCTCGGTGGTTTTGGTCCTGGAATGGCACCCGGACCGGGAGCCGGGCGTATGGGCGGCGGCCCGTTCGGCCCGGGCCTCCAGCGCCCGCAGCGTCTCAACCACCCTCCGCAGCCTCCGCAACCGGCGGAGCCGGGCGGCCCGTTTCCACGGCGATTCCGCAGATTCGGTCGCCTCGGCCAAGGTCCCGGGCAGTGAGTCATTCAGGACGGTTTCAGTGCAGCATCAGCAGGACGATCCGGGCCGCCAGACTTTGTGGCACCAACGTCAGCTTGAACAGGGTCCACTTTCACCGGTACTGGACGGGCGTCCGGTTCAGATTAGTAGAGGTTTCTGAAGTTTCGGTGCCGCTCAATGCCCCCGTGGGACTTCCGATTCTTTGTCATAAGTAGTTATTTGACAACGACAAACACCCGAGAAGCCGGCCTTGTTCTGACGGTTCTCAATCATTTCCATCTCTTTCCCTTGGGTCCACTGGCTCAAAGCGGGGAGGGAGCGCGGAGGGGCCACTTACTTTGTAGCACAGAGTAAACTCGGGTGGCCGATTTTGCCCAAGTGGTTCTGGGCGGGGGCAGCGCTCGGGGGTGGGGGCGTGCTTCCATGATGCCGGACCCGGTTCGAACGCAAAGACATCGGTGCACCGTACTGCCGTCAAACCGACTGGTCGCCTGAGACGAGCGTCGGCGGACGTCGCGAGGGAGACATTCCGCTCCACGTGCAATCCACTATGTCCCCCCCTTGGAGCTCGCGATTTCCCTAGCGGTTATCGGGTCGGCGGGACGTTTACCCATCATTTCAGCTCCCCTTCCTCCGCGTCATCATCTATTCTTGCCACTCGACTTACGGCCAATAATGCCTTAAGATGGGCATAGTAACGACTTTCGGTCGCAGCACCGCCGCCGCCAACGAAAGGGATAAGGTTTATGTCACATAACGAATTTAATCATCTTCTGAATAGCGTCGCTACCCTTTCGCCGGAGCAGATGCAGCGATTGTACCGCGAGCTGGAGAGCAAAATGGCGACGGCACCTACCGTCGCCCGGCCCTCCGCTGATCCCTTGCTCGGCTCGATGAGCGACCATGCGGAATTGATGGACCAGATCGTTGAAGATGCCATGCGGCACCGTGAGCAACAGCCGTGGCGGTTAAGCACCGGTGAATAAGGCACTGCTCGACACGGATACCCTGTCCGAGATCGGCAAAGGGAAGAATTCGGCCATCGCGGCCAATGCCAACACCTATCGGAAGGTGTTCGGCTATTACTCTTTCTCTACCATCACGGTTCTTGAAATCGTCCGGGGATACCAGAAAGCCCAGCAGCTTCAGCGACTGCACGCCTTCATGGCTTCCATCGCCTCTGAAGAAATTTTCCCCTTGGATGTATCCGCCGCCGAGTTGGCGGGCCGCATTACCGGCGATCTTGACCGCATCGGTCAGCCCATCGGCCGGGCGGACCCTATGATAGCCGCCATTGCTATCGACCAAGGCTTAGAGCCAATACCGTTTAACGAATCATAACCACTGACTCCTTAAAGGTTTTCTTCAAGGGTGGCTGTCGCCGATGCTGGGGGCGTTTCTTCTTCCATTTCGACATCTTTCGCTTGATTACC
>JBEKTN010000170.1:0-17094 GCA_049516015.1 Isosphaeraceae bacterium | reverse complement strand
CGACGCGCTGCGCCAGACCACGCCGAAGCGGGCCGCGCGGGAATATGTGCAAATCTTGGAACTGGCGGCTCGGGAAAACGAGTCGTTGGTCGACGATGCCCTGCGGCTGCTTTTGGAGGAGGGGGAGGGAAAAAGGGTCATCACTGAATAGAGCTTCCTTAACCCCTAAGCCGCTTGCATCAAGCGTTTACCTGCATGTTCTCGAGGCTCCAACCCCTCTCAAACGGTCGATATCAGTGATGTCCCTTTTTCCCTCTTCCGTTAATCTGTTGGAAGGGAAGCAATAACGCCCAACATGCACGCACTGATCCGGCTTGGCAAGTCCCGGCGGCTGTGGTAGTCTAGAGCCAAAGGTCATCGCAATTATGACGATACAATTACCCGAGAACCTGGAAAAACCCATCCTCGCGGCCGTACACAGGGGCCGCTATGCCTCGCTCGACGATGCGATGGCCGCGGCCGCCTCCCTACTCGTCCAGCGGCTGAAGCAGGAGCAACCTCAGGCGGAGCAGCCATCGGCCAGCCAGGCCGAGCCAGCCCCGAAGCATAAGCCGATCTGGGAGGAATTCGCGGAGATCGCCGCCACCATCCCGGACGAGGAATGGGCCAAGCTGCCCACCGACGGGGCCGAGCAGCACGACCATTACATCTACGGCACGCCGAAGCGTCCGCCGACGCAATGAGGTGGGTTTTCGCTGACACGGTCTACTGGATCGCCCTGGCCAACCCCCTCGATCAATGGCACCAATTGGCGGTCCGGGCCCGCCGGACATTACGCGGGACGACGATCGTTACTTCGGAAGAAGTCCTGACCGAATTCCTTGCCCATTTCAGCGGTCAGGGGCGAATGATACGCGAGGGAGCCGTCCGCTATGCACAGCGGGTCTTGACCAATCCCGACATCACGGTACGCCCGCAAACCCACCAGACGTTCCTCGACGGCTTCGCACTCTACAAAGCCCGCCTCGACAAGGATTACAGCCTCA
Source organism: Isosphaeraceae bacterium (assembly GCA_049516015.1). Lineage (GTDB taxonomy): Bacteria > Planctomycetota > Planctomycetia > Isosphaerales > Isosphaeraceae > Aquisphaera. The sequence goes on along the minus strand of JBEKTN010000170.1, from coordinate 16,108 downwards.
CCGACTGCATCTCGATGGAAGCCATGCGACAGGAAGGCATCACCGACATCCTTACGCATGATAATCATTTCACGCATGAGGGTTTCACCATCCTACTCTAGCGACCTCTGTTTTCCTTCCCTCTTCCCAGGCAATCCTAGGTTGCGTCCGTCCGTGGAGATGAACAGACCCGTTTCGCCCGGTTTGAGCAGTTCCAAGGCAGAGCCGATGACGGTCATGATCAAAGCCTCCGGGGCAAGAGCTGACAGCCTTTCACCTGCGTGACACCTTTCTCTTGCGGAGTCAAAGAGGGTCAGCTGAGCCATCGGACGTCGTCACGCGAGAGTGGGTGAACCTCGAACCCCATACTTCTATTCTCTTCCCCGGCACCGATTTCAGATACCTGCGGCGGACTGCCTGCACCGGCGGGCAGCCGCGCTTCAGTGGTCAACATCCTCGAACTCCGGCCGGGACGAGTCCCGAGACGAGTCCTGATCGACCGGGTTTTCCCCGGCTCCGAACTCGTGCCGCGCGACGACGACCAGACCCGCCTTCTCGAGCCGGCTGGCGATCACCGGCCAGTGCCGGCGGTAACTGTGGCCGTCCATCGTGTGCCGGCACTCGATCGTGTCGCGATCGAACCGGCCGACCACCCTGGCTCCCCCAGGCGCGCGATACAGTGCCCGGCGCACGGCGTTGACGCTCCTGGCGCGGACATAGAATCGCGTCGATCGCGCCGAGGATCTATCAACGGCGCCTTCGTCTTTGTTATTCTCGATCATCACGAGCCATTTCTCCCCAGGATCCTCGTTGGCTGAGACGTAAGCATGACCGATCCTCCCAGCAACATCCGAGCCCTCCAGACCGAACAGATTCTGGAAGTGACCTGGCCCCACGCTCAGGTCGATCGCTTTCCCTACCTGTTCCTTCGCTCCGAATGCCCGTGCGCAAGCTGCCGCGACGAGTGGACCGGTGAGCAGATCCTCCGGGCTGAATCCATCCGCGCTGACCTGAAGCTCGAGGGCATGGAGCCGATCGGCACCTACGCGGTCCAACTCGCCTGGAGCGACGGCCACTCGTCGGGGCTTTTTACCTGGGAAACTCTCCGGCAACTTGCCGGCCAGATTCCTGCTTGAACTGAGGCCGTTCGACCCTTGGCGAGCTCCGCCCCCCTGCTCACGGTCGCCATTCCTACCTGCAACGGCTCGGTTCATCTTGCCGAGACGATTCACTCCATTCTGCATCAGGATTGCGGTCCGTTCGACCTCCTGGTCTGCGACGATCGTTCGGACGACGAAACCGTGCCGGTGGTTCGCGCCCTGGCGGGCGACCGCGCGCGTCTGGTTGTCAACCAGCACCGCCTTGGCCTGGCCGGCAACTGGAACCAGTGCATGGCCCTCAGCCGAACGCCCTGGGTGAGCATCTTTCACCAGGACGATGTCATGCTGCCGGGGCACCTTGCGTCAGTCATCAACGGGCTTGAGCTGGCAGAGCATGCAGCAAGTCAAATCGGATTGCTCGCAGGTCCCGTAAGAGTGATTGACGAGCAATCCAGCCCGGTTCCTGATTCGGTCGTCGACCCCGGGGGCAAAATCGTGTCTGGCGTGATGCCCCGCACTCTGGAGTTCCTGGGCTTTCCGCCCGGGGATTTTGCCGGGTTGCTCAGGCAAGAGAATCCGCTCCGTTGTTCGGCGGTCGTCACGAACCGCGCCGCGCATGCTGATGTCGGCGGCTTCGATCCCTCCTATCGCTATGTGGTCGATTGGGAGTTCTGGTACCGGCTTTCGCGCAAGTATGCCGTTTCGTGGAAACTTCACGAAGCCACCGTCCTGGTCCGCTGGCACGCGGCCAGCGAGACCCACCGCTTCAAGACGGGGACCGACGACCTGGAGGAGACTGCTCGACTTCTGGACTCCATCTTCCAGCCGGAGGATCACGCAAAGCCTGCGGCAGCGAGTAGCCGTAAGCTGGCAAATCGACGGCTGAGCCGCGCTTTCCTGAACCGATCTCATGAGGCATTTCGTAACGGACAGGCAGACCTGGCCCGAAATTGCCTCGCACGCGCGTGGGCTCTCTCGTCCGCGAGCGTGATCAGGACCCTCGGTACCGATCCGCGGCTTCTCGTCCAGATGGCAATGCTGGCGCTGGCACCTCGGCTGGCGAGCCGGTGGTTCGCCGGGTGACGGTCACCGAGCGAGGCGAACCTCAGTCCCCTCCTCTCGGCCTTGTGTCCCGGTTGCCTCCAGGGCCATAATATTACGCGGGCAAGGAAGTAGGTCAGGCTTTCCAGCCTGACAAGTTTCAGAGTCAGGCTGGAAAGCCTGACCTACAATGCGTTTCTTTCGTGCCGGGGTAATAGCTTTGCCGTAAGCATTGCCTGGATTTGCCTTTTCATCGTGGTTGATTGGACTCAATGGCTCTCGACGCGGTTGCTCCACCCCCCTGCTCTGCGCGCCGCGTTGACGCCCACGCAGCGCCCACGTTGCTTCCCGTGCTGCCGATCGTTCCGCTTGCGCTGCCGCATCTGCCGGCGTCGCGAGCGGAGATGAAGGCGCGGGGATGGAACGATGTCGACGTCGTGTTCGTGACCGGAGACGCGTACGTCGATCACCCGGCGTTCGCGATGGGCATCCTGGGCCGGGTGCTCGAGGCGGCCGGGTTCCGGGTCGCGATTCTCAGCCAGCCTGACTGGCGCAGCGCAGAGCCCTGGCGACAGTTCGGCCGGCCGCGGCTGTTCTTCGGCATCAGTGCCGGCAACATGGACAGCATGATCAACCACTACACGGCCAACAAGAAGGTGCGCAACGACGATGCGTACAGTCCGGGCGGGCGGATCGGCCTGCGTCCCGACCGGGCGACGATGCCGTATTGTCAGCGTGCCCGCGAGGCCTTCCCCGGGGTGCCGGTGATCGCCGGGGGGGTCGAGGCATCGCTGCGGCGGCTGGCTCACTACGATTACTGGAGCGACACGGTCCGCCGGTCGATCGTGCTCGACGCCAAGGCCGACCTCGTGGTCTTCGGCATGGGCGAGCACCCGATCGTCGAGATCGCCCGGCGGCTCGCGGCCGGTGAGACGGTCAAAGACCTGCGCACGATGCGCGGAGTGGCCTTCGCCCTGAGGGCCAGCGAGACGCCGCCGGCCGAGGCGCTCGTGCTGCCCTCGTTCGAGGAGGTCAAGGCCGACAAGCGGAAGTTCGCCCAGGCGACCAAGGTCATTCACCAGGAGACCAACCCGCTTAACGCCAGGACCCTGGTCCAGTTCCACGATCGCCAGGCGGTCGTCTGCAATCCGCCGGCCCTGCCGATCAGCCAGGAGGACATGGACCGGGTCTACGGCCTGCCTTACACGCGCAAGCCGCACCCGATGTACCGGGGGCGGAAGATCCCGGCCTACGAGGTCGTCAAGGACTCGGTGACGATCATGCGCGGCTGTTTCGGCGGCTGCACGTTCTGCTCGATCACGGCCCACCAGGGTCGGATCATCCAGTCGCGGTCGCAAGAGTCGGTCCTGGCCGAGCTGCGGTCGATGGCCGCGGACGCGACCTTCTCGGGGGTGGTCTCGGACCTTGGCGGACCAACCGCCAACATGTACGAGATGCGGTGCACGCGTCCGGAGGTCGAGGCGAAGTGCAAGCGGCTGTCGTGCGTCCATCCCACGATCTGCAAGCTGCTGGGAACCGACCACGGGCCCCTCGTGGAGCTGATGCGGCTGAGCCGCGAAGTTCCCGGAATCGACAAGGTGTTCGTGGCCTCCGGCATCCGCATGGACCTGGCTCAGAAATCGCCGGAGTACATGGAAGAACTTGCCAGGCACCATGTCGGCGGGCATCTCAAGGTCGCGCCTGAGCACACCGACGCCAACGTGCTGCGCGTGATGAAAAAGCCCGGCTCCGAAGACTACCAAGGGTTTGCCGAGGCGTTCCAGAACGCCAGCCGGAAGGCGGGGAAAAAGCAATTCCTCGTCCCCTATTACATCGCCTCGCATCCCGGCAGCGACCTGAACGCCATGATCGACCTGGCCGTCTTCCTGAAGCGGAATGGGTACAAACCCGACCAGGTCCAGGACTTCATCCCCGCCCCGTTCGACATCGCCACAGCACTTTACTACACGGGGATCGACCCCTTTACGGGGGAAGAGGTTTACGTCGCAAAAGGCCTGCGGGACAGGAAGATGCAGCGTGCGTTGATGCAGTTCTTCAAGCCCGAGAACTACTTCATGGTGAGGGAGGCTTTGCTCAAAGCGGGGCGCGGAGACCTCATCGGAAACGGGTGCGAATGCCTGATCCCGGACCAGCCACCCAAGGCGGCCCTGCGTGCACGCATGGAGAAAGCTAACGAGTCGCTGGGCGAGGGGAAGTACGTCCACCAGATCCCGAATCCCGAATCCAGCAAGGGCTACCGACCGGGGCGCAAGACAGCGCGCCGTCAGGACAAGAAGTACAAACGGAAAAAATGATCGAGTTACAATTTCGAGGCGACTCTGTACGAGAGCGTACCCAAGAGGATAGCTGCCACGAAGACTGTCGCGTAAGTGGCGCGCCACGCCCACGCTTCTTGCCCCGCTTCGCCTGACGCGATGAAGCCCCATGGGCAAAACAAACCAACAACAGCACAGATCGCCGTAACAGCGCTTGCCCCAAATTTGACTAGAAGTTTGGCCATGCGTATCTTCGCCTAACTGGTGATTACATCGACCGACGCCGGTTCGTCTATCAAGACGCCGGTCACAGCAAGTCGGCTTGCCAGCTCGTCGAACACGGTGCCGGTCGAATTATTTCGGTCGACCCAGTCCGTCTCATCGGGGTTGGGCGGCTCCTCCCTGAAAGCTCAGCGGACCGGCCACAATCACCGATCTCGCATGACCAGGAACCGCCCGCGTGGCCGGGTCCGCTGCCGCGCCGGGTTAGGCGGTCTGCTTGCGGGCGAGCAGCGCGCGGATCTCCGGGACCAGTTCCGTCGGCACCGACATCAGCGTCATCCCCTCCGCCTCCCAGGCCGCCTCGATCTCGGCGGCCCGCTCGTCCTCGTCCTGCGAGTCGTAGTGCTCGATCACCTCGCGAATCCGTGCCTCGTCCCAGCCGGGCGGCAATTTCTGTTCGCTCATTGCGGCTTCCTCCGTCGTCGGCGGCGATACGCCCTCTTGGCCTTGCCGGTCAGCTCGTAGGCGGTGATGACGAAGACGCTCCCCGGTTCCTCGTCGGGCGAGTAAATGACCTGGAGATAACGCCCGGCCGAGGTCCGGCCGAGCTTCATCCGCGATCCCCGACTGCCCTGGACGTCGCCGCCGGAGGCCCGCAAGACCTGCTCGACTTCTCCCTCCGTGACCCCATGCCCATAGATGTGGGGCAGGCCGGTGTCGGGGTCGAGGTAGAAGCGGATATCCACGAGCAGCCTCCGTGCGACTGGCTGAATTGAATCATCGCACTTCGCGAGGGCCGTCGCAAGCGGTGTCTTCGTCTTCGCCGCCCAACTGGTCACACGGCCCCCTACCGCACTCCGCGGCTGGCATCCCTCTTCCTCGTGATGCGATCTCCGGATATCCTGATCTTTTATGCGGATGGCCAGCGACATCGCCACGTGCATGTATTACACCGGGCTCGACCCGTTCACCGGTCAGGAAGTCTACGTCGCGCGCCACCTGCGCGACCGCAAGCTGCAAAGGGCGCTGCTGCAGTTCTTCAAGCCGGAGAATTACTTCGAGGTCCGCAAGGCCCTGCTGGCAGCGGGCCGGCACGACCTGATCGGCTCCGGCTGCGATGCGTTGATATCGGCCCAGCCGCCGCAGGCGGCCTTGCAGGCCCGGATGGCCAAAGCCCGGAGCGAGCTGACCGAGGGTCAGTATGTGCATACGATCGCCAAGCCTGGGACAAAGACGCCTCGGGCGGCATCTTCTGAGCGCGGGCCCGGTAGCGGATACCGGCCGCATCGCAAGACGGCCCGTCGCCGACCCCACTGAACGCCAGGACGCCGCCCCGCACGACGGCCACGGCGTCCACCAGACTCGAGGTTTGCCCCGGATGGTTCGTAAAAGCTCTCGACGCCCTGCTGCTTTCGGGCGCAAACCGCCGCGTGAGGCTCATCCCTCTGGCTCGCGCCAGCGGGTGTTCCGCGGCCAGCCCGGCTCCGCACCGTCGGACGGACCCGGCCGCCGCGCCGCGGGGTCCGGCGGCCAGGCTTCCGGCCCTGGAGCCCGTGCCAGGCAAACCGGAAGTCCACGTCCCGGTCCGAACCAGGTGATATCGCTTCCGGCCGTGGCGAACTTGACGGCATCTGTCGCGCCCGCCGTGCTGCGGGCCGTCTTCGATTCGGGCGCATGGCTCGAGCCTGCGGTGGCCAAGGCGTTGCGGACCCACCCCGACGTGCGCAGGACCGACCGCCACCTGGTGCTGCGCTCGATGGCCGCGCTCTGCCGCTGGTGGGGCTGGATCGAGCCCCTTCACCTGCTTCAGGTGGAGGATCAGCTCCTGCTGGCCACCTTGCTCGATACCCACGAAGTCGACGGGATTTGCAGAACCTGGGCCAGCAAGGCCAGGCGGCCCTTCGATCGCTTGCTGGCGGTCGGCGATGCTCCCGGCTGGACCGCCCGGGCGGAGGGACTCAAGCGGTGGGTTGGAGGCGGGCCGGTGACGGCCGACCCCTGGCTGCTCTTTCCCACCTGGCTCCGCGACCAGCTTCCCCTGCCGCCCGGCGACACGCCGGCCAAGGTACGCCGGCTGGCCTTCCTGTACGCCTTGCAGACCCGCTTGCCGCTCTGGGCCGGGGTTCGTGGCGCCGCGGAGAAGGCAATCTGGAACGAGCTGCGCGAGGCCGGTTTGAAGCCCTGGATCCACCGTCGTCTCACCACCGCGGCCAGGTTTGATCCGGATACCGATCTCTCATCCTTGAGGCCCTGCCGTGAGGGCGATCTGGTCATTGACGACCTTTCATCCCAGGCCTTGGGGAAAGTCTGTGATCCGGACCCGGGCGAGCGCTGGTGGGACACAGCCGGTGGCACCGGGCTGCACGCGCTTCATCTCGGTGCACTCATGCAGAACAAGGGGACCGTGGTCACAACTTTCGAACACGACAAGCGCCGCCACGAGACGGCAATCCGGCTGCGGCGGTTTCCCTTCCGCAACATCGCCGCCAAGCTCTGGGACGGCCGCCGCACCCCGGGAAAGCCGGGCTCGTTCGACGGCGTGCTGGTGGATGCACCCTGCTCGGCAGTGGGAAACTGGCGCAGGCATCCCGAGCTCCGCTGGATTGTCAAGAAGGAAGACCTGCCCCAACTGGTCGAGCGCCAGAGGCAACTTCTCGATGCTGCCAGCGCGGCCGTGCGTCCCGGCGGGACCCTGATCTACTCGGTGGCAACAGCCACGGTGATCGAGACGCTCGATGTGATCACCGCCTTCCTCGGCTCTCACCCCGAGTTCCGTCTCGATCCCTTCCCCCACCCCCTCGAAGAATCGACCACCGCCGGCACACTCCAGCTCTGGCCGCACCTGCATGACTCCGAGGCACGGTTCATCGCCCGGATGATACGGAAGACCAGACCGACCAGTTGATGAGCGAGGAGTCCGCACTCGCCCTCTCGATCATGGAGTGCCGATAGACTCAAGCCGGTCGGGGATGTGTCGCGAATGGGGTCGCACAGTTGCGAGGACACGCGATCATGAACCAAGTCACCACGGGCGAGGTCTTGATCCCGGAGTTTTCGGTCAATGGCAAGGGCAGCGGGTCCACGATCGAGCTGCCCTCAAGGGACAGGCGCGCCGAGGTGCATGCCCTGCTCCGCTGGACATTCCCGCTCCGGTTCGCCGAGCTGATCTCGGGAGACGGTGTCAGGGTGCATCGCCAACGGATCGATCTGTCGGATACCGGTCCGTTTGGAGGCAAGGAGCTGAGGCTCGAGGTCGACCTGACCGGAAAGAAGTGGGTTCGACTCGAAGCCTGGGATATCGCCTGCAACGGGGCATTCACGCAACCGGTCTGGCTGAAGCCGGCTGATCCCGGGAACGCCGGGCCGAAATGACGGCTCGCCCGGCCGTGAGTGTCACATTGAACCATGGATTACCGCGATCCCGATCGGCCCGTTCCGTGTGGAGGTTGGCGAGGCCGGTACAATGAGACATGCCCTGGGAAAGGGTGGAGACCAGTCATGGAGTTGCGGGCATGACAGGAGCCAGCGAAAACGGAGACGGAGGCGGACAGGCTGGCGGGGAGCAAGGAGCGACGGCCGGGCCGCGGATCGCGGGCCGCCGGCAGGTGACCGCTGCGCTCCTGGTGGCGATGATGGTGACGGCGATGGAGCAACTGGTCGTCTCGCCGGCCATGCCCACGATCATCGCCCAGCTCAAGGGCTTCGAGATCTACCCGTGGGTCGTCTCGGCCTACCTGCTGGCGTCTACCGTCAGCACTCCGATTTACGGAAAGCTCGCGGACCTCTTTGGCCGTAAGCGGATCTTGCTGTTCGGCATGGTCTTATTCAGCATAGGCTCGATGCTCTCCGGAACCGCGCAGAGCATGGGCCAGTTGATCGCCATGCGGACCATTCAGGGCCTGGGTGCTGGGGCTGTTGCCCCGATTGTCCTGACCTTGCTGGGAGACATGTTCACCCTGGAAGAGCGAGCCCGCATCCAGGGACTCTTCAGCACGGTCTGGGGCCTGTCGAGCATCGCGGGGCCACTGATCGGCGGCTGGCTGACGGTCAACCTCAACTGGCGCTGGGTCTTCTTCGTGAGCGTGCCGTTCGCTGTCGTGGCCTCGCTCATGCTCGCCTGGTGCCTCCACGAACGAGTGGAGCGGCGGACGGTGGCTCCGATCGACTGGGCCGGCGCCGGGCTACTCACGGCGGGGCTGTCCGCACTGCTGCTCATCGTACTCGACGGAACGAGTTTGGGCATGAAGATCGATCTCGTGCTGGCCGGATTGACGGCCGTGCTCCTGGTCGGCTTCGTCTATCGGGAACTTCACGCCGAAGATCCGATCCTGCCCATGGATCTGATGATCCGGCCGACGATAGCAACCTCGGTGATCGGCAACTTTCTGATCGGCGGGATCCTCTTCGGAATCGAGACCTACGTGCCGCTCTTCATCCAGGGCGTGCGCGGCGGCGATGCGAGAGAGGCAGGCCAGGCGCTCACGCCGCTATTCCTGGCCTGGGCCATCAGCTTGGCCTTCGCCGCCCCGGCCGTGGTTTGCTGGGGATTCCGCAGGGGAGGAATCTTCGGCGCCGGCCTTGTCGTCATGGGCGTGACGGGACTCATCGCCGGCGCGATGTTCCCCGCCTGGACCCGTCTGGCATTCACGGCGGCCCTGATCGTCGTCGGCATGGGAATGGGCCCGGCCTCGCTGAGCTTTATTCTGGCCGTCCAGCACGCCGTGAGCTGGGGCCAGCGCGGGGTGGCGACCGGCGCCGTGATCTTCTTCCGCACCATCGGGGGAGCGATCGGCGTGGGGCTCCTCGGCGGAGCACTTGGCTGGGAGCTGAGCTATCTGCTGACCTCAGCCGGCGCCGCGGGGATTGACGTTGGCGCGGCGTTGAGACCGGAGACGCACCACCAGCTCACCCCCGCAAACCTCGTGATGGTCCAGTCCGTTCTCGGCCTCTCGCTCCGCGACCTTTACATTCAGATGCTGGTCCTGGCCCTGGGCACGCTACTTTGCACGGCCTGGCTGCCGGGCAAGTGGGCAACGATCGGTTCCGCGTCAGGATCTGCCTCTCAGCCTGAAACCACCGAGCCCGAGTTGATCGTGACGGGTTCGGAATCCTGAATTCTTCATGACGGTCGGGAAGAGCCTCATCCGCCCAAGCTCATCAGGGATCAGAACCTTCCCCCGGTCTCGAAGTCCGATTACCATAAGGCTGCTCTCGAGGCTCTTACGCCAAGGAGTTTACTCTCATGCCCCGACTGCAAGTGCGTCCTCGCCGCTCGACCGTCCTCTGGGCTGGACTGACTTTATCCCTGATCATCGGCTGGGGTTGGCGCGAAATGGCCCACACCCGGGATTCCTGATTCCAGTTTTCCTGAAGCAGGGTGGCGTGGCTCATGAGACCGCTTCGTGACCTCGGGTTTCTGGTCCTTGTGAGCGCGTCGGTGGCCGTTGCAGGCTGCGGCTCGGGCGCCGGGGGCCCCGGTTCGGGGCCTGTGAGGTCCGGAGCGGGGTCGAAATCCGCCGGCCGCATCGGCGCGGTCTTGCCCACGTTCAGCCACCCGTTCTTCCTCGCGCAGAAGAGAGGTCTGGAAGAGAAGGCAAAAGAACTCGGCGTCGAGATCGATGTTCGAGACGGGCAGGATGACGACGTCAAGCAGATCAGCCAGGTCGAGACCTTGATCAACCTCGGGTGCGAGGCCCTGATCCTCTGCCCGCGTGATGAGGATGCCCTGGTGCCCGCGGTCGAAGCCGCCAACCGCGCGGGCGTTCCGATCATCGCTTTGAATCGGCGAATCAACGGTGGAACTGTGCTTTGCTACGTCGGCGCCGACGATGCGGAGGGAGGCGTGCTCCAGGGAGAGGCGCTCGTGGAATCGCTCGGTCCCAAAGGGGGCAAGATCATCTATCTCGAAGGAACCGAGGGCTCAAGCCCCCAGCGCAAGCGGAGCGAGGGATTGCAGGCCGTGCTTCAGAAACACCCCGAGATCACCATCGCCGACCGCCGCTTCGCCGGCTTCCAGGAAGACAAGGCGAAGGGCATCATGACCGACTTGGTCCGCCGGTTCTCGCGCGGTGAGATCGGCGCCGTGGTCTCCCAGTCTGACGAGATGGCCATCCCCGCCGCCGAGGTGATCCAGGCGGAAGGTTGGAAAGAGACGGTAGTCTTCGGTTTTGACGGCAGCCGCACCGCGTTCGACGCAATTCGCAAGGGCGGGCTCAAGGCTACGATCCTCCAGGATCCGCTCGAGCAAGGCAAGAAGGCCGTTGAGACCATGGTGGCTCACCTTCGCGGCCAGAGCCTCGACCCGGAGATCATCACCCCCCTGCGGTTAATCACCCAGGCGAATGTGGATCAATTTCAGCCAGCATATTGAATAGTGGCCAGTGGCCAGTGGCCAGTTGAAGAGATCCGGCGATCTCGTCGAGGGGTCACCTTGGCTTTCAAGGTGCGGTCTCTGGTCACATACTGACCACTGACCACTGGCCACTGGCCACTGGCCACTATTCAGAGTGCCATTCCCCGCTGAAGACCTCTGTTGCCGGGCCGGTCATGAAGACCGACGACTGCCGATCAGGCCAATTCAGCTCGAGGTCGCCGCCGGGAAGATGGGCCAGGATGCGCCGCCCGGTCCGGCCGGTCAGGACGCCGGCGACACAGACGGCACAGGCTCCGGTGCCGCAGGCGAGTGTGATGCCGGAGCCGCGTTCCCAGGTCCGCATCCGGACCTCGCTCGGGCTGAGAAGATCGACCACATGCACGTTCACTCGCCGCGGAAACATCGGGTGATGTTCCAGGGCTGGGCCCAGGATCTCCAGAGGAAATCGCTCGACATCATCCACGTAGATGACGGCGTGCGGGTTTCCCATGGAGACCGCGGTCGCGGCCAGCGTCCGGTCGTCGACCCGGATCGGCGCGTCGATGGGAGGCTCGCCGGAGAGGAGCGTGGGGATCTCCACGTCCTTCAAGATCGGCGCCCCCATGTCCACACGGACACGCCGGACCTTGCCGCCTTCGGCTTCGAGGTCGAGCGAGAGAAGTCCTCGGCCGGTCTCGACCGTCACACGATCCTTCCTGGCCAGACCGCGATCGTACAGGTACTTGGCCACACATCGAACGCCGTTGCCGCACATTTCACCCTCGGAGCCGTCGGCATTGAACATCCTCATCCGCGCATCGGCCACCTCGGATGGCAAGATCAGGATCAGACCATCGGATCCCACGCCGAAATGCCGGTCGCTCATGGTCACCGCCAGGCGGGCGGGGTCAGGCGGAGGAGATTGGGTGAAGGTGTCGACGTAGACGTAATCGTTGCCGATCCCGTGCATCTTGGTGAATTTCATGACGGTGCCGCTGAGCGACTTTGGGCGTGTAATGTCCAGGACGATGCGGCCTTGCCGCCCGAGAGAGCAGGACCAAGGACCGATTATCCAGGTAGCTCCCGTGAATCTAACACGAAACCAGACGCCGTGATAGGGCCGCCGGTTCGGGTTCTCTCCGGGGCCAAGGCCCTTGTCTATTCAGGGCCGGGGGCCTAACTTAAGAAGTTGCTTCTGCACAGGCGATATGCCAACGCGAGCCCGAGGCCATCCATGCTGGGTACGTCGACAACCCCTTACGACTTACGGTTCCGCTTCCTGGACATCCCGGTTCGCATTCATCCCCTCTTCTGGCTGATGGCGGCTGTGCTGGGATTTCAGGAAAACGACATCCCCGCAATACTGATCTGGATCGGCTGCGTTCTAGTCTCGATCTTGGTCCACGAATACGGCCATGGGCTGATGGCCAAACATTTTCACGGGTCCCCCTCAATCGTGCTCTACGGCCTGGGAGGGCTGTGCTCCTCCCAGGGGGAGCGAGCTCCCGGCCAGCGCCTGGCGGTGCTCTTCGCGGGCCCCGGCGCCGGGTTCATTCTCTGCGCGGGTGTGCTCGCAGTCGCATCGCTGGCCTTGGGAATCACCGGCAGTGAGCACTTGGCGGTCATGCAGCGGTTGGTGGGGCTCAGCCCGAACAAAGAGGATCTCTTCGGCGCGGTGCAGAAATTCTCATCGCCGGCGATTTTCATGATCTATTTCAACATGATCTTGATCAACCTGCTCTGGGGATTGGTCAATCTGCTGCCGATCTATCCCCTGGACGGCGGTCAGGCAACCCAGGTCGTGCTTTCCCAGGTTGACCGCAGACATGGGGTCCGCCGTGCTCATATTGTCTCATTGGTCACCGCCGGCGTGCTCGCCGTGCTGGCGGCCATTGTCAACCGTCATGACTATTTCCTCGTGATCTTCTTTGGAATCCTCGCCGTCCTGAATTATCAGGTCCTCCAATCGCTCCACCAGGCTCAAGCGTTTGGCGTCTACCACGACGACGACTGGTGGCGGGATTGAGATCGGTTGTCCACCTCGCGGCTGCGCTTCTCCACGCAGTGTGCAAGCGCTACGCGACCGGGGGGTCATCCACCGCCGCGGCCAAACAAAGAATAGGTGAAGCGCCGCTTTGACTTGTCCTTGGGATAGCCTATGTTATTGACGTTGCCATAGTTCCGTCGGAATGAGCGACCCGGGTTGGTCCCCCCTTCCTTTTGCTCCGACAATCATCAACAATTCGTTGTAAAGTCCGGAACAGGATTGGAATCAGGATGCCCCGGGAGGCTCCGGGATAGAGATACCAGAATACAATCCATGCGCTCACGCAAGAAATCGCCCTCCGCCGCACGATCGAAGCGCGGTCTGCAGGTTGTTTCAGGACGAGGCGGCTCCCGTCGGGTGCCGGAGGGGTCGGACCACGCCCTGGCCCTGAAGGATTCGAGCGACCCCTCTACCGAACACCCCAACCGCCTGCCGCTTCTTCCTTTGCGCTCTGATGTCGTGTTTCCACAGACGGTCGTGCCGCTGGTGATCAACCGTCCCAGCGGGATTCGCCTGGTGGATGACGTTTTGATCGGGGAGCGGTTGGTCGGGCTGGTCAGCCAGTTGCATCCCGAGGTCGACGAGCCGGGGATGACTGACCTCTATCCGACAATTTGTGTCGGGACCGTGCTCAAGATGCTCAAGTTTCCGGACGGTTCGACCCGGATTGTGTGTCAGGGTCAAACCCGGGCGCGGCTGGTCAAGGTGGTTCAAACCCAGCCGTATCTAGTTGGTGAGGTCGAGCCACTGGAAGAGGAGCTGGAAGAAGGGGTGGAGCTGGACGCCCTCGTCCATCACGTCAACCGGCTCTTCCAGCGGATGATCGATCAGAGCCAGCAGATTCCGGAGGAGCTTCAGGTCGCGGCCATGAACACCCGAGAGCCGGGGCGGCTGGTTGACCTGCTCGCCTCGAGCTTGCCGTTCTCGATCGAGGAGCGCCAGGTTCTGCTGGGCGAGATCAACGTGCGGACCCGGCTCGAGCGGCTGGGACAGTATCTGTCTCGCCAGCTTGCCGTCCTGGAGCTTTCGACCAAGATTCAGGAGCAGGTCGGCTCGGAGCTGTCGAAAGCCCAGCGGGACCACTTCCTGCGGCAACAGATCAAGGCCATTCAGGAGGAGCTTGGAGAAGGCGAGCCCGATAATCCCGAAATCGCCGAGCTCTGGGAACGAATCAAGTCGGCGGGTCCGCCGGAGGATGTTCTGCACGAGGCAGAGCGTGAGCTCGAGCGGCTGGCCGGCATGCACCCCAGCTCGGCCGAGTACTCGATTGTCCGCACCTATCTCGACTGGCTGGCGATCCTTCCCTGGGGCAAGTCGAGCCGCGATCGCCTTGACCTGCGCCGGGCGCGGAAAGTCCTCGATCACGACCACTATGACCTCGAGAAGATCAAGGAACGCATCCTCGAGTACCTGGCCGTGCGCAAGCTCAAGAAGGACATGAAAGGACCGATCCTCTGCTTCGCCGGCCCTCCAGGAACTGGCAAGACCTCGCTGGGCAAAAGCATCGCTCGAGCGCTGGGGCGAGAGTTCGTGCGGGTCAGCCTGGGCGGCGTCCATGACGAGGCCGAGATCCGGGGCCATCGCCGTACCTACGTGGCCGCCATGCCCGGCAGAATCGTCCAGGGCATTCGCAAGGCCGCGACGAACAATCCGGTCTTCATGCTCGACGAGGTCGACAAGCTGGGCGCGGATTTCCGGGGCGACCCCTCCTCCGCGCTCCTGGAGGTCCTTGACCCCGAGCAGAACTCGACCTTTCGCGACCATTACCTCGACGTCGATTTCGACCTTTCCAAGGTGATGTTCATCGCCACGGCCAACATGCTGGAGACGATCCCCTCGCCCCTGCTGGACCGGATGGAAGTCCTTCAGCTTCCCGGCTACAGCGAGGAAGAAAAGACGCTGATCGCCCAGAAGTACATCATCCCCAAACAGCTTGACGCCCACGGACTCGTGGCCGACGATCTCGAGATCACCGAGTTGGCGCTCAAGAAGATCATCGCGGACTATACTCGGGAAGCCGGCCTGCGCAACCTCGAGCGAGAGATCGCCAGCATCTGCCGCAAGGTCGCCCGCCGCCGCGCCGAGGGCAAGCGGGGCACGGTGAGCGTGGGACCGAACCAGCTTGCCGACCTGCTGGGCCCCTCGCGCTTCTTCCGAGAGCTGGTTGACCGGACGGGCATCCCCGGGGTCGCCACCGGGCTGGCCTGGACACCCGCCGGCGGCGAGATCCTCTTCATCGAGGCCACCGGGATGCCCGGCAAGGGTCAGCTCACGCTCACCGGCCTGCTCGGCGAGTCGATGCGAGAGAGCGCTCAGGCGGCCATGAGCTACCTCAAGAGTCACGCCAAGACGCTGACTCTCGACGCCTCGCGCTTCAACAAGACGGACGTGCACATCCATGTCCCGGCCGGTGCCGTCCCCAAGGATGGACCCTCCGCCGGTGTGGCCATCGCCGCCGCGCTCATCAGCCTGTTTCGAGACCTGCCCATCAAGACCGAGCTGGCAATGACCGGCGAGGTCACGCTCACCGGGCGCGTGCTTCCCGTCGGCGGAGTCCGAGACAAGATCCTCGCCGCCCGCCGCGCCGGAATCCGGACGTTGCTCATTCCCCGGCACAACGAGAAGGACCTGGTCGAACTTCCGCCCGAGGTCAAGGCCGACCTGACATTCCGGCTGATTGACACGCTCGACGACGTGGTCCCCAGGCTGTTCGAGCCACGCAGTGTCAAGTCGAAGCGGAAACCCGACCCGGTCAAGTCCAAGGCGCCCGCATTGACCACGGTCAAGACGCCGAAGATCAGCCCGCAGACCACCCCAGAGACCGAGCTTCCCGCCGCCAAGCTGCCCCGCCGCCCGCGGACAGTGTGAGCTGGACCGAGCTGAACCGAGCTCATCCGGCAAAGGCTCCCTGTCGGCCGGGATGCCGCTTTCTCTCCTGGGCCTTCGCTCCGTTCATGCCACCGGAACTGGGCATGGTTCAACTTCAGCATCTTCGCAGGTGACAAGAGCTGGGTGGCTGGGGTCGAGCTGGCGACAGCCAGCGAGCCCCCAGCGCGGAAGCCTCGGATCTGGGGGCGTCGCCCTTCGGGCG